>JASFWK010000006.1:0-48934 GCA_050049355.1 Anaerolineae bacterium | reverse complement strand
CGCTGCACACTATCCAGGACAACCTGGATCACACAGGTTTGGCTGAGGCAGCAGAGGTGGTGGGGACCGACGTCTTTGAATTCCTAGATCGAGAGCCGAGACCCTTCGACTTCGTGTTCATCGCCCCGCCCCAGTACCAGGGTCTGTGGGCAAGAACCCTCTATGAGCTAGACGCACGGACGGGATGGCTGGAGCGCGACGGCTGGGCGATCGCCCAGATTGACCCGAGCGAGTATGAGGATCTGCTGCTGGAGAACCTGGTGCTCTTCGATCAGCGCGAGTATGGTGGAGTCACGCTCTGCTTCTATGCGCTGAGGACGGTGATATGCGAGGAGTGAAAGGCGAGGCAGTCCCCTAGTCACGGACTGTGCATTGGAACATGTCGTCGGGCAGTGGCTCTCCATCCACCCCAACAGCCTTCCACCGCGCTCCCGACGTCGGATCCCAGACCCCCAGGGCTACGGTCGCCGGTCCGTAGTGGACACTCTCAAAGGCACGCACATCCCGGGCCACTTCGCCGGCTCGCCACAGATGGAAGGGATAGAGACCGCGCAGCGGATCGCCATCACCCTGGGAGAGCAGCACGCCGCCTTCACCGACCAGGTGGGCAAAGACTGTAGGTCGCTCCTCGAGCGGCTCAAGCAGCCGCCACACCGTGGAGAGAATCACCCGACCCGACCCGGTGCGGGTGCAGGAAGCTGAAAGCAGTGCGACCTTCTCACCGAAGCAGGCCAGCCTGTCCCTGGTCTCCCAGTGAGATAGGACCGCCCCGGCATCCTCAAGATCGATCCGGTCGGGCCGGTAGACCACCAGAGCGACCCGCCCGGCGGCCCTGACGTCCTCAAGGGTGAGGGGATCGCCAAGGGGCTGTACGGCATAGGGCATCGGCTGCAGGACCGGGCCCCAGGCGCGCTCGAGAGCGGCATCCTTCCGACCCGTGTGGGCCGCCACCAAATCGCCCGCGCCTACGCGGGACGGTAGCGGAATGATGCCCTCGTGACCCAGCGGGTACAGCCGCTCAGGCGGTGTGATGCGGCTGGGTAGATTAACAACTAGGAGCGGCCCATCGACCTCGGCGGCAGCGACCACCTCCCACAGAAGATCACCTGCCTGCCGATGGAGCGCCATCCGGCCAGCTACGAACCAGGCAGCAGGAACAAGACAGGCCACAGCCAGAATCACCCTCAAAGCCACAAGAGCAGGAGGACCCCAGCGGGGGGCGCTGCCTCCAACGGCGCAGGACCACAGGAGAGCGACTCCCGCAGCTGCCGGGTAGAGAGTACGAGGGGCGTTGCTCAACCAGGCGAATCGCAGGGCAAGCATGGGCGGCAGGCACCACAAGGCCCACCAGCCAAATGCCAAGAAGAGCCCGCCGGGGATCAGGCCGCGCCACACGCCCCACCCCACCGCCGCCAGTGTGAGCAGCGCTGCCAGCACGACTGCCAGGACGGGGTTCAGCCCCTGGTTGGTGAGGAGACCGGCCAAGGGAGCTGTCGGGAATACGAGCGCCTGGAGAGCATAAGTGGCGCTGCGGATCACGTCGGGCCAGGCCAGGCCAGCGAGTGCGGTCCCCTGAGGGCGAATCAGTGCCGCGGCGAGCATAGGTAATCCTGAAGCGGCCAGGTGGACCAGGGGCCAGGGGGAGCATCGGCGCCCTCCCCTTCGGTGGACCGTCAACTCGGTGAGCAGGATCATCGCCCCGGTGATCACGCCGCCCTCGTAGGAGAAGCCGGCCAGAGCCGTCATCAACACCGCCAGGAGATGATGAAGCAGCAAGCCCGAGACGTGGGCGTGGAGATAGGTCAGCAGAGCTCCGAGTGCCAGGGCGGTAGCCAGCGGATATGAGAACGCGACGGCCCAGGGAACAGCGTCGAAGGCAGAGGGAAACACGACGAAGAACGCAGCCGCCAGCGGGGCGACCAGCCGGCTTCGCCAGAATCGCTTGGCCAGCAGGCCGACCAACGTGCCACAGAGGATGTGGCCAGCGAGATTGAGGCCGTGGAGAAGCTTCGGCGTCAGATCGCCCGTCAGCAGGTAGAGAAGCTTCCACAGAGAGAAATGGAGCGGTCGATAGTCACGATACGGCCCCACGGTGCGCCAGGAATCCGGCAGGTCAGTCTGCTCTACCCACGGGACCTGGAGCAGATCATCCGAGTAGAGTGGAAGGGCCAGCGCGTCGCCGTAGAGAAGGAGCGTCAGCGCCACGGAAACCAGAGCCGCGAGGAGTGACGATCTCAGGTCGTAAGTTTCACATTTTGGCATCGCGGAAGTTCCCGAACGCCCGATTCTGGACTTCGCCGAGAGGATACCACAGATGACTAGGCAGAGCAAGGAAGAGCGACATCGCCCAAGACAGTACTTCATCTTATCCTTGGGTTGCGCGAAGAACATGGTGGATGCCCGGGGAATGGCGAGCCTGCTGGAGCGAACCGGCTACCGGGCAGTAGAGGCGCCAAGCAAGGCCGACTTGATCATCGTCAATACCTGCTGCTTTATTGAGCCGGCGCGAGAGGAATCGTTGGCCGCGCTGCAGAGACTTGCAGCGACGAAGCGACCGAACCAGGCACTGCTGGTCGCTGGATGCTGGCCCCAGCGCGACGCGGAGACGATCCTGACAGCGGTGCCGGAAGTGGATGGGCTGCTGGGCACACGGCGGTGGATGGACGTGCCGGACGTCGCTCAGCGACTGGTGGGGGTTGAGGACCGCGATACCGTGATTCATCTGCCAGCCGCTTCCACCGTCGGGCAGGACGAGCAAGGCGTGCCGAGGGTGGCAATCCAGGGAGCCAGTGCCTACCTCAAGATCGCTGACGGCTGCAGCCGCGCCTGCGCCTTCTGCGCCATCCCTTTCATCAAAGGCCCTGCGGTCAGTCGCCCTCCTGAGCGCATTCTGGAGGACGTTGCCCTGCTTTCCAGACAGGGGGTGAAGGAGATCATCTTGATCGCCCAGGACACAACCGCCTACGGGCGAGATCTGGGAATAGAGGATGGGACGGCAGAGTTGCTGGAGCGAATCGTGGAGCGCGTACCGGAGGTTGCCTGGATCCGGCTGATGTATGCCTTTCCCGGCGCTGTCACCCCACGGCTGATTGAGGCGATGGCACGCCATCCTCAGGTGCTGCCGTACCTGGATATCCCCCTACAGCATGCCCATCCAGCCGTCCTGCAGCGGATGCGGCGACCGGCCAACATGGAGTGGGTGCGGCGCACGATAGCGACGATGCGAGAGCAGATGCCCGAGATGGCCATTCGCACCACCTTCGTCGTGGGATACCCCGGAGAGACGGAGGAGGAGTTTGCGACGCTCGTGAACTTTGCGAAGGAAGTGACTTTCGACCGCGTGGGGGTCTTCACCTACTCCTGTGAGGAGGGAACCGAGGCAGCGGCCCTTCGCGACGACGTGTCACCGGAGTTGAAAGAGGATCGCCGTGCACGGCTGATGAAGGCCCAGGGGCCGATCTCCCTGGAGAGGAACCGGGCCTTGGTGGGACGAACCTTGAACGTGCTGATCGAGGGAGAAGGAGATGGACTGAGCGTTGGCCGCAGTTACCGAGATGCTCCGGAGATCGACGGACTGGTCTTGGTGGAGGAGCAGACACCGGTCGGAGAGATGGTGTCGGTGCGTATCACCAGAGCACTGGAGCACGACCTGATCGGCCGCCTCGCCCCACCTGACCACGGGTCGGTCAAGCCTGACAGCCCGTCGTCCTCCTTGCCCAAGAGTGGGCCGGGCAAGGAAGTTGTGCTATAATAGAATTGTCATCGCAAAGTGAGCCAAGGTGCTGTGAAAGCAAAGGAGGGAAGATGAACACTTTCAACCGCGTCATGGTTGTAGTGGTAGTGCTGTTGGCGATTCCCATCGGCACTGCGGTGTTCGTGGCGCCAATCCCGATCCTGGGCGCAGTGGGGGGATGGATGATACAAGTGGCTGACTCACTGGACCCGGTGGATTGGTATGTCCGGCTGTCTCTTGGTATCTTGGCTGCCCTGATCTGGCTCGCACTCTGCATCTCCGTCCTAGTGCTGGAGCTTCGTCGCCGGCAGCCCAGGACAGTTCGCCTGCAGAAGGTGGGCGGAGGAGAGGTAGAGGTCAGCCTGAAGACCGTTAGCGAGCGCATCGCATACGATGTGAGCCAGCTGCCGAACGTCTTGCGCACCCGTCCACGTGTCTCGGCCAAGAGAGGAGGAGTGGTGGTCAAGGTGAACGTGGACCTGAAGGGAGACAGCCCAGTCCCTGCACGGGCCTCGCAAATCGTGGAGACAGTACGGCGGGCGGTGGAAGAGCGTGTGGGGATCAAACTGACCACTCCCCCCAAGGTAACGGTACACGCAGCCCCGGCGCCCCCAAAACCAGAGGCCACGCCGCCTCCAAGACCAGAGGCCCCTCCGCCCGAGCCCACAGTAGCTGAGGAGTGAGACGGGCATTGGAACTACCTGCACTGATTGAGAACCTGCTCTTCGTGGCCGACGATCCCGTGTCGGTAGGGCAGCTTGCCAAGGCACTTGAGGTGAGCGAGCGAGAGGTTGAGCAGGCGCTGCAGAACCTTGAGGAGACGCTGCAGGATCGCGGTCTGCGGCTGGAGCGGATGGCCACTCGCGTCCAGCTGGTCACCGCGCCCGAGGCGGCCTCTCACGTGGAGCGGTTCCTGGGATTGGGCAACCGAAGGCGGCTTTCGCCTGCCGCTCTGGAGACGCTGGCCATCATCGCGTACCGCCAACCTGTCTCCCGACCGGAGATCGAGGTCGTTCGGGGAGTTAGCTGCGACAGCGTGCTGCGCACCTTGCTGTCTGCGGGTCTGATCGAGAACATGGGGCGAGCACAGAGAGTGGGGCGGCCCATCATGTACGGCACGAGTTTCTCCTTCCTACAGCATTTCGGCCTGAAGAGACTGGAGGATCTCCCTCCCCTGGATGCGAATGAGTAGCCCCAGGCGCTCCTCAGCTGCGCCCAGGTTCTCACCGGGACAGCATCGAGCGAGTAGGTTTCACGTAAACCCAAGTGAGTGGAGCAAAAGGAGGGTTACGATGGCGAAGCTAGAGGCAATCGAGGGCATTGGTCCTAAGTACGCCGAGAAGCTGCGCGCGGTGGATATCAGGTCCACCGAGGCCCTCCTCCGCGCGGGGGCAACGCCGGAGGGGCGAAGGAGACTGGAGGAGAAGACCGGCATCGGCCGACACTACATCCTGGAGTGGATCAATCGCGCCGACCTGATGCGGATCCGCGGTGTGGGCGAGGAGTACAGCGATCTCCTGGAAGCTGCCGGGGTAGACACCGTAGCTGAGCTGGCGCAACGCAATCCGGCCAACCTGCACACCAGAATGATGGAGGTCAACAAGCAGAAACGTCTGGTCCGCCGACCACCCAACCGGGATATGGTGGTCGCCTGGGTGAAACAGGCAAAGACCCTGCCCCGCGTCGTCACCTACTAAGAGCCATTCCGGGCGCAATCGCACCGGGAACCAGGAAGCCTTGCGAAGGGTTCTATTCCCTCGCAAGGCTTCCTCTTGCATACTTCACATAGACCGGACAATCTACCTACAGGCTAGACCAGGCTCTCCCAGCCCGGCGCTCTAGAGAGGAGCGACAGGACAAGCGAATGGACTGCGCGAGTACAGGCGGGAGGGTGCAATCGCCGACTGCGTTTCCTGCCTGGCGCCCTCTGTTGGGCACAGCCAACACGACACTGGCTGCGGAGCTTCGTCCCTGCGTCCCTTACTCCACGGTCACACTCTTGGCCAGATTCCGCGGCTGATCTACGTCGCAGCCGCGACGCACCGCCAGGTGGTAAGCCAGGAGCTGCAGCGGAACCACATTGACCACCGGAGATAGCAGAGGCGGTGTCTCTGGAACCGTCAGGACGTGGTCGGCCTTCGCCGCAATCTGCTCGTCCCCTTCTGCAGTCAGGACAATGATGATGCCACCGCGTGCCTTGACCTGCTCAACTTGACTGACCATCTTGTCGTAGACGCGGTCGCGCACCGCGATAGCTACCACAGGCATAGCCTCGTCGATCAAAGCTATGGGACCGTGTTTCATCTCCCCGGCCGGATACCCCTCTGCGTGGATGTAGGAGATCTCCTTGAGCTTCAGAGCCCCCTCCAGGGCTATAGGGTAGTTGATGCCCCGGCCCAAGTAGAGGAAGTGCTCCCGGTCGTGGAAGATCTGAGCTAACTGCTCATAGACATCTCCGTGGTCCAGCAACTGGCCGATCATATCCGGCAGGGCCGCCAGATCGTCTACCCGCTGTTGGAGTTCCTCTCCCTCAAGGACCCCGCGGAGCTCCCCCAGGTAGCAGCCCAAGAGATAGAGGTCCACCAGGCTGGCGGTGAAGGCTTTGGTCGAGGCGACCCCGATCTCCGGGCCGGCGTGCATAAGGATGTGGCCGTCGGAGATGCGGTGGGCCTGGCTGCCGATGACGTTGACAATGGCCCACAAGCGCGCCCCCTTCCGCTGTCCCTCCTCCAACGCCGCCAGCGTGTCGACCGTCTCCCCGCTCTGAGTGACCGCCAGGATCGCCGTCCGCTCGTCGATGAGGGGGTCACGATAGCGGAACTCGGAACCGTAGTCCACCTCCACCGGCAGCCGGGCCAGCGCCTCAATGATGAACTTCCCCACCAATCCAGCATAGGCGGAGGTGCCGCAGGCGACAATGACCAACTTCTCCAAGCTTCGGGCTTCCTCCGGGGTGATGGTCAATCCCTCCAGCCGCACCCGTCCGATGTCAAAGTCGGCCCGGCCTCGGATGGTATCGGTGACGGAGCGAGCCTGCTCGTAGATCTCCTTCTGCATGAAGTGACGGTATGGCCCCTTGGCCGCCGAGACGGGATCCCAGGAGATGGTGTAGGGCTCAATGGGAACAGCCTCGCCGTCCAAAGTCTCCACCCGCACCTCGTCCGAGGTCATCATCGCCAGTTGACGGTCTTCCAAGAAGACCATATCGCGACTATGCTCGAGGATGGCGGGGATGTCCGAAGCGATGAAGTTTTCGCCCTCACCCAAACCTATGGTCAGTCCGCCGGCGTTGCCCAGCCGTGCAGCGATGATCCGATCAGGGTAAGTGCGGCTGAGGAAGAGGAAGGCATTGGCTCCCTTGATCCGCCCAAGTGCCTGACGCACCGCCGTGTTCAGATCGGCCCCGCCAGCCAGATACCCCTCCACCAGATGAACCACCACCTCAGTGTCGGTCTCTGAGGCGAAACGGTCCCCTTCGGCTCCCAGCTCCTCCCGCAGCGCGCGGAAGTTCTCGATGATCCCGTTGTGTACGACAGCAACATTCCCCTCCGGACCCAGATGGGGATGGGCATTGCGCTCGCACGGTCGGCCATGAGTGGCCCAACGGGTGTGGCCGATGCCGATGAGGCCGGAGAGGGGTTCCTCCTGCACTTTTCCAGCCAGTTGGTCCAGCTTCCCCACTTCCCGACGGACTCCGATGGCCCCGTCCAACTGCACCACCGCCAACCCAGCGGAGTCGTAGCCTCGATACTCCAGTCGCTTCAAACCCTCAAGGATGATGGGGGTCGCATCTCGCGGTCCGACATAACCAACAATGCCACACATAGAGTCTCCCTCCTGAAGAGAATACAGACTTGCACACGCACCACCGCAGGCCCCTTTGATCCGAGGGTTGCCCCTCGACTTTGTCCGAGCCTACTTTCATCCAGGAGGGGAAGATATGGGGGGAGTGGCATACCCCGGAGGCATCCGCCGATCTGATTCGATTTTCCCGGTTCTGAGCCCGGTTAGCACCCGCCTAGCGGCGGGGAACCTCCTCCTCGTCACCCAAACCTGCTCTCTATCGGTCTGGGCCAAGCGCTGTCTTCCCCTATGAGTCCTTCAGACGCTCAGCATCACCTCCTCCCTATTCCAAATGCACAAATACAGGGACTGTGGATTATACGGCCCAGCTGTGAATCGTCAAGCATCGGCCTATGCGAGCGACTGCTCCTCTACGTGTCACGCTCGACTTGGGCGAGCAGGCCCCCGAGGGTGTGTGCCACTATGACATCCCGCTCCAGTGCCTCGCCAATGTCCTTCGGTCCCACCTCATCCACCGACTGCCCCTGCGGTCCGCCGAACATCGCCGCCGGGAGGACCACACGCTCGCCCAGAGACCAGCCTCGCAGTTGCTCAATCACGTCCTGCCCCGTCAAGAGCCCCGCCACGGTCACCGTCTCACCGAAGAAGTGGTTTGCGATGGAGAGAACTTCGACATTCGCGAGCCCTGCTGACACCTGACGAAGGACCGGCGCGAACAACTCGCCCGTCACCAGCGTGTATGAGCCCTGGAAACTGCTCTGCGTCCCTCGCAGTATCCCCCAACCCAGCCAATCATCCAGAAACCGCCGTGTCAGCCCTACCCCGTTCTCCGTCAGATCCAAGCCGTCGTAGGCATCCTGCGGCGGGACCCCCGCGCCCAGTCGGAGATACCATTCGTCGGATAGGTAGACGAAGCTGACGCCGAGCCCGACACGCAGGCGTTCCTGCCAGTCAGTCACCTGTTCGAAGACCCCCCGCGCCTCCTCCAGCGTGTGCAAGCGGCAGCCGCCGCGATGGAACTTCGTCAGCCCGACCGGCACGACGCTGATCGAGCGTACCGCCGGGTGGAGATCCGCCAAGTCGCCGATAGAGCGATCCAGGTACAGACCGTCGTTGAGGCCCGGCACCAACACGATCTGGGTATGGACCCCAATCCCCATTCCGGCCAGGCGGCGAAGCTGTCCCATCAGGTCCGGCGCGTCCGAATTGTGCAGCATCCGGCCACGCAGATCGGCCTCGGTGGCATGGACCGAGACGTAGAGGGGGCTCAAGTGCTGTTCGCCGATGCGGTCCCAATCCTCTTCGGTCAGATTGGTCAGCGTGATGTAGTTTCCGAAGAGAAAGGAGTGGCGATAGTCATCATCCTTGACATAGAGGGATCGGCGCAGCCCCGGAGGCATCTGTGTCACGAAGCAGAACTCGCAGTCATTGTGACAACGGCGGATGCCGGTGTCAAAGAGAGGACCATCGAATCCCACACCCAGCGGTTCGTTATACCTTCTCTGGATGCGGACGGTGCGCTCCTCACCCCCTCGACGAACTCGCAGAAGGAAGGATTCCTCCGCCCCGTAGAACTGAATGTCGATCACGTCACGGAGAGAGTGGCCATCTATGGAGACAAGGATATCGCCTGGCCGCAGCCCAGCTCTCGCTGCGACGCTACCCCGCTCGACGTTGGAGATTCGCCCGCCCATAGTCTGATTGTAATGCACCCCCTCAGTTTACGCAAGATTGCGTCACCCGGCACAGCGAGGAGGCACAGGAGAATGGGTTCGGCAGCCAATCGGTTTCGCCTTACACCTCCACCAACCTGTACTCCTGGCTTCCCAATCCTAGCCTGGCAGCGGCTTCCACGTGGGGCTGGCCATCCACACCCAGCGTCTCGGGCAGAATCCGCTGACCATGCGCGATGCCCCGATCGGCGGCACCTGACTCCGGCAGCGGCACCGCTCCGTTGATCCGATCCAGCGTGGCCTGTTCCACTGCCACAATATCCTCGCCAGCGAAGATGCCCTGATCCTGCACAAGCGGCGTATCGGCCATCGGCATGCAGTCGCACTCGGGCTGGACCTCCACAGCGAAGTTTAGATAGACCAGTTTGCGTGCATCGAAAGTAGAGAGAACCGCCTGAGCCCCCTCGGCCAGCGCGGCCTGAAACTCGTCCTCGCCCCGTTTCTGGAGTTCGATTGCTCCCTCCGAACATACCCGCTCGCAGCGCCCGCACCGCCAGCAGCTATCTTCATCCACTGCCAAGCTCTCTCCCTCCTGAGCGATCGCCTCCGTTGGACAGACGTGGAGGCACTGCAGGCAGAGAGTGCAGAGCTCAGGATGGCGTTCCAGCGTCGACTCAGCGCTGGCAGCGTGCAGGTGCCCACGGGCCTGACGCCATTCCCCGCTCCGATGGCGCCCGGCCACACCTCCCATGGCCAGGTTCTTGATCGCTCCACCGTACCCGGCACCTACATGCCCCTTGCAGTGAGAGACGACGATCATGGCCGGCGCGTCATAGATGGCGGAGGCCACTCGTACCGATCCCAAGATCGAGCCAGCCTCCACCTCCACACTGTCGCAACCGAAGAGCCCGTCCGCCAGCACCACCGGACACCCCATCGTTTGGGGATTGATCCCGTTCTGGTTGGCAATCTCCAGGTAGTCCAACCCGCTGATGCGGACGGTGTCGCAGATGAAGGGCTTGCCACCCGCGTCCTTCACTCCATCCACTACCTTGCGCAGGAAGATGGGCCGGACAATGCGATGGGCTCCGCGAGAGCCGAAGTGGGTCTTTATGGCAACGTAGTCCCCCTTTTCAATTCGACTCCCCAGCTCCAGCCGCACGAGCAGCCGTTCTAGCCGAGCCACCAGGCTATGCTCATAGTCCCAGCGCGTAGCTCGCGCCGTACCGAAGTAGACGACGCTTTCCATGGTCGTCCTCCTTTCCAGGCAACTACAGGGGCGACAGATCCGCCGCCCCTGCATCAGTCACTCCAGGTACCATTATATTTCATCCGCCGGCGAACGCCAATACGACGCCGTGACTCGGCCCAGGGCTTTCCCTCTGCCCTCCAAGGACCGCGCGGCATGGTAGAAGCGACCTGCTGGCTCTCCTGTGAGAGGCAACGCTGCAGTGCCAGTTTGTCCCAACACCGAGGTGGTGATACAATTGCCACAGCTGGCAGTAACCCAACGCAGGAGGACACCATGGCTGAGAGACGCCAACCGCGAGGACTCACGTTTGAGGAGTTTGAGATTGGCGACGCGATCGAAAGTCCCGCCCGCACTATCACCGAGGCGGACATCGTCGCCTTCGCAGGTCTCTCGGGGGATTACAACCCACTCCATACCGACGCAGAATACGCCAAAGGGACTCGCTTCGGCGAACGCGTAGCGCATGGCCCCCTGGGAATTGCAGTGGCGAGCGGTCTGGCTTGGCGCACCGGCTTCCTGGAGGGCACAGTGGAGGCGCTGACCGCAATCGATTGGAAGTTCCGCGGCCCCATCCGCATCGGCGATACAGTGCGGGTGCAGGCGGAGGTGAGTCGGAAAAAAGAGATGTCACGCCTGGGCGGCGGCTTCGTCATCTTCTCCCTGACCCTACTCAACCAAAACGACGAGGTGGTACAGAAGGGGAAGTGGAACGTGTTGGTGCGCGGCCGAGCCGCAGACGAAGGCGGAGAGGATGAGTGACCTCCCGTCCTATCTCCGCCGCATAACCGTTCCAACCCCCTTCGCCGTCGGCCCAGTCAACCTCTACCTGGCTGAGGGCGATTCGCTCACGCTGGTAGACACTGGCCCGCATTGGGATCCGGCAAGGAGAGCGCTGCGGGAAGGGTTGGCCACGCTGGGCTACCACTCGTCCGATCTGGGACGGATCATCCTCACTCATCGGCACAGCGACCACTGCGGACTGGCAGCGGAATTGGTGGAGGCCTCTGGCGCAGAGGTACTGACCCATCCATCCAACTTCGACGAGCTGGCCGACTACATCGAAGAACGAGCCCAGCGGCTGGCCTTCTACTCAATGCTGATGCTGGAGGCCGGGATGCCGCTGGACGTCATGGTGCAGATCGATCGAGCCCGCCGAGGGTACGGTCGGTTCGCCCAAGCCGTTCGGCCCGACACGCCGCTTGAAGATGGGATGACCGTTCGGCTGGGAGACGAGGATTGGGAGGTATTGCACACCCCCGGCCACAGCGGAGGTCTAGTCTGCCTGTATCAACCTGATCGGTCAACCCTGCTTTCCAGCGATCACTTGCTACGGGATATCTCATCAAACCCCATCGTCGAGCCGCCGCCGGAAGGCGGGACGGAGCGCCCACAGCGACTGGTGCAGTATATCGCCCAGCTAGAGCGAATGACACAGCTGCCGCTAGACGTGGCGCTGCCGGCCCATGGTCCACCCATCACCGACCCTAGAGAGTTGGTCGCCAGCCGGTTGGCTTTCCACGAACAGCGCGCCCAGCAGATACTAGAGGCGCTGGGGGAGGAAGAGCACACGGCCTACGAACTCACCCTGGAGCTCTTTCCCCACCTCGATCCCATCAACCGGTTCCTGGCCATTTCTGAAGTCGTCGGCCACCTGGACTGGCTGGAGGCAAGAGAAGAGGCAAGCAGCCAACTCAAGGACCGCGTTCGCCTTTGGGCAGCCGACTGATGGTCCGCCCTCACTCTCCGGCGCCGGGGCGATGATCCAGGATCACCACTACATCTGCCACTAACGTCCGGCCCTCGTCCCCCAAATGACCGAACACAGCTATCAAGGTACCTGGCTGCAGAGCAGTCACGTCCGCGACTTCCTCGCTGCCCACACGCACTCGAGTGCGCTCGTTCACTGCAACGGAGCGGGGACCGTCGCGCGTGGCGACCCTGAGTGAGCCATCCTCCAGCGCACGGACCAATCCCACCACATCGGGCGGCAGCTGGAGATCGCCCAGCGGGCCAGGAGGGAATCCCTGTCCCGGCGGCGCTGGACCACCGGGGCGACCGGGGAGGGCGGGAGGTCCCGCCGGTCCAGCCAGCGACACGCCTTCCCAGGTCCAGCCGTGCTCTCCTACGTAGACCCCCAGGGAGAAGGCCGCCGCCAGCAGCATCCCCGCGATGAGAGCCGCACCCACGCCGATCATTACCCTCTCGGCAACCATTTCAGTCAACACTCCCTCAGCGTCCTCCGATCCCATCAGCGCTCTACTCCCGGAACGACGATCACTTCCTGGAGCGGGATTCTGGCCACCACCTGCGCCCCCTCCACACCGAAGGCAGCCACCGTCACCACCTCCAGAGGGAGGTTGCCCTGTTCCATAAGCTGTGGGACGACAACACGATACTCTTCCACCAACACACCCTCCCCGGATGGACGGAAGGCTTCCAGGTACCGCTGCAGATTCCCCAGCCCTGGTTCGTGAACCTCCAGCACGTCGCCCCCTAGGGCAGTACCCACCATCAGCCCGCGCAGCGAGCTCGTCAGGCGCCAGTAGAGCGTAAAGTGAACCATCCCACCAGCCCGCACTCGGTTCGCCTCCAAGTCATACCCCGCCAGCACGAGCCTTCCCACCCGCTCCTCAATCCGGTACTGGGGGCGCGCATCCTCCACCACCAGCTGCGGGGGCTCATCGGTGACATGATAGAGGATCAAGCCCTGCCCCCGCCCATCCTGGCCAGGGCCGGTGGCGCCCAGCAGCACAGGCACGGTCCAATCCTGTCGGTCCACCCACCCCACAGGAGGAGCCCACGGGCCTCGATTCTCCTCAAGACTGTCAACGGGGAGAGTGGAGTAGACCTCTCGGCCTGCCAAATCCTGCGGGGACGATCCCGGCTCCAGTGCAGGGATCGACACATCGGGACGGACGTCGTAGACCAGCCGGTAGTAGAAGAGATCATAGCCG
This sequence comes from Anaerolineae bacterium, assembly GCA_050049355.1. Classification (GTDB taxonomy): domain Bacteria; phylum Chloroflexota; class Anaerolineae; order B4-G1; family DUEL01; genus JASFWK01. The sequence continues at coordinate 35,518 of JASFWK010000006.1, read as the reverse complement.
AACACACCACCTCGTCCCAAGAGAACTGCGTCTTGAGGCAGGTGAGCGAAGACGTTTTCGTAGAAGTCCTCTATCGCCGTATCTGCGGAGCGGTCGTTCGCCACCCAGTTCGCCCGAATCTGACCAATCAAGCCCAGGATCAGCGCCAGCGCCGCCGCGCCCGTCAGCACCGCCCGCAGCGTCCTCCGCCGAACGAGAGCCGCCCGATCAAGCACCCACCAGATCCCACAGCCGATGAAGAGGGCATACACGAGGTGAGCGGGGATGAAGAAGACATCCAGGTCAAAGGCCCGATACTGGATGAAGAACCAAACGTGGACCAAGTACATGCCTGCGAGCAGGAAGAAACGCCGAGGTTGGCGAAGCAGGAGCACCCACATCCCAAAGAGCCCCAGCAGGATGCCGACGAAGCCGAACTGCTGGGCCAGGAAGTAGAGATAGACCACAATCCGGCCCGGCAGCTCTGTGACTGGGAAAGCGAACTTGAAGTTGGGAAACGCCCCCAGGGTGTAGGCATAGATGCCTCGCAGGGTGGTCGGTGCGTTGGCTCGCATGGGCGCGTCAACAAGGGTGTGAGCTCGCAAGGGCAGCCAGAGGAACTGAAGCAAGCCCAGGACGAAGCCCACCCCGGCGCTGGCGATCCCAGGGGGACCGAGCGCGGTCCAGGGGCTCACCAACAGGATGAAGAGGGCAAAGGCAGGGGCGAATCCGAGGTCAGATAGATGCATGCCCAACGAGAGGCCAAAGCAAAGACCAAAAACGAAGAGGAGCACGAGCGAGCGCCTGGTGGGGAGAAGTCTTCGCCACCACACCCCCTCCGCCAGTCGGCGTTCCCGACCCCGCTCCTCCGTTCGCGCCCACCACAACAGCATTGCCAAGGTCAGCGTGATCATAAGGGCATTGGGAGCGTAGACCTCGGCGATGGTTGTCTGCGACCAGAAGGTGCGCGAGAGGCCGAAGAGCAAGGCGGCAACAGCAGAGGAGAGACAGGAGGGCCAGACCCGCCCACCGCTACCGGTCAGCAGACGCGAGATGACATAGAGCGCGCAGGGAGCGGCGGCGCCCAAGGCAGCACTCATCAGGTTGACGCGGTAGGCCACATCTCCGATCGGTAGAAAGGTGAAGAGCTTTCCGAGCCAGGTGTAGAGGGGGTAACCCGTGGAGTGAGCCAGATCGAGCGTGTAGGCGACGGTCGCCAACTCGTTTCCGTCGGGACTGGCATAGGAGAGGCCGGGAGCCAATGTACCCACGTAGATCCCCAGGCAGATCAAGAAGACGACCAGAGCAATCAGGAGATCGGGGAAGATGCGTCGGTCCATGATCATCTATCCTGGCGCTCCCCTACCAGGTGGAGACTGTCCCTGGACTAGGAAACTGCACAAAGGTGGCAAGACGCTGGGAGCGATCACTAAGAATGCAGGAGCTTGAGATGCCTGGGTCGCTCCTACCTTGATCCTGCCAAGCTGAACCCACCAAAGACGAGATATGCCCTACCCCAAATCAACTCCCTCCACCTCGCCCAACTGTTCACGCATACTCTCTAGATGGGTACCTGCCCAGTAAACGTGGCCACAGCTGGGGCAGATCCGAAACTCCTCGTGCGTCCGCAGCACATAGGGGGGAATCCGGTCGGCCACGTCCTCGCGAGTCGCTGCCTTCAGCTGCACGTTGCAGACATTGCAGCGGGACAGGGCTGGGTCAGGCGGCGAACCGAGCGCCTCCTGCACCTGCTGCATCTGCTCCTCCAGCACCTCCGATTCGATGAGCAGTGTGCGCAGGCCCGGTCGGGCGGCCAGCTCCTGATCGCGGGTCAGCAGCACCCGGCCCTCGGCGCGGGCGCGGCGGGCCAGATGCAGATCGTCGGCGTCGTTCTCGTATGCGGTGTCATAGCCCAGCAGCCGCAGCCATTTGGCCAGCCGCCCCAACATCCCATCAGCCAGAAGGCACGGAGTCTCCTCTTCCATGTCACAAACCACCTTCGAGCAATCACAGGAGAGAGTTCACCAGCCACCGATGGCAGAGTGCGACTACATGCGCAGCTCCACCACATCACCATCCTGAAGGACGTAATCCCGCCCCACCATCTGTCCCTCATACGCCGCACTGCCCCAGACACGAGCTGTCTTCAGCTGCTCGAGGAAATCTCGGTGCACCTTCCCCGCAAACTCCGCCACGGTGCTCTCCTTCTTCAACACAAATGGTGCACTGAGATCCGGCTCCCTCCCTGGAGGTCGGGAATAGACACGGATGATTTCAAGCCGCTCGAACACGACCTTCTTCAGCGTCTCAAGGTGGCGACCTGTCGTGGCGGAGGCAGGGACTAAGGGCCAATCTCCACCGAGCAACTCACAAAATACCTCGAAATCCTCATCTAAACTCTCGTCATCGTTCTTATTGACCACTACAAGGAGCGGTACGAAGGTCACACCTCCTTCTTGAGTAGGCCCCTCCGCCAGGCGACGAGGCACGATCCGGTGTTCCTCCAGTATCGCCAGCGTATCCTCAAGCTGGTGGATAGGATACGCCTGGAGATCCACGACTATCAACATCAGGTCCGACCTTCGAATCAAGTTCAGCAACTCCGGCTCCACATGCTCCTCGCTCAGGGGAGGAGTATCGATCAACTGGATCTGGATGTTCTCCATAGGCATCATCCCAGGGGTGGGCGTCCAGGTGGTGTAGGGATAGTCAGCCACCTCCGGCGTCGCGTTGGTCAGAGCTGTGACCAGAGCGGATTTTCCCACATTGGGAAGGCCGACGAGCGTCACTTGCCCCGCGCCTTCTCTCTCGATGTGGAAGACGGAGACTTGCCGTCTGACCTCCTTTCGGCTCTCTGCCGTGTCTTTCAGCTTTGAGAGCCGTCTGCGAAGGTCACCTCTGAGCTTGTCTGTACCCTTGTGCTTGGGAACGACGCTGAGCATTTCCTCCACACAGGCGATCTTCTCCTCTGCGGAACTGGCCGTGCGATACCGCTCTTCTATCTTGAAGTACTCTGGGGGAAGATTCGTCGGCATAGCTGCTCTTCGCTCACACTTCTCAAGGATTGATGCGGGGCCGATCGCCATACTTGGCGAAAACGGCAGAGTCTGGTAAGATTGACTCGCTTCACCTAATTCTACTTCGACGGAGCGGAGATGACAACTGAGACCTGGCTTCCACTCGTACTGGGCTATCTCATTCCCATTGGCTTCTTTCTCCTGGGATGGGGCGGGATGGAGCCCAAGCAGGCCCGCCAAGCGGCCACGCAGGGACTGATGGCGCTGGCGCTGGCCACGCTGGGTTACTTCGCCGTAGGTTTTGCCTTTCACCTGGGCGGCGCTGCCGTCGTATCGGATCAGCCAGGGCTGGCAGGACTGGATCGCCTGGTGGGTCATCGGGTGGAGGCGGGCCTCTACTGGGGCATCATCGGCCTGGATGGCTTCTTCCTCGCCGGCGACGCCGACACGCCTGAAGCACTGATCCTGTTTGCCACCTACCTCCCGATGGTCGCCACGGCCGTTCTCCTGGCGGTGCTGAGCCTGGCCAACCGCGCGCGCGGCTGGCATGCGACGCTGGTGGGTCTGCTTATCGCCGCCGTCCTCTTCCCCTTGGCTGCGTGCTGGACCTGGGGCGGCGGGTGGCTGGCCAACCTGGGCAGAACCATCTATCGAGGCCACGGATTGGTGGACTACGCCGGAAGCGGCGTCGTCTACCTCTTGGGAGGGATGGTCGCGCTGGGAGGGCTGATTGCACTTGGGCGGAAGTCGGTTCAAGAGGATCCAGTTCAGATGCCCCCTACCCACTTCCCTCTGCTGGCAAACCTGGGCACGCTGCTTGTGGCTCTGGGCTGGCTCGGCTGGTCGCTGGGCGTTCCCTTTCACGCCGCCGGCGCGCAGATAGACGCTGGCCGGGTGGCGGTCAACGGGCTGTTAGCTCTCGCGGGGGGGACGTTAGCCTGCCTGCTCTACTGCTGGCTGGCACTCGGGCACGGCGATCCGCTGATGGTAGCACGGGGAGCTACAGCTGGATTGGTGGCCATTTCCGCCGGAGCTCCCTTCCTTCCACCTTGGTCGGCTCTGGTCGTGGGCGGCGTAGCCGGGCTGCTCCTTCCCCTGACCATCTTCCTGACAGACCACGTATTGCGGCTGGCCGATGGCACAGGAGCGGTGGCAACGGCCGCCGTCAGCGGGCTGTGGGGCCTGCTGACGGTAGCCCTGCTATCGGACGGTCGTTGGGGCCAAGGCTGGAACAGCGTGGGAGTGGAGGAGTATCGGACCATCATTGGCCAAGGTGTGACGGGATTCCGAGCCGCACAGGGCTTCTTGGGCGACGGGCCCGGGCAGTCGATCGCCCAGGTGTCCGGGTTGGTCGCTATCGCCCTCCTAGGCCTCTTCGCCGGCTGGCTGACGATGAAGGCTCTCAGGGTTCTCTCACGCTCACCGCAGTAGGTCTCGATACCCCAACCCACCCAAGGGAAGACTTCGCCATAGTAGAGGTAGAGGCGACCCAGCCGCTGCAGATAGCTGGTTGCCTCCGGGAAAACGTGGTATACTCGCCGCAATGCGGAGCTCAATCCGCCAAGTATTCTTCGGAGGAGAGAAGATGAACAACAAGACTCTGATCGCCTTGACGATTCTCCTGCTGGCATCCCTAGCTTGCTCAGTGGGGGGGCTGGCTGGAGGCGGCGCCGAGGAAACGACACCGGCGCCGACCGATTTGGAGGCAGAGCCCACGCAGCCACCCTCGACCGAAGGTGAGGGCGGCGCCACGGAAGAAGCCCCTCCCCCAGAGATAGCACCGGATGCCCTGAGCGGCCTCAACAGCTATCGGGCGCGGTCAGTCTGGAGCTGGACGCCCGAGAGCGGAACCCCGCAGAGCGTCGAGATACAGCAGGAGGGAACACGGGAGCCAGCGGCTCTGCGGTTCACTATGACTTCGGAGGGAGAGACTATCGAGTGGGTGCAGATTGGAGACACAAGCTGGATCTGCTCGGGTGGGACCTGCATCCAGTCCCAACAGAGCGAAGACGAATTCATTTCCCAGTTCGGTGAGGGATTCCTCCTCGAACCATCGGATCTCGTCCCCGATTCCGACTACCGCTACGTTGGTGGGGAAACGATAAACGGTGTCCGCACACGACACTACGTTCTCTCCTTCTCTCCAGCAGTGTTGATGGCAATGACACAGGGAGAGATCACCGAGGTGGACAGCGAGGCTTGGATCGCAGATGAGGCCGGACTGCCAGCTTTCACCGTCCGCTTCACGCTCTCGTGGCGAGGGACTCAAGAGGGAGCCGCAGGCACAGGTGAGTACTCCTACGAGGTTTACGACGTCAACAGCCCCCTCACCATTGAGCCTCCAGAGGGAGCGGGGGCGGGTATGCCGGAGGACGTGCCTTCCTATCCTGGGGCAACAGATCTCACAATCATGGGGGAGAATATCGTCTTCTCTGCCCCTGACGACATCGCAGCGGTGGCTGGGTTCTATCGCACCGAGCTGGCCGCTCTTGGCTGGACGAACCAGAGCGACGAAGAGCTGGCAGGGATGATCAATCAGACATGGAGTAAGGCAGGCCGGAGCCTGACCTTGATGATCTCCCCAGACGATGGGGGCAGCAGCGTCCTCATCACCCTCCAGTAGATCTGGTCAGACCAGCCCGATTGGCGGACGAACTCTGGGACTCCCAAAGAGCCGACCCTGAGAACTAGCTGCTGGTGCAATGAGATTGGAAGTCCCTATGCTCCTCCCTGCGACCCGCCTCCCGCCAAGAAAAGAACTTCAGGGGAAGGAGAGGGGTTTGGGGCGGGCGGTGGTGCCGATGACCCCCCTTCAATTCGAGCTGGAAACTGGCACTACTCCAACCCTGCTACGCGTGGAGAGGGTTCCGATGTGCTCTCGCGAGCAGCGGGTGTCGAAGGGAGGAAGCCCACCTCTCGGGTGGATGAGCCGGGCACTTCAGACTTCGGAAGCCCAGCTGTGTCCGTGGGACGTGCGGCCGTTTCTGTGCAAGTTAGATCGGTGTGAAAGATGACCTCCGTACAAGACGAACTCCCCTGCGCTCAGGCGGGGGATCTTGCTATGGTGGTGGGGGCAGACCACAAGTGGCTGCTTCTCCGACTGGAGGTCGGTCGCACTCTGCAGACCCACCGAGGTATGCTCCAGCACGATCTCCTGATCGGCAAGCCGTGGGGCAGTCGGGTCAACACCCACCTCGACTACCCCTTCCTACTGCTGACTCCCTCCCTCGAACAGCGGATCCTTCGTCTGCGCCGAAACTCCCAGATCGTCTACCCGAAGGAATCTGGGCACATCTTGCTGAAGATGAACATCAGATCAGGCGCACGGGTTGTTGAGGCGGGCACGGGCAGCGGCGGCCTGACGCTCGTCCTGGCCCAAGCCGTCCATCCAGGCGGGCGAGTTCATTCTTACGACATCCGTGCAGATGTGCAGCGCCTGGCCCGCCGCAACCTGGAGCCACTGGGCCTGGAGGACGTGGTGGAGTTCAAGCTGCGGGATATCGCCGAGGGGTTCGACGAGGTGGGAGTCGATGCCCTGTTTCTGGACCTACCGAATCCCTGGGAGTATCTACAGCAGGCCCACGCTGCCTTGATCAACGGCGGATTCTTCGGCGCCATCCTCCCCACGGCCAATCAAGTCACCCACTTGCTTGCAGCACTGGAGAAGGCCCCCTTCGGCTTCCAGGAGGTCGAGGAGGTGCTAGTGCGGCCCTACAAGCCGGTAGCCGCCCGGTTCCGCCCAATGGATAGGATGATTGCCCACACAGGGTTCCTCATCTTTGCTCGCACCCTCGTGTCCCGCAGGACAGCGGAGTCGCCGAGCGCTCAGCTCGATGACCGAAACGAGAAAGGAGAAAGCGATGTTCCGTAGACGCCCGCCCCGCCGCCCACGGCGCTCCCCACGTCCGCCCCTCCCGCCGCGGATCCGTCGAGCACTCGCCGGCGCACACCGCGCTATGGAGGACGGTGATTACGGCCGAGCAGCTGAGATCTTCAGCGAGATGGCCGATAGGGCACACGACCGAGGAAGGTTCGGAGCAGGGGCAAGGCTGGCGCTCCAGGCCGCTCGCGCCCATCTGGCGGCGGATGAGATCGAAGCCGCTCTTGGTCGAGCGAGACAGGCACTGAATTTCCTGATCCAGGGCGGACAGATCCGCCGCATGCCAATCGCGCTCACTCGTATGGTGGACGCCCTCCGCGAGCGGGGATACGAGACGGAAGCAGACGCACTCCAGCGTGAGATCGAGGGAAGGTTCAGCGAGGCCGGACTAGGCCTTGAGGAACCGTCGACAGGCCATGCCGAATTGCCTGCCAAGTGCCCCTCCTGCGGTGGGCCCCTTCTCGCCAGCGAGGCCGAATGGCACGATCGGCACACCGCCGAGTGTGCCTACTGCGGCTCGATGGTAAAGGCAACTAGCCGCTGAGACACAAGCCTATGACGATAGAGATCCTCGCTATTGGTGCACATCCGGACGACGCAGAGATAGGCTGCGCGGGCCTGCTCCTGAAAGCAAAGGCCCGCGGCTTGAATACGGGCATCTTGGTGTTGACTCATGGGGAGATGAGCAGCTTCGGCGACCGGGAGACCCGCGCAAAGGAAGCACAGGCCGCAGCGGAGATTCTCGGAGTGGACGCCTTCCGCATCCTGGACATGCCGGATGCCCGGCTGGAGTTCAGCTACGATTACGCCCTTCGGATTACCGAGGTCATCAAGGAGTTACAGCCCCGGCTGCTGCTGACGCCGCACTTCAAGGACCACCATCCTGACCACAAGGTGGTCCCCCGGCTCGTGGAGCGAGCCTCCTACCTGGCCACGCGCCCGGCTCTCTTCCCCGAATACGAGCCGCTGGTCCCTCAACCTCGCCACCTCACCTTCCCGCTTTCCTTTCGGCGACCCTGCGAGCCGACATTCGTGCTGGATATCACCGACGTCTACGGCGTCAAACAGAAAGCCCTTCAAGCCCACGGTTCCCAGTACGCGGCTGTCCTCTTCGCTGTGGAGACGGTCGCGCGCTACTACGGCATGATGATCACCGCCGCCTATGGCGAGGGCTTCCTCAACAACGGTCCAGTGCCACTGACCGACGATCTGGCGATCATCTGACACACGCTCCGGGGTCACCCAGACCGCCGCCGGAGCGTGCAGTGGAACTGCAGAAGAGAAGCTCGGTCTCCGCACTGGAAGGCCCGCGACTACAAGTGGTCAAACCGTCACTCAGATGGTTGTTCCGTCCGGGATCTCAGTGTTCTTGGGGATGACCACGATGCCATCGCGGATGACATACTGCTCTTCCTCGCGATCTGGCTCGCCCTGGTGGGAGCGGATGGTGACATCCTTGCCAATGCGGGCGTTCTTGTCAATGATGGCCCGCTCGATGGAGGAACCCTCCCCGATGCCAATGGGAAGCTGACTTCGATCGCGGCTTTCTGCCCTCCAATGCCCATCCTCAAAGAAATCGGCGCCCATCATCACCACCTGGCTCAGCCGCGCTCCCGGCCGTATGACACTGCGCAGACCGATGACGCATTCCTCGATATCGGCATCGTACAACTTGCAGCCATCCGCCACCACCGCATGTTCCAGCCGGCACCCATCCACCCTCGAGGGCGGTAGGAAGCGAGGGTGTGTATAGATCGGCCGAGTAGGATCGTAGAAGTCGAAGGGAGGATCCGGCAAGGTGAGCGCCAGGTTCGCCTCGTAGAACGTGACAATCGTGCCAATGTCCTCCCAATACCCCTCAAACGGAAACGCGTACGCATCCCCGGATGCAAAGGCGGCCGGGATCACGTGCTTGCCGAAATCATCTCCCGAGACCGCGTCCAGCAAATGCTCCAGCACCTCCAAGCGAAAGAGATAGATGCCCATCGAGGCCAAGTAGGGGCGATCTCCTGACCGGCTCTCCAACCCTTTCAACTCCGCTCCGCGCGGCTTTTCCCGGAAGGTAGAGATGCGGTCCCCGTCCGTCTTCAGGATGCCGTAGCGGGAAGCATCTCCCGCTGTGACCGGCATGACCGCGATGGTCACATCGGCGCATGTTTCGCGATGGAATTCCAGGAATCCAGTGTAGTCCATACGGTAGAGGTGATCTCCAGAGAGGATCAGCACATCGTCCGGGTTCCGCGTGCTCAGGTGGTGCAACTGCTTTCGCACGGCGTCTGCCGTGCCCTGGTACCAGTCGGTGCTCTCGAGGGTTTGCTCGGCGGCAAGAATCTCCACAAAGCCTGCAGAGAAGTTGTCAAACTTGTAGGTCTGGAAGACGTGGCGGTGTAGGGAAACGGAGAGAAACTGAGTCAGAATGAATATCCGGGTGAAGCCAGAGTTAATGCAGTTGCTGACCGGGATGTCTATCAAGCGATACCGACCCGCCAGCGGGACGGCTGGTTTGGCACGCAGCTTGGTGAGAGGATAGAGCCGAGTGCCCCGTCCTCCCCCCAAGATGACTGCCATCACCTCTGATTCTGGCATATCGGCCCTCCTCTCTGCCCGCCTGCAGGACATCATGATACACCCTTTGGGTCCTACGCGCCACCTTTGTGCGGGCTCAATCCACTCGATCTCCACCTCCCAGGACGAAATGCGGCCCGTCGCTGGGAGGGGCCGGGGGGGATTTGCAATTCCCACAAAACGTTGTACAATCTCGTGCCGACCATTGGGGAAAAGGAAACAAGATGAGCTACCGAGAGACGATCGAGTATCTGCACAGCCTGACAGACTACGAGAAGCGGCGCATCGAGCGGTACACGCCGGAAACACTTGATCTTTCTCGCGTTCAGCGGCTCCTGGATGCGGTGGGCAACCCACACCTAACCTATCGTGCCGTCCACATCGCCGGAACCAAGGGAAAGGGCTCGACTGCCGCGATGATGGAATCCACCCTGCGCGCTGCGGGCTTCCGGACCGGTCTCTACACCTCCCCTCATCTGCACACCTTCCGCGAGCGCATCCGCGTCGGCACAGCGCTCATCTCCCGCGAGAGGGTCGTCTCCCTGGCGGAGGAGCTACGCCCGCTGATCGCGGAGATCCCAGGCGTGACGACTTTCGAGGCCATCACGGCGATGGCCTTCATGCATTTTGCCCGCCAGCAGGTGGATGTACTGGTAGCCGAGGTCGGCCTGGGGGGGCGACTAGATGCCACAAACGTGCTCGTGCCAGAGGTTGCTGTGATCACCTCTCTCAGCCTGGATCATACCTATCTCCTGGGAGATACCCTCCCTCAGATCGCGCGCGAGAAGGCTGGGATCGTCAAGTCGGGGGTGCCGGTAGTCAGCGCTCCTCAGAGGCCGGAAGCCATTCACGTGATTGAGGAGATCAGTCACGCGCGGCAGGCTCCCCTCGTTGAGGTGGGACGGGATTGGACCTGGGATCCTGGCCCCTTCGACCTCGAGGGGCAATCCTTCGCGGCCCGCCGAGTTAGGGACGGCGGAGACGAATTGGCTGGTGAATACTGGATCCCGTTGCTCGGCCGACACCAATTGGAGAACGCCACCACCGGACTGGCGGCCCTCGAGGCTCTCCGGGAGCGGGGCTTCGACCTGCCCCGCGCGGCGGTCGAAACCGGTCTGCACGACGTGACGTGGCCAGGGCGGATGGAGGTCCTGGACCAAGACCCGCTGGTCGTGGTCGACTGCGCCCACAACCCCTACTCCGCACGCAGCTTGAGAGAGGCCTTAGGAGAATGGTTCCCAGACCGCCGGTGGGTACTTGTCTACGGCGCCTCGGAGGATAAGGACATCGCCGGGATGTTGGCGGTGCTTCTGCCTATCACCGATTACCTGATCGTCACTCGATCCGAGCACCCCCGCGCCGCCTCGCCCGTCGAGTTGGCCGATATCGTCGCCTCGGTGGGAGGAGGAGCGGAGGTGGCGGTAAACGTACCCCGGGCTCTTCAGCGAGCGCTGCTGACGGCGGAACCCGGCAGTGGATTGCTCTTCACAGGCTCGATCTTCCTGGTCGCCGAGGCCCGCGAGGCGTGGGCCAGGCAAAACGGACAGCCGCCGCCGGAGAACGATCGGTAGTGCCAGATCCGAGATTCGGGATTGAGTCAACAGAGGGCATCTGCGCCAGGGAGCACAGAACTTGCAGAGGGAAGAACTAGAAATGAGCTCAAGGTTCCCGCTGAAACCTGCGAAGAATCCGCGAATTCCTGGAGGAATCCTCGGGAGACTCAGCGTCCTCTGCGGTAAGATGTCCTTTTCTCGACAGAGCCAGGATTGCAGATTCGAATACACAGTCTCGAATCTCCAATCTGCCAAGGGAGAGTCAGGCTGCCTATGACGTGGGATCGGGGATGGAGAGAGCGTTGGATGAAGATGAGTTGGCACCAGCCCAGCTCCTTCCCCTTCGAGGAATTTGAGTTCGGGAAGGAGAAGCCAGAAGAAGGGGCCGGCGAGGTCATCGAAGGCCCGCTGCTGCCCCTGCGTGACTTGGTCCTCCTCCCGCGGATGGTGTCTCCTCTCATCGTGGGTCGGGTCCGGTCGATTGAGGCTGTGGAGATCGCCCTGGAGAGGGATGAGCCTCTCATCACCGTCGCCCAGCGGGACCCAGATGTAGAATATGTGGAGTCGAATGACCTGTACAACTTCGGTACAGATGTCATCATTGGACGCATGCTCCGCATGCCCGATGGTACCCTCAGCATTCTGGCTCAGGGCCACCGGCGGGTCCAGATCCTGGAATACATCCACCTCGAGCCCTACATTCGGGTGCGGGCCATGTCCATCCCCGAGCCGGCCGAGCAGACCCGCCTGACCGAGGCGCTTATGCGTGCCACTCTGGCCCTCTTTGAGAAGGTCGTCCAACTGAACCATCTGCTGCCAGAGGATCTGTACGTCGTCGCGCTGAACATCCGCGAGCCCGGCCTGCTGGCCGATCTGATCATCCAGAGTCTGAATCTGGATACGGCACAGCGACAGGAGATCCTGGAGACGCTTGATCCCATTGACCGCCTTCAGAAGATAAACGTCCTGCTGGCTAAGGAGCTGGACGTCCTGGAACTTGAGGACCAGATACACTCACGCGTCCAGCAGGAACTGGACCGTACCCAGCGAGAGTACTTCCTGCGGGAGCAGATGAAGGCCATCCAGACCGAACTCGGGGAAACGGATGCACTCACCCAGGAGCTCAACCGGCTGAGAGAGCGCATTGTCAAAGCTCAAATGCCGGAAGATGTGCGAGGAGTTGCGGATCGGGAACTGGAGCGGCTGGGAGCGATGCCGTCCATAGCGCCAGAAGCGAGCATCATCCATAACTACCTGGATTGGCTGCTGGATCTCCCTTGGGCGGAGGAGACAGAGGACACGCTGGATCTGGCCGATGTGGAAGAGGTGCTGGAATCCTGTCACTACGGACTCCCCAAGGCTAAGGAGCGCATCCTGGAGTACATTGCGGTCAAGAAGCTGACCCCCGAAAGGATGCGCAGTCCCATCCTGTGCTTCGTGGGGCCGCCGGGGACCGGCAAGACTAGCTTGGGGCAGTCCATCGCCAAAGCGTTGGGGCGGAACTTCGTCCGCGTCAGCCTGGGAGGCGTGCGGGACGAGGCTGAGATCCGCGGTCACCGACGTACCTACATCGGCGCAATGCCAGGCCGCATCATCCAGACGATGCGCCGTGCAAAGACAATCAACCCGCTCTTCATGCTGGATGAGGTGGACAAGCTGGGACTGGACTTCCGAGGAGACCCGGCGGCGGCGCTGCTGGAAGTACTCGACCCCGAGCAGAACCACTCCTTCTCCGACCATTATCTGGAGGTTCACTACGACCTCTCCAAAGTGCTCTTCATCACCACCGCTAACACGCTCGGGCCCATCCCGCCAGCCCTGCAGGATCGGATGGAGGTAATCGAATTCCCCTCCTACGTCGAAGAGGAGAAGGTGGAGATCGCCCGCCGGTTCTTGATCCCTCGGCAGATTGAAGAGCACGGGCTGAAAGAGGCCCCCCTACACTTCACCAACGCTGCGCTCCGGCGCATCATCCGCGAGTTCACTTACGAGGCGGGAGTGCGGAATCTAGAACGGGAGATCGCTGCCATTTGCCGCAAGGCGGCACGCAGGCTGGCCGAGGGAAAGAAACCTCTCCAGCGGATTATCGTCACCGCCCTGCCCAGCTATCTAGGCCCGCCCCGCTATCTGCGCGATCGCTCGCAGGAGCAGGACGAGATCGGGCTGGCCACAAGCCTGGCCTGGACCGAAGCTGGCGGCGACCTGATGTCGGTCGAAGTGACATTGATGCCTGGCAAGGGTCACCTCACCCTGACAGGGCAGCTGGGGGAAGTGATGCAGGAGTCAGCCCAGGCGGCCCTGAGCTACGCGCGCTCCCGCTCTGAAGAGTGGGGCTTGGACGAGGATATCTTCGACAAGACCGACATCCATATCCACCTGCCGGAGGGGGCAATCCCCAAGGACGGACCCTCCGCCGGCATCACGATGGCCACGGCCCTCATCTCTGCCCTCACCGATCGCCCAGTGCGGCGGGACGTGGGGATGACCGGGGAGATAACGCTGAGAGGGCGCGCCCTGCCTGTGGGTGGATTCAAGGAGAAGATCCTTGCTGCCCACCGAGCGGGTCTCAAGGTGGCGATCATCCCAAGACGCAACGAGTCTGATCTGGTGGAGATTCCCCGCAAGGTACTGCGAAGCCTGGAGATCGTGCTGGTGGAGCGAATGGATGAAGTATTGGAGACAGCCCTGCTCCCTGCATCAGACTAGGCCCTCTCAGGACTCAGAGACCCCGCCAAACTGAGTCATCTGCGGGGATGGCCCGGTAGACGAAGTACTCGACCTCCCGGCCCCGCTCGTCTCTCTCGTGCACCACCGTCTGGTCTGCCCAGCCGAACACCCGTTCCAACTCAGCCAAGAAATCAGACGCACGCTCCGACGCCCATACGGCCAGCACGCCTCCCGAAGCCAGCAGTTCCCGCATCCGCTCGAGCGCCGGAGGGCGATATAGCGCAGCGTTCTCTTCCAGCACCAGCCACGTAGGGCCGTTATCCACGTCCAAGACGATCGCGTCGTATGGACCAGTCGCCCTCCTCAGGTAGGGAGCAAGATCCCCTACCACGATCTGCACTCGCCGGTCGGCCAACGCGTCGTCGTTCAAGGGCGCGAAATACGTCCGCGCCCATTCGACGATCAGTGGCTCCACCTCCACCACATCGACGTGGGCTACCTCAGGAGAATCCAGAACAGACCGGAGGGTGTAGCCAATCCCCAGACCCCCAATGAGGACGCGCAATGCCCGGCGCCCCCTGAGGGGCTCAAGCGAGAGATGCGCCAATCTGCGGGCAGACGGAGCATTGGTGCTTGCCATCAGGAAAACGCCGTTGAAGATGATTTCGTAGACGGGCGGACGACCTGCAACCTCTCGCCGGCGCAGCACGACCTCACCCCGCTCCGTGTCCTCACGCACCAGGACCCCCATCTCGTCCTCGTCCCCTACCTACTCGTTTGCTTCTCCTCCCAGCATCCGCCAGAGGAAATGGTACATCGTGTAGCACTCAAGCGCGAAGACAGGGAAGCCCAGCATCCCCAGCAGCGGCATGCGGAAGTAGTAGACCCCGAAGTCCAGCGGCCAGGGAAGCGTGTACCGCCAGCGCGCCGTGGCCCAGTAGTTCCAAAATTCCCACAGAACCCCACAGAGCAACCCTGCGCTCAGCATAACATAGACAGGCCGAGGCTTTCCCCGCTCCCAGGCCCGATAGAGAGAAGGTGCCCCCAACGCCCGGTTGACTGGCTCCAGCAGCAGCACGAACCCCACCCAAACAAGGGCAAATGTATAGGAGGCCACATCCGGAGGAAGGAGTGGCGGGATGGCCAGGAATGCCAGCCCCAGCAGAAACGAAAGTCTCAGCCAGAGGGAGGACATATCATGGGGTTGCCGCCGTGTCCCCTGGAACAACCCGAGCCCCCTCAGCACATCGGCCGTCTCGAACATACCCGGGAAGATGGTAGCAAACGACCAGAGATAGGCCCAGTCCCGCACCAAAGGATGCTCTGGCACTCCCGCGTAGTACCAGTTGCGCAGGCGAAGGTTGTAGAGCTCGAAGATCAGCCAGCAGCCCGCAGAGATCCAGGGCAACATCAGTGCCTCACGGGGGCGGCTCTGGATCAGGGAGCGACCTCGCAGGCGGAAAGCAAGCCCATCGGCGAACAGGACGTAGCCGGTCCACACGATAGGGGTGAACCACCGGCTGACGAAGGGCTGACGGGCAAAGAGACAGACTTCAGCACCAATGACCACAGCCCCTCCCACCCAACCGTACCACGGGAAGCGCGGGCGCTCACCTATCTCTTTCCTCAACTGCCACTCCCCCCTTCATCACGACTGCCGCAATCACACGACTGCGGCCATTCTGCCATCGGACACCGTCCCCCCGCCCTCTCGAATGAGTATCTCGGGCGGGTCGTCCTCTACGTTCATTCCTGCCATCATCGGCCGGTCCTGTGCACCAGGAACTACTGGGCAATCTCTTCCTCCATCGCCTGGGCCGCTGAGCGCAGCCAGAGAAATGCGCCACCACCGATCAGGACCGGCTGCAGGGCCATCAGCCCCACGACCACGGCTCCCACGTCCATCCAGAATCGCTCCGGATAGAGACGAATCAGGGTATCGGAGAAGGGAAAGTTCCACGTCCCTGGGGGAAAGAGGAGTTCGTGGAAGCCAACGAAGAACGTATTCCACCCAACTAACATTAGCCCTCCCACAGCGGCCAGAAGCGCCAGTGTGAGCAAACTGCCCCCCAGCAGTGCAGTGCGGGCGCGGACGCGCGTGGGGCGACGGGCGGCCAGGGCGGCCGCACCTCCCAACACGACCATGCCGGCCCCAGCCCCAGCCCCCAGCAGCCCCCACAGCACCCTCTTGACGTCCTCCATGTGGCGCAATTCCCGCTCATTGAAGGCAGGCCGCCCCTCCAGCTGCAGGTCAGCCAGCAGGTCGATCCCTGCACCGGTCACCAGGTAGTCTACGCAAGGGATTGCCAGCCGGATCCGCTCCTGAGTGGTGAGGCCATAGGGATCGGGCGGGAAGTCGGACTTGCCGTACTCCCAACGGACCAGCCAGTGACTCGTCACAACACGCAGACTGACCGCCAGGAACGTCAGCGGAAGCGCTAGCACAATCAGAACATGGATCGCTTTAGGCCAGATACGCATCGCTCACCTCCAACGGGTGTCCTCTATGCCTTCGATCTGCTTCTCGGAACGCCAGCCAACAGCGCTATTGGCCCCAAGGACAACAACCACATGCTCATCCGCAGGTCGAACCGCTCAGCCACCAACCCCAACCCGAGAGGGATGATTCCCCAGTATGGCGCTGAGACGCAGGTAGCTCAGACTGCGCACCCGCCCCATCAGCGGAATGAGCAGCAGATCACCAGGCAACGCCGTACGCGTCCGCGCCGCCACGGCCATCCCTTCTGGGCCCATCCAACACCCAGCTCGGTGCGGATCAACCCAGGTTGCCTCGCGTGCGCCGTACATAGACTCGTCGATGAATTCGATGAGAGGGTGAGCGCTCGCCCAGGCATTCCAGCTTACCTTCCCAGCACGTAGTCGAGCATCACAGCGTGGGTCAGCATCTCCACCGGGGCTCGGTCGTCGGTAAATGCCACCGAGCCGAACTCTATCGGCCGGAGATTCGCCTGCGCCTCATCAACGATGGCCTGAAGGGTCGGGGCCTCCAGCAGTGGTCGGTTTGCCAGCAGGTTCTCCGGCTCCGTCGGCTGAACCGTTGCCACTACGATGGTGTTGAAAGACGCTGGCACATCCATCGCGTGGACAGACGGGAAGACCTGTGCCAGCGTCGTCGCTATTGCCTCCACCAGCCGATCATCCCCAGGCGTGCGCCCCACATTGACAACCACGAGGCCGTCATCGGTCAGATGATCACGCACTTGTTGAAAGAACTCCACCGTGGTCAGGTGCCAGGGGATGTAGGGCAGGCGGTAAGCATCTATCCCCACGACCGTGTAGCAGCGGTCGGAGCGGGCCAGGAAGGCCCGCCCGTCGGCCACGACCACATTCAGGTTGGGCTCATTCATCGCAAAGAACCGCCGCCCCACGCGCACGATCTCCGGGTCCAGCTCCACCCCGTCAATAGGAATGGGACCAAAGAACGTGGTGTACTGCTTCGGAACGGTCCCGCCGGCCAAGCCGATCATCGCCAGGCTCTGAATGTGGTCAGGCGGGAAGGGCGGCGGGTTGAAGAAGGGCGCGACAAGGAAGTAATCCCAGGTCCCCCAGGCGCGCTTCATGCCGGGGCGGTAGACCGAGTGGATACCCTGACCTTCGTTCAGATAGAGCCTTCTCCAACCGTCTCGCTCGACCACCTGGATGTAGTTGTAGGCCGACTCCGTTTCGAAGATAACCCCTTGTTGAGGCTTGATCGGCCGACCGCGCAAGGTGAAGACCAGCAGGAGCAACACCAACGGCATCCAAAGGTAGAGAACAGCACGGCGTGGAGCAGAGCGGACCAATCCCGCCAGCCCCACGGTCATCAGCAAGAGCGACAAGGCGACGAAGGTATCGCTGGTGCCTACAGTAGGAATGAGCACAAAGACCGGAAGCAGCGTCCCCAGCAGGCTCCCGGCGGTTGAGATCGCATAGGTTCGTCCCGCCACATTCCCCGCCCGCTCGACGCGCTCCATCAAGAGCCGGATAACGAAGGGAGAGACGCATCCCATGAGCGTGACCGGTGCGGAGAAGAGCAACAGCACCGCGACGAACGGACCTACCATCAGCGTGAGGTTGAGGTCCACCAAACCCCGAGCGGCCAAGAGCAGAACCGGGCGAGAGACAAAAGGCACCAATCCGACCAGCAGGGCAGCCCAGGCGACGAGTTGATAGAGGGTGACGAGCTTGGGAGAGCGATCCGCCCAGCGACCGCCGATGAAGTAGCCGGCAGTCAGATAGAGCAGGATCAGTCCGATGATGGCGGCCCAGACGGGATGGGATTCGCCGAAATAGGGGGCCAGGAGCCGAGACGCGGACAGCTCTACCCCCAAGGAGACCAGGCCGCTGACGAAAGCGGTGAGGTACAGATAGGGGCGCTCTGCTCTACCATGCATCGATGTGATTATAGCTGGTTTCAGCGAAGGATGCAATGCGCGCAGCCCCGGGAGGCCGGAACGATCAAAAAGATCCTTCGTCCCCAGATCCTGCGCTGTGCGGTACCTGGTGCCGCGAATCGTCTCGGCGCGCACATCTCAGTGTACAGAGCCAATCCCACCCGGCCCGCAGGTTGACCTGCGGCCACTTCGTGGTACACTGAGCTGAAATGAGCCAGACTGACTTCTCTCCGCCCCCCGGTTTTCGCCGCAACTTTGCGGCTTTGCTGGTGGATTACATCGGGTTCGGCGTGGCATTCTCGTTTATCAGCCTCAACGCGGTGCTCCCGGCGTTCGTGCGCAGCTTGACTGATTCCGAACCGCTCGTCGGGCTGATCGGTACGGTATTCAACGCCGGCTGGCTGCTCCCTCAACTGGGGGTGGCGACGTTGATTGTTGGGCGACCGCGGAAGAAGCCGTACATGATGGCAGCGAGCTACACCGCCCGGCCCCTCTTTCTCCTATTGGGATTGGTGACCTGGGCAGGGCTGCCCGAACACTCCACTGCCATGCTGACGGTCTTCTTCACCTGCATTGGACTCTTCACAGTGCTGGACAGCGTGGCCTCCGTCGCCTGGTTCGACATCTTGGCGCGAGTTGTCCCGGTGAGCCGCCGAGGCCGACTGGTGGGGACGGCTCAGATAGTCGGCGGGGGACTGGGAATGGCGGTAGGAGGATTGGTGAGCGTGATCCTGGCCAGTCCTTCCCTACCATTTCCCAAGAACTATGCCCTTCTGTTCGCCCTCTCCTTCGCGGCCCACATCCCGGGGATCATAGCCCTCGGTTTTCTCAAGGAGCCCGAGGCAGACGATCAGGACGTCAATGAAGAAGAGCGTCATCGCCAAGGACTCCTTGACCAGCTGATGTCAGTGTGGAAAGGCGATCCGGGTTTCCGCAGACTGATGGTGGTGCGATGGCTGACCGGACTTATGGGTCTAGCCTCCCCCTTCTACATCTTGCACGCCACCGAGGCCGTGGGGCTCTCGGAGACAGTCACCGGGTGGTTCGTCTCGGCCCAAATGGCAGGGGGAATCGTCGCCAGCCTGGGCCTAGGGTGGCTCAGCGAGCGGCACGGTCCGCGGCCGGCTGTCCGTCTTGGCAGCGCGGCAGCGCTGGGAAGCCCGCTGGTAGCTCTCCTGCTCCACCTGACAAACTCGTCGGCACTGGCTCGGATCTATCCACTGGCCTACTTCCTCTACGGTGTGACTGTCAACTCTGCGATGTTGGGTCCGCTCAACTATCTGCTCGAGATGGCCCCGGCCGAGCAGCGAGCCCTCTACATCGGCCTGGCAAACACTCTGATGGGCGCGCTTGTGCCGATCTCTCTGCTGGGCGGCGTGCTGCTCCGAGCGACCTCCTACCCGGTGCTGTTCGCCATCACGGCAGCGGGGATAACCGGGGGCCTGGTGGCAAGCTTGGGGCTGGAGAAGGCACAGGGAGACGGGTCTTGAGCAAGAGACACCCCGCCCGCAGGCGAACAAGGTTGCTGATCGTACTGCTCCTACTCTTGGTGGCAGCGGGGGCTCTCTGGGGCCCCGACCTCTACCGATTGCTGAATGACCGGGAAGCGGTGCAGATGTGGATCGCCGGCTTCGGCCCCTTGGGGCCGCTGGTCAGCGTCTTCCTGAACACCCTCCAGGTACTCCTAGCCCCTATCCCGGGCCAGACGGTGGGACTGGTCAACGGCTACCTATACGGCGTGGTGCTCGGGACCCTCTACAGTCTAATCGGGGTTCAAGTGGGCTCGGCATTGGCGATGGCTCTCGCTCGCCGGTTCGGCCGACCGCTTGTGGTCCGCCTGGTGGGACAGAAGCAGCTGGACCGGTGGGACCGCATCGCCTGGCGGCGAGGACCAGCCTTCTTCTTCCTGGTCTTTCTGTTTCCCTTCGTCCCAGACGATCTGATCTGCTTCATCATCGGCCTGAGCCCGCTGCCGATCCCCTATTTGCTGGTGCTCGCTGCGCTGGGGAGGCTTCCGGGCCTGGTAGTGGCCAGTTGGGTGGGAGCAAACGCCACTGCGCTCCCCTGGTGGGGCTGGGGATCCATCGGAGCCGGAGCCACAGCCCTGGCATTGATCTTCTGGCGGTATCAGGATCGGCTAGAGATGACAGTTATGCGTCTCATCCGCCGCTTGACAGACCGCAGCCGGGGTTGACGCTTTCACTTCCACCTATCCCCCCACCGGCAGGAAGAAGAACGCCATCGCCAAGATGACGTAAACCACCAACAGCTGTATCCCCTCCATCCAGTTCGATTCCCCATCAAGCCCAACCAGCCCAGCGATGAGGGAGGCAGCTATCAGGGCTGTCAGTTCGAAGCGATCGAACACCAACGTGAGAGGGTTGCCCATCGCCAGGCTCAAGAAGACCAGCACGGGCGCGACAAAGAGGGCAATCTGCAAGCTCGAACCGACCGAGACCCCCAGGCTGAGGTCCATCTGATCCTGTGCTGCCACCTGGACCGCTACCAGGTGTTCGGCGACGTTACCTACGATGGGGATAATCACAATGCCGAAGAAGAACTCAGTCCACCCCAGTCGCTCAAGCACCGGCTCTATCAAGCCCACCAGTACCTCGCTGAGCCAGGCCACCGAGGCGGTGCAGAGTATCAGGACCCCCACCGTACGCAAGAGGGACCAGGCAGGACGTCCATGTTCCTTCTCATAGGGAATGCTGGGAGAGGTAGCGAAACTGTAGACCAGGCTGAGGACGTACACCAGCATCATTACTGCGGCCACCCCCAGGCTTAGATACTCCACAGCGTCGTGGCTGAAGTCCTCGATTCGGTGGCCGAACAGGGAGGGGATGGCGAGGGCGATGACGGCCAGGATCAGCATAGTGGAGTTGAGCCCTGCCTGACTGCGATCAAACTTCTGGACACCGTGGCGTAGTCCTCCCACCAGGAGGCTGGCCCCCATCACCAGCAGAAGGTTGCCCAGGATCGAGCCAGTGATGGAAGCTTTGACCAGCCCTAGAAGCCCAGCCCGGATGGCGAAGAAGGTGATGATCAGCTCGGCGGCATTGCCCAGCGTGCCGTTGATCAGACCACCGACCTGCGAACTGGTCCGCGCTGCCAGCTCCTCCGTTGCCCGACCCAGAAGCCCGGCTAGAGGGACGATGCCCAGCGTAGTGGCTGCGAACGTCACCAAGGGCGGGCCCTGCGCATAATGGGAGTACAGGGCAACAGGCACCAGGACCAGAAGTCCCAGCAGGATTTTCATAGCTCCTCCTTGTGGAAAAGGTTTGAGGGGACGTGGTGGGGTACCCTGATGCGAAGCGCACGAGGGACCACACTCAGGGTAACCGGCGTCGTTCCCAGCGGATCACCGTCCACCTGCACCGACAGCGGCTCCTCCGCCTGCACGACAATGCGACGAACCTGCCTGTGGACAGTTTTCGGATCTTGCAGGTGGCGTCCTCTGAACATCCTGGCCGCGTGTCGGAGGATATAGGAGGACCCCAATCCCTTGAACACAAGCGCATCCAGCAGCCCATCGTCCATGCAGGCCTGTCGGGCGACCTGGAAGAGCGAGTACATCTGCACGTTGGTGACCAGAACCAGAAGAATTCGACCCCGGACCGTCTGCTCGTCCAGTGCAACGCGGGCCCGCACACCGGAGAAACTTCGCGCCAGAGTGACAGAGGCGACGATGTACGGGAGGGCTCCAAGCCGCTTGACCGGTCGAGGCCGAGGCTCCAGCTCAGTGGTGACCATCGCATCGAAGCCAATCCCCGCCCAAAGCAGGAAATAGCGGTCATTCACGCGCCCCACGTCCACCGCCTGTACCTTTCCCTCAGCCTGTGCGATGGCGGCCTCCCGGAGGCGGAAAGGATGAGTGAGAGTGAGAGTAGGCAGGCCCAGCTGTTTGGCCCAGATGTTGCCAGTGCCCACTGGCAGCACACCCAAAGCGGTGTTGGTGCCCACCAACCCGTTGACGGCCTCGCTGATAGTCCCATCTCCCCCAGCGATCCATACAGCGTCCAATCCCGCCCCGCTTGCCTCTCGTGCCAAGCGCGTGGCATCCCCGGGCGACTGTGTGGCCTTGACATCCACGGACCAGCCCCGGCGCTCGAGCTCCCGCCGCACCGCCTTCAGCCCTCGCCTCACCCTTCGAGGGCCTGCAGTCGGGTTGTAGATCATCCGCCCTCTCACAAGCCGAATTATAGCAAGGCCAATGTGGTTGTGCAACCTCCAGGGGTCTTGGGTTTTTGTCGCAGCTCAACCGACCGGTCAGATCAACCACGAGCCGCCCGCCAGGCACTCAGGTCAGCGGGAGCTGCTCCTGGGAAATGGACCAGCAGGGCATCCAATCATCACTTGGCAGTGATTGCCCATATCTCGCCGCCGAGACGGGACACAGACTGAGGCGGGGCGGAATGTGCATCGGAGGGACTAGGGCATTTACCCGACCGCCGAGATTGCCCAGTTTCCCATTTCGTGCTACCATGTTGGATTGCCGTTGAGATCGCAACAAATGTTCTATGGTAGAAGAGAGAAGGGAAACTGCCATCAGGAGAACAGCAGCGAATATGGGACAGGACAAGATAACTGTGCGAGGTGCGCGGGAGCACAACTTGAAGAACATCACCGTCAAGATCCCCCGCAACAAGATGGTGGTTGTGACCGGCATCTCGGGCTCCGGTAAGTCCTCTTTGGCATTCGACACCGTCTTCGCCGAAGGCCAGCGACGCTACGTCGAGTCCCTCTCCTCCTACGCCCGTCAGTTCCTGGGGCAGATGGAAAAGCCAGATGTGGACCAGATTGAGGGCCTCTCCCCTGCCATCTCCATCGATCAGCGGGGAGTCTCCCACAACCCTCGCTCCACGGTCGCTACGGTCACCGAGATCTACGACTACCTCCGACTCCTGTACGCTCGCATCGGCGTACCTCACTGTCCACACTGCAACCGGGAGGTGACCCAGCAATCCGCCCAGCAGATCGTGGACGCGGTGCTTGAGGTGGAGCCAGGGATCCGATTTCAGGTTCTCGCCCCCCTGGTCAAGGATCGCAAGGGGCACCATCAGGCGATCTTCGAGGATGTGCGCAAGGCTGGCTTCGTGCGCGTTCGGGTGGACGGTACCGTGCGCGATGTGGATGAGGAGATCGAGCTCGACCGCTACAAGATGCACACCATCGAGGCGGTGGTGGATCGGCTGGTCATCCCCGAGAGGACTGACGATGGCTTCCGCTCCCGCTTAACCGACTCGGTGGAGACAGCGCTGCGCCTGGGCGACGGTGTCATCATCATCAACGATGTCTCGTCCGACCCACCGCGTGACCTTCTCTTCTCCGAGCACCTGGCTTGTCCTGTCTGCGGGATCAGCCTGCCGGAGATTGAGCCGCGCACCTTCTCCTACAACAGCCCACACGGGGCCTGCCCCGAGTGTCAGGGGCTGGGTACGCAGACAGAGCTGGACCCCGACCTCATCGTCCCGAATCCGGACCTCCCCCTAGATGAGGGAGCCATCCAGGCCTGGCCCACCGACGAGCACCAAGGTTACTACTGGCAGATTCTCGAGGCGGCAGCCGAGCACTACGGCATTCGCACCGATCGCTCCTGGCGAGAGTTGAACTCGGCCCAGCAGCGTGTCCTCCTGTACGGCAGCGGCAAGGAGAAGATCTCGGTCGACTACGTCAATCGGGATGGAGCCCGGCGGGTCTACAGGACCACCTTCGAGGGGGTGATCCCAAATCTCCAGCGCCGCTACCGGGAGACCTCCTCCAAGTACATGCGGAGCAAGATTGAAGGATTCATGACCCGCCAGCCCTGCCCGGCATGCGAAGGAGCGCGTCTGCGGCCAGAGGCCCTCGCTGTGACCATAGCCGGTAGATCGATCCACGAGATCAGTCAATGGCCAGTGAGTCGTCTGCTGGAATGGATCGATGACCTATCGGGTTCCAGATTCCAGATCGTGGATCTTGAGGCCGACAGATCCGAACCCGAAACGCCTCCGACCAGTTCTCCCCTTACCGAAGTACAGTGGCTCATAGGGCGCCGCATCCTCAAGGAGGTGCACAACCGACTTCAGTTCATGGTCAGCGTGGGACTGGGTTACCTGACACTCAACAGGACCGCAACCACGCTGGCAGGTGGAGAGGCTCAACGCATCCGCCTGGCTACTCAGATCGGCTCCCAACTGACTGGCGTACTCTACGTGCTGGACGAACCGACCATCGGTCTCCACCAGCGGGACAACGACCGTCTGATCCGCACTCTGCAGAGGATGCGGGACCTGGGAAACACTCTGCTGGTGGTGGAGCACGACGAGTCTATGATCCGCGCTGCCGATTGGATCATCGATTTGGGGCCGGGGGCTGGCGAGTTGGGCGGGGAGGTGGTCGTTGCGGGTCAGTTGGAGGAAGTGATCAATGATCCCGACAGCGTCACAGGGGCCTACCTTTCAGGACGCCGCAGCATACCGCTCCCTGATGGTCGCCGCCCCGGCAATGGAGAGGCCCTCACAATCCGGGGAGCCCGCCAGCACAACCTGAAGGACATCGACGTGCGCATCCCGCTAGGGATGTTCGTGTGCATCACCGGTGTTTCCGGCTCCGGCAAGTCAACCCTCCTGATAGAAATCCTCTACCGCCGCCTGGCTCAGATCCTCCACGGCTCCCAGGAGCCCGCGGGCGACCATGATCACATCGTGGGCGCTGAGCACATAGACAAGGCGATCGACATCGATCAATCTCCCATCGGTCGCACTCCCCGCTCCAATCCCGCCACCTACACCAGCGTCTTCACCCCGATCCGCGAGTTATTCGCCTCGCTGCCGGAATCAAAGATTCGCGGCTATGAGAAGGGTCGCTTCTCCTTCAACGTCAAGGGCGGGCGCTGCGAACCCTGCAAGGGGCACGGGACGCTGCGCATTGAGATGCAGTTCCTGCCCGACATCTACATCCCATGCGACGTCTGCCACGGCCAGCGCTACAATCGGGAGACGCTCCAGATCCGCTACAAAGGTAAGACGATCGCCGACATCTTGGATATGAGCGTGGATGAGGCAGCGGAGTTCTTCTCCGCCTTCCCCGCCATTCGGCGCAAGCTGAAGACCCTTCAGGACGTGGGGTTGGGCTACATCCGTCTGGGTCAACCCGCCCCGACCCTATCCGGCGGTGAGGCGCAGCGGGTGAAGCTCTCACGCGAGCTCTCCAAAAGGGCCACCGGCAGTACCCTCTACGTGTTGGACGAGCCCAGCGTGGGCTTGCACGCAGCCGATGTGGATAAGTTGATCGCCGTCCTCAACCGGCTTGTTGACGCCGGCAACACCGTGGTCATCATCGAGCACCACCCCGATATCACTAAGGTAGCCGACTGGATCATTGACCTGGGGCCGGAGGGAGGCGAGGCAGGGGGCGAAGTGACCGCTGAGGGGACGCCGGAGCAAGTGGCACAGGTGGAGTCCAGCTACACCGGGCAGTTCCTGAAGGATCTACTCGGGCTCTAGCCCGCTCCAGCCGGCGCTACATGTCCTAACCGCCAGCCTCTCCCAGCCCTACCCGATTCCTCCACAACCTGCTGACCCGATCGAGGTCCGTTTCTCCGCAGGATCATCACCAATCCGTGAAACACGCCACTCCATCCAAGAGAAGGTCATTGACAGAGGTTCGGCGCTGGGCTATACTGGCCTGGCGATGGACGGTCTGGGCAAACGGATCGAGGGGGAAGCTCTCAGCTTAGGCTTCACCCTGGCGGGAATCTCCCCGACGCGCCCGCCCTTAAGGGATCTGACGGCCTACCGCGATTGGCTGGCCCGGGGCGACCATGGCGAGATGGCGTACATGGCCCGGCCCGACCGGGTGGCTCGCCGGGAGGACCCAAAGCTAATCCTGCCAGGGGCCCGCGCGGTGGTCTGCGTGGCAGTCAACTACTACCCCGGCCCCGCTCCAGACCCAGGCCCCTTGAGCGGACGCATCTCCAACTACGCCTGGGGACAGAACTATCACAACTGGATGCTGCCGCGCCTGGAGCGATTGGCTGCCTTCATCCATGATGAGGCTGGAGGGGACGTCCGCCACCGGGCATACGTGGATACCGGACCGGTGCTGGAGCGAGCATTCGCGGCACGGGCGGGATTGGGCTTCGTAGGCAAGAACACCTGCCTGATCCATCCTCGCGTGGGCTCCTGGCTCTTTCTGGGGGAGGTGCTGGTGGATATAGATCTGCCGCCGAGCGGCGATCCGCCGCCACCCCGATGCGGCACCTGCACACGCTGCCTGGATGCCTGCCCCACGGGCGCACTGACGGCCCCCTACCGGCTGGACGCCCGCCGCTGCATCTCCTACCTGACCATCGAGCTCAAGAGGGCCATCCCGTTGGAGCTGCGGCCGCTCATGGGCAATCGCGTCTACGGCTGCGATGTCTGTCAGCTGGTCTGCCCCTGGCAGCGCTTCGCCCGGCCCACCGCGGTGGAGGACTTCCTGGCTGCGTCTCCCGACCGGGCCGTCCCGCCACTCTTGGACGTGATGGCGCTGGATGAGGAGGGTTTCCAACACCGTTTCCAGGCAAGCCCTATCCTGCGCATTGGACGAGGGCGGCTGCTGCGCAACGTCGCGGTGGCACTGGGCAACGCCGGTGACCCGCAGGCGTTGGCGTCGCTAACGACTGCCCTGGAGGACCCGGATCCCGTGGTTCGGGGCCATTCTGCCTGGGCACTTGGCCGCATCGGCGGGTCGGAGGCGATTGACACCTTGGAGGCCGCCCGGGAGCGAGAGCGGGAATCAACCGTTCGCAGGGAACTTGCGCTGGCCCTCGAGGCGATTCCGGCAGGTTGACCTGAGGACTATCCGCCCGCCTCGGCATCTGTGCCATCAGGGTTGGATTTGACGGCTCGCGTGAGATGCATGGAGGAAAGCAGTGATCGAAGAGAGTACATTCTGTCCTCGCTGCGGTGAAGGGATGGAGGAGGCCGAGGTTGCAGGACGGATCCGACGGGTCTGCGCTGCCTGTGGCTTCATCCTGTACCGCAACCCTGTCCCAGGGGTCGGGGTCCTGGTCGAGATGGAGAGCGGTATCGTCCTGGTCAAGCGGGGGGAGGATCCCTTCGCTGGCTGGTGGGCCCTGCCGGCCGGCTACATCGAAGCGGACGAGAGCGTGGAGCAGGCCGCGGTGCGAGAGTGCAAGGAGGAGACAGGGCTAGACGTGGAGCTGTTGGAGCTATTCGGCGTCTACTCCTTCCCGGAAGGCCCGGTCCAGTCCGGCATTATCATCTTCCATCGTGCTCGGCCAGTGAGCGGAGAACTCCAGGCGGGAAACGACGCGCAGGACGTGCGCGTTTTCCCTCCCGACGGCCTACCCGAGAAGCTGGCCTTTCGCACCCATCGGGAGGTGTTGGAGCGCTGGGTCCGCAGCCGCTCCCCCCAGTTCCGGGCCGAAGTACCAGGGGTAGTCATCCGTGAAGCCCGCCCTCAGGACGAGGATGCAGTGCTGCAGCTTCTGCGGCTGATTCCGGACAATAAGAAGATGACCGACGAACAACAGACGGCCGCAGCTCAGCGGTTCCGCGAGAGCCCCGCCCTGGACATGTTGGTGGCGGAAATGGGTGGGAGTGTAGTTGGCTTTCTGGCGCTGACCTTCATGCCTGGACTGACGGGGATGCGCGCGCTCCTCGGGGAGATGGCGGTGGATCCAACGTACAGACGGCAGGGGATCGGCGGATCGCTGGTGGAAGCTGCGATTCAGCGGGCGAGCCGCCGCGGGGCCACCCATCTGCTCGTAGACACCTCCCGCGGCGATGCCGCGGCACAGGAGTTCTATCACGCCTGCGGGTTTGAGGCCGGTGGCGTTGCCCCTCTGCGCATCCGGTGAACAAGCTAGAATGGTCACGTTACAGAAAAGGGCGATCCTATACAGGATCGCCCTCATTCGTAGATGGTGGCGGAGAGGGTGGGATTTGAACCCACGGAGCCTTACGGCTCACGCGCTCTCCAGGCGCGCGCGTTCGGCCAGACTACGCAACCTCTCCGAGCCTACTACGATTTGATTATACCACCCTGCTCCGTCGTTGACAAGGAACGTGGCGGCGGTTGGGGTAGGATGCCCCCTCTCCCCACGCTGCGGCGAAAGAGAGCGGTATCGAGATACCGACCGGCTCTCTACCTCTCCATCGGGGCTTCAGTCGCTGCGCTGTCACCATACCGCGCACTGCGAAACGCGTGGAGTCCCTGAGTCTACCACTTGAAGGGCTGCGCGATTGCCCTACCAAATGCCCCATGCAGTCCCAGGGGCTTCCCCGCTCTCCGGCTGTCGATCGGTTTGCCCGGAAATCGCGCTACGGAACAGACACTTGATCCACGAAGATCGTGCCGCTGCCGGTATAGGAGTCATCGCCATCATCGAGAACGAGCGCGTAGAACTCAATAGGGTAATCCACAGCCCCGTTCGATGGCCCGCTGATGTGGCCCCACGGCCATTCCTGACCCATCTGGATCTCAGCCATCATTGACTTCCAGCCAACGTGCCAGACCCGGCCAAGGGCGGCCTGCCATACCTCCCCCTCTGCGTCGCGAATCCAGACGTTCAGGAAGTGTCCACTGCCGTCTCCGTAGACCCACGCGTGGATGCGGTGGGGAGCACCAGGGATAGGGGCCGGGTGAACGAAGACGACGAAGTCGTTGCCAGAGGTTGAGAAGTTGTAGCTAAGCTTGCCCGCGAAGCGCCCATCGTAGACCTGCTCGGCGGACTGCTCGAACGTGCCATTGGGCTGATCCCCCCGCCTCCAGACCCCCCAAATCTCAAAGCCGATCAGACCGCCGGAGTCGAGCACGGGTGACGTTGCCGATGGCCGAGGCATAGGGAGAGTGGTGGACTGAGGCGCGGTTGGGGCGATAGGCAGGGTCGGGGCCCCGTAGACCGTGGGGGAGACCCCTGGCGTGGGAGAGCTCTCGGGCGCGTTGCACGCCAGCACGCCAAGCGCCAACACCGTCACCGCGAGCATCAGATAGCTCCCTCGGTTCATCTCGGCACCTCCCGTCACAACGATCGGTGGGGAGTTTCAGCACCCCACCCGTCGGTCGCCCGGGTCGGCGATGCACGACGGAAGCTCACACGAACACGCACCGTCTAGCAGCTATCCTGCGGCCTTCTCGTCAGCGATCCTCAACACCTCATCGAGGACTGCCAAACCCCGGTCCACCTCGTCCTCGGTGATGGTTAATGGAGGAGAGACGGTGAAATGGTCATACCAGTTGTGTATGTACAGCCCCCGCCTGAGCGCCTCGCTCGAGATCCTGTCCGTCACAAGCGGTCTGACGAACTTATCGGCCTTGACGTTAAACGGTTCCTTGGTCTCCCTGTTCTTGACGATCTCAACTGCCCAGAAGTGGCCAATCCCTCTCACATCACCGATAGATATGTGGTCCTCCATCAGTTCAAAGAGCCTCTTCTCTATGTGCTTGCTCACCCTTTGAGGCAGCCCTGTCGCCATGAGCTTCCTGTACTCATCTACGGCCGCGGGTATCGCCGCGAGGACGAGAGGATGCATAGCATACGTGTGTCCATGACACATGACCCGTTCCTCGAAGTAATCCCTGATCTCGCCGGTCGTTGCGGTGATCCCGGCCGGCGCGTATGCGCTCGTGCATCCCTTCGCAGTGGTAAGTATATCCGGCCTGACATCCCAGTTATCCAGGGCCCACATTGGCCCTGTGCGATACCAGCCACTCATCACCTCATCTGCGACAAGCAGCACGTCATTCTCATCGCAGATCTCCCTGAGTCCAGGGTAGTATTCCTTGGGCGGCACGATCTTGCCATTGGTGCCCACCACAGGCTCGACAAGAACTGCAGCTACGTTTCCCTCCTCTTTGATCATGTAGTCGACATATTCGACACACTGCACGTCACAGCCAGGATACTGCAGATTGAATGGACAGCGGTAGCAGTAAGGGTCGGGGGCAAAGATCACACCAGGCACCGTGCATCTCGCCTGCTCGGCGTACCAACGCCTGGGATCTCCCGTCAACGAGATGCTGGCAGCTGTAGCGCCGTGATATGAGCGATAGCGAGATATGATCTTGTAGTCGGGCGCTTTGTATTGTCTGAGGATCTTCACCGCCGCCTCGTTCGCCTCAGTCCCCGATGTGGAGAAGAAGAGCTGATCCAAGCCCTCGGGCATCACCTCAAGGAGCGCTTCAGTCGCCTGGGCTTTCGCTTCGCAGACAAATCCAGGGCTCACGTATGGCAGCGTCCTCGCCTGGTCGCATATGGCATCGGTTATGGCCTTGTTCCCATGGCCGAGATTCGAACACATCAGCTGGGAAGAGAAATCGAGATATGCATTCCCCTCCTCGTCGTAGAGATAGACGCCTTCGGCCCCGCCAATGAACAGAGGGCTCTTCCACTTCTCCTGCGGCCTCCACGTGCCATAGGTATGCTCGGCCATCAGTCTGACCACGTCTTCAGGGTTCATCTGTCTGCCTCCTCAACTCCGGGCGATTTCCGGGGCGTCTTACCCCTATCCTCTCACTGCCTATCTGTCCACAATTGCCCAGACCATCATCGATAGGAATCCATTGACCGCCGTGGGTGGTGACGCCCGCCACCACAGGATCCTTCCACAGAACCTTGGCCCACCTGAGCCTACGAATGCCGTACGTGCTTTCACTCTCTGCCCCTTCCCTGGGACCCCTCGCCCAACTCGTCGTGCAGCGCTTGCAGGGCTTCGTCGGTCATGGAGTACTGATGTTCGGGAGCAGGGAAGCTGCCGGCGATGACGTCGTCCCGGTAGCTCTCCAACGCCTCGACAATGGTGGAGAAGACATCAGCATACTGCTTGACGAACTTGGGCACAAAGCGATCAAAGAGGCCGATCAGGTCGTGGATCACTAACACCTGTCCATCACAGTCCGGCCCGGCGCCGATGCCTATTGTGGGGATACTCACCCGTTCGGTGATGAGTCTGGCCACGGGACTGGGGATCGCCTCCAGGATCAGACTAAACGCGCCGGCCTCCTCCAGTGCCAACGCATCGTCAATGAGACCCTTGGCGGTGGCGACATCCCTGCCCTGCACCCGGTAGCCGCCCAGTTTGGAGATGGTTTGGGGCGTCAGGCCGATGTGGCCCATCACTGGGATCCCTGCGTCCACGATGGCCTTGACCACGGGAGCCATATCCCGACCGCCCTCCAGTTTAACGACGTCCATACTGCCCTCTTTGAGGAACCGCCCGGCATTGCGAATGGCCTCCCTCACGTCCGCCTGGTAGGACATGAAGGGCATGTCGCCCACCAGCAAGGGACGTTTGGCCCCTCGTGCCACGGCTCTGCAGTGATGGAGCATCTCCTCCATGGTGACGGAGACCGTATTCTCATGTCCCAGGACCACCATAGCCAGCGAATCCCCCACCAGGATGACGTCGATGCCCGCCTGATCCACCAGCAGCCCCGTGGGGTAGTCGTAAGCGGTGAGCATGGTGATCGGCTCGCCGCTCTCCTTCTTCTCCCGCAGGTTGAGTATGGTTACTTTCTTGGCACTCACGGATTCCCTCCCGGGGATCACTGATCGCTGGACGTGTGCGCCTCCCTGAGCAATCTATGTACCACCTCTCCAAGGATCTCCAGGCCCAAGTTCACTTCGCTCTCTCTGCACTCGTGGGGCTCGGTCTGCTGCAGCCCTTCGAGGGGGCGCAGCGAGGAGAGACAGGGGGTTGGATTGAGGACCTACACATCTCAGCGAATCTCCAGATTTGCCAGCACGCCGTGGGCGGGAGAAGTGCCATCGAGCCTGATTGGGACGCATCGGCTGTCATCGGGGGAGCGGGGGTTTGACAACCGGTTTTCCCCTGATAGAATGTGTACACTCGACAGATCCAAGCGAATCGTAGCATGGGGAATTCGATCTGTCAACGTCTCGTGATTTCCCTCCAATTGGAAGGGTAACCTCTGGACGGATTGCCGCCCTTCGCTGTACAGAGCCTGGGAGAATGGAGGGAGCGCATGGCCAGAACGAGGAGCAAGGGGCAACCTATCCACTTGTGCGGGGGATGGAATGGACAGCGCCATCACTGATGTGGAAGGGATCAAAGTAGGTCACTACACAGACAAAGAGGGGATCACCGGCTGTACCGTGGTGCTCTGCGAGCACGGTGCCGTGGGCGGAGTGGACGTGCGTGGGTCCGCACCTGGCACCCGCGAGACCGACCTGATGCGCCCGGTTAGACTGGTGCAGCGAGTTCACGCCGTGCTGCTTACCGGCGGAAGCGCCTATGGATTGGATGCAGCCGGTGGCGTGATGCGCTGGCTAGAGGAACGGGGCATCGGCTTTGACGTCGGTGTGGGGGTTGTGCCAATCGTGCCAGCGGCAGTGCTGTTCGATCTGGCCATTGGCGATTCGAAATCGCGCCCCGGCGCAGAGGCAGGCTATCAGGCTTGTGAGGCGGCGGCCGACGGCCCGGTGGCCGAGGGAAGCATTGGGGCGGGAACGGGGGCCACAGTAGGGAAGCTACTGGGACCCAGGTTCGCCACCAAGAGCGGGCTAGGCACGGCCAGCCTGAAGATCGGTAAGGGCATCGTGGTGGGAGCGATCGCCGCCCCTAACGCCTTTGGAGACGTGGTAGATCCGCAGACCGGCAAGATCATCGCCGGCACACGGAAGCCGGTTGTCGGCGGATTTGTGGACACCGTCAAGCGGATGCAGGGCAACCTTGGTCAGACGATCCTGGCGGTCGCCAACACAACGTTGGCCGTCGTCGCTACCAACGCCTATCTGGACAAGGAGGCGGCCAACAAGATGGCCCAGATGGCCCACGATGGTCTGGCCCGCACTATCCGCCCGACGCACACGATGTTTGATGGCGACACCGTCTTTGCTCTGGCCACCGGGAAGGCGCCGAAGAAGGGAAAGGGGGCTGATCCCAGCGTGGTAGGCACAGCCGCCGCCGACGCCCTGGCGCAGGCTGTGGTACGAGCGGTGCAGGCAGCGGAATCCCTAGGCGGCGTTCCGGCGACCCGCGACCTCTAGCCGTAGTGCCCGGCCCGTGCCGCAGCTCGGCCTTGAGGACGAAAAGGACGGCATACGGGCCCCCTTGAGCCGCTATCCGAAGTTGATGTCAGGACACTTCCGTCGACCTGCGAGTACACAACCACCGCCCGGCCATTCCTCAAACGACACCCCACTGCCCGACGTGATCGGGCTGCGATACTGCTGCTGCTCGACACGAGCGTCAGGGCGACTGAGCCTCAGACCGTAAGCCCGTCATACGCGATTTCATAACCATGCCGCGCGGCGAAGTCCGCCAGTTCCGGGTGGACAGGGTTACCTTCGTGGGCGATATGCGTCACCAAGGCACGGGCCCCATCGGTCAGCAGACCCTCCTCGCGCATGCGCTTCACGTGCTCGATGACCTGGTGAGCACTCAGGTGATCACTGCCATACTCATCGGGGCCGTAGGTGTGATCGAGGATTACCAGATCGAATTGCAGCTTGAGTCGGTGAAAGGCTTGCCAGGTCTCCTCCGGCAGCGTCGCCGTATCGAGGCCGTAGAAGATACGGCGTCCATCCGCCTCAACAGCGTAGAGCAGTGGGTCCACCGTGGGATCGTGATTGGCCGGGAACGCCGTCACCTGATAGCGACCGACGGCGAAGGACTGAAGCGCGTCAATCTGATGAATCTCCAGGTTCAGGCGCTCGCCCACCTCGGGATCGAGGAAGCTCAGGGGGGCGCAATCTCTCTCCAGGAGTTGTGCGGTCAGCCGCAGCGTGCCAGGCGAGGCATAGAAGTGCAGGCGAGGCGCACCGACCACGCCGAACCCCGGGCTGCGCGAGAGGAAGTGTGAGGTATCCAGATGATCCGCGTGCGCGTGCGTCTGCAGGCAGTAGCGCACCCCGGACAGAGGACGGCCGTGTGTGTTGGAGGCAGTCATGATGTCGGGGCCGAGGTCGATCAGGAGGTCGTCGTTGATCAGCACCGCGGATCGCTTCCGCAGACTCGGACCGCCGAGCGCTCGTGCCCGCTCACAGTTATCGCACCTGCAGAAGGCTTCTGGATAGGCATTCGCTGCGGCGGTTCCCAGGAACGTGACGATCATCTCTCCCACCTCGCGGGATCCACGAAGAGCGGGGCGCACTCGATGACCAGCGCATCGCCGGACCGAAGCACCCCCGCAAACCATCGCGGCTCCACGCCGATGTCAGGCTATCTCTCCGCTCGCCTACAACTTCGCGAGAATCAGGTTCACACCATGCCAAGGGAATCAGCCCGGAGAATCAGCAAGGGGACACCATCACTCACCGAACTTCGGCTCACCCCATACAGCGTTGAGTACTGCCATACTCAGAGAAATGAGAACGGCTCCCAATAACCCTGCAAGTACTGGAGACAGGTCTGTGCCGGCCGCGATTCCGATCACAATCCCGCCTACGACAGCCGTCGCTGCGAAGAAGGCCGTCCTCTTTGAGATCCTCATCTTCTATACCTCCTTGGTGATGCATTCATCTTGAGCAATGAGATGGGCTGTTTCGACTCCGTATGCTCGTTCCTCCAACTTCTCCAAGCTGTACTTGGACGTGCAAACTACATGTCTCCCGCCGAAGTATCTACACGTACCACCCAGGCGAATTCATCATTTCCGATCCTTGTGACCCGCAGCATGGTTTTCTCGTAGGCCCATCTGGATGGCAGGAGAAACGTGGCATCAATCCATACAGTATCGCTGAACCTCTTCCACCGACTCCAGTCCGTCAGTTTCACTTGCCGGATGAACTCGCCTGGAACGTACCGATCCCATCTGCATAATTCATCAACCAACCGTGTATCCAGGAACTGTAGAAGTGTATCCATATCTCCAGAGCCAGTGGGGTACGAGTATGGCTGCCTGGCTGGACACACTGGCAGCATGGCAAGCAGTTTCCGTATTTCAGCCATTTGGGTCGCAGCGGTTGGGCGCGCTTCTCTGACGACGTCCTGTAGAGCATCCATGAGCGGTTCCACCGCCCGTGTGTCGCCGATTCTCCCCAGCGCCCCGGCAGCGGCTTGACGAACGCGTCTGTCGTCGTGCTTGAGGGCAGCAATGAGCGGCTCCACCGCAGGAGCGCCAATCTCAACGCATCTGTCCAAGTCTCCCTTGGCAATCCAATAGGCTGCTCCTGCCTCACTCCTATTTGGCTGCCAACCGAGTTCGTCCAGAACCTTAATGGCAGCCTTGCGCGCCCTCTCGTCCCTCAGGGCGGCGGTGAGGGAGTCCACGGCTCCGGCATCGGCAATGCGTCCCAGCAGTTCGGCGGCGGCCCAACGGACGCTCGACGAGTCGTCCCTGAGAACGTCGAGGAGGGGCTCTACCACGGGTGTGCCAATCCTCTCCAGCGCCTCTGCGGCAGCCCTGCCGCCGGACCAGACCTCGTCCTTGAGGGCGGCGATGAGCGGCTCCACCGCCCTCTTGTCGCCTATCTCTCCCAGGGCCCTTGCAGCGGCCTGGCGGACACGCTCG
>JASFWK010000096.1:0-8133 GCA_050049355.1 Anaerolineae bacterium | reverse complement strand
ACGCGGAAGGCAAAACGTCGGCCTCCCTTCATCACCTTGGCCACCCTGGCAATGTGGACAACCCGCTCGTCAAGTTGCTCTTGTTCGTCCCTGAAAGCTCCGCGATTTCCCACAGGACCTCCCGTTCTCCCTGTTGCCTAGAAGTCCAAGCCGCCCTCACGGGCAGCTTCGGCTAGAGCCTTCACCCGGCCGCGGTATTTGTACCCAGCTCGGTCGAAGACTACCCTAGTCACACCCTTCCCCAGAGCCCGGCCTGCCAAGACCTCCCCCACGACCCGTGCCTGCTCCGTCTTGCTGAGTTCGTCTATCTGCTCGTGCACCTCTGGCTCCAATGTCGAAGCGGCAACCAAGGTGTGACCACGCGTGTCGTCGATGAGCTGAGCGTAGATGTGACGTAAACTGCGAAAAACATTCAAACGCGGCCGTTCCGGCGTGCCAAAGACCTTCTTGCGCACATGCTTCCGCCGACGCAACCGTCCCAGGCGACGATCCCGTTTTCCCATGCCTTCTGCTCCTAGATCACCTTTCCAATCTTGCCGGCCTTGCGCCGCACCCGCTCACCCACATAGCGAATTCCCTTGCCCTTGTAGGGTTCGGGCGGGCGCTCGCCCCGAATCTCAGCTGCCACTTGACCTACCGTTTCCTTGTCCGCCCCCCGCACCGTGATCACCTGGGAGCTGGAGCCGACTTCGAAGTCAATCCCCTCCGGTGGTTCCACCCGCACCGGGTGCGACAAGCCCAGGTGCATCACCAGACTCCCATCCGACTGCAGATCAGCCCGATAACCTACCCCATGGATCTCCAGCTGCTTCTGAAAGCCTTCCGAGACCCCAGTGACCATATTAGCCAGAAGGGAGCGAGTCAACCCGTGGAGAGCCTTATGACGCCGCGCGTCTGTCGGTCTAGAGACCCTCAGTACACCATCCTCCAGGACGATCTCCATATCTGGATCAAAAGTGCGGGTCAGCTCCCCTTTGGGTCCGCGGACTGTCACCTTGTTACCCTTGACCTCCGCTGTTACCCCCTCAGGCAAGGGAATCGGCATGCGACCAACACGCGACATATCAAACCCTCCCTAAGCCATGCCTACCAGATATGACAGACAACCTCGCCACCCACTCCCAATCGGCGAGCTTGCTGTCCGGTGAGCACTCCCTTGGGGGTAGTAAGGATGGCGATCCCCATACCACTCCGCACCCAGGGGATATCCTCCACCTTGGTATACATCCGACGCCCAGGCTTGCTCACACGCTCCATGCCCGTTATCACAGGCTGACGGTGCCTCCGCTCTCCCACATACCTAAGGTCGATCACCAAACGGAGGCCGGGCTGATTCGCCCGCTCCACCACACGGTAATCCTCAATGTATCCCTCATCCTTCAGGATGCCCGCAATAGCCACTTTCATCTTAGAAGATGGCATCTCAACCGTCGAATGCTGCACTATGAGGGCATTACGGATGCGCGCCAGCATATCTGCGATCGGGTCTGTCACTGTCATTGATCCTTCCCTACCAGCTGGCCTTCGCCAAACCAGGGATCTTCCCCTGCAAGGCCAGTTCGCGCAGGCAGATACGACACAATCCAAACCTGCGATAGTAACCTCTCGCGCGTCCACAACGGTTACAGCGATTACGTACTCGCACCTCGTACTTCCGGTTTTCCTCCCGAATCGGTAGACACTTCCTCGTCATCCACTCCCCCCTATGCTCTAGCGTCGGCGCCGAAACGGCATTCCCAGCAACTCCAGCAACCGCCGCCCTTCCTCATCCGTCTCAGCCGTGGTGACAATGCTGATCTCCATCCCCCGGACCTTATCAATCTCATCGTAGTCGATTTCGGGGAAGACCAGTTGCTCACTCAGGCCGATTGTTATGTTTCCCCGTCCGTCGAAGGCGGCCGACACTCCCCTAAAGTCTCGCTGCCGGGGCAGGGCCACGTTGCACAGCCGATCCAGAAAAGCCCACATCCGTGCCCCGCGCAGGGTGACCTTGACGCCGACCGGCTGACCTGCCCGCAACTTGAACCCTGCGATGGACTTGCGGGCGTAGGTTATGATCGGCCGCTGGCCGGTTATAGTCATCAAATCCTTCACCGCAAAATCCAGCGTTTTCGGATTGTCCTGCGCCTCTCCCATACCGATGTTGATAACAATCTTCCGGAGCGCAGGCACCGCCATCACATTCCGGTAGCCAAACTCGTCCATCAGAGCGGGGCGGATCTCTTCTTGATACTGTTCCCTCAATCGCTGCATCGCTGTCACACCGTACCTTGCTGGGCTACTCTACGACCTGACTGCACTTCTTGCACACGCGCACCTTGCCTCCATCGTCCTGAGATTCGAAGCCGACCCGCGTTCGCTCGCCGCAATTCGGGCAGACCAGCATAACGTTGGAGACATGAACAGGGGCCTCAAACTCAATGACGCCCGGCTGCACTTCTCGCCGTCCAGCTCGGACTGGACGTTGGTGCTTCCTGACGATGTTTACGCCAGCGATCACCACGCGCTGCTCCTTAGGGATCACACGAAGAACTCTTCCCCGTAACCCCCGGTCATTCCCGCTGATGACCTCAACCGTGTCTCCCTTCTTGACCTTGATACCCAAGACTCCACTCCTCTCCTAGAGAACCTCAGGGGCCAGAGAGACGATCTTCATGAAACCTTTCTCCCGCAGTTCTCGAGCCACAGGCCCAAAGATACGTGTCCCCCGCGGATTCACCCCGTTGGTGTCCAAGAGGACCGCGGCGTTGTCGTCGAAGCGTATAGACGACCCATCCGTGCGGTTGTAGGCCTTGGCCGTGCGGACAATCACAGCTCGCACGGTCTCTCCCTTCTTCACCGAGGAGTTCGGAACAGCCTGCTTGACACTGGCCACGATGACGTCGCCGACGCGGCCATACCGGCGTCTAGATCCACCAAGCACGCGGATGCAGAGAATCTCCCTCGCACCTGTATTGTCCGCCACCCGCAAGCGTGACTCTTGCTGAATCATGCCTCCAACTCCGTCCGCTCGAGCACCTCCTCGACCACCCAGTGCTTCAGGCGGCTGAGGGGTCTCGATTCGACGATGCGCACTAAGTCACCCGGTTGGCAGGTATTCTCTTCGTCGTGGGCATAGAACTTCTTCCGCGCCCGTATTACCTTCTCGTAGCGGGGGTGACGGTAGGTACGCTCCACCAGCACCACAGCGGTCTTCTGCATCTTATTGCTGACGACGCGCCCGACCAATCGCTTCCGACGCTCACTCATCGCGCCTCTTCCTCCATCATCATCTCCAACAACTCTCGCTCGCGGAGGATCGTCTTCATGCGGGCGATATCCCGCTTCACAGCGGTGATCCGATTGTGGTCCTCCAAGCCACCCAAGTACAGGTCCTGCCGGAGGTTAAACAACTCCCGAGACGCCTCCTCGAGGCGCGCACGGATCTCCTCGTCTGTCAACTGCCGAATCTGTCGGGCCTGCATACTACTCCCTCACCCTTCGTGGCGCATCACAAACTGGCATTTAATGGGCAACTTGTAGGCAGCCAGGCGCATAGCCTCCCGAGCCTGCTCTTCGGTGACGCCGGCCAGTTCGAAGAGAATGCGCCCCGGCTTGACTACCGCCACCCAGTGATCCACCGCTCCCTTTCCCTTACCCATCCGGGTCTCTGCCGGCTTAGCGGTCACCGGCTTGTCCGGGAAGATGCGGATCCAGTACTTCCCTCGTCGGCGCACGTTGCGCACGATAGCGCGGCGCGCCGCCTCGATCTGGCGGCTGGTAATCCAGGCCGGTTCCAGAGCCTGCAGTCCATACTCTCCAAAGGCCACCTCTGTTCCGCTGCTGGCTCTTCCCTTCAACCGCCCTCGCATCTGCTTGCGGTACTTCACTCGCTTTGGCATCAACATAGCAACTTCTCTCCCACAATCACCCAACGCTCACCCGGGCACTATACGACAAACGGCTCCTCTTCCTCCGTCGTCGGAAGCACCTCGCCTTTGTAAACCCACACCTTGACCCCAATCCGACCAAAGGTGGTGCGTGCCTCCTCCTGAGCGTAGTCAATATCCGCCCGCAGCGTCTGCAAGGGCACCCGACCTTCACGCATCCAAACAGTCCGGCCCATCTCAGCACCGCCAAGGCGGCCCTTGCACGAGACCTTGATGCCTTCCGCGCCGGCTCGCATTGTCTGCCGGAGCGCCCGTTTCATCGCCCGGCCGTGCGAGATGCGCCTCTCCAGCTGAGCAGCCACGTTCTGGGCCACCAGTCGTGCATCCAGTTCGGGCTCCTCCACCTCCTGGACCTCTATGTGCACCCGCTTCCCAGTCATCTCCTCCAGCTGCCGCCGCAGGGCCTTCACAGACGACCCCTTCCGTCCGATAACGACACCAGGCCGCGCGGTCCAGATTGTCAGCTGAACCTGGTTCGGGAAGCGCTCAATCTCCACACGAGAGATTCTGGCGTGCCCCACCTCCTGCTCGATGTGGTCTCGAATCTCCAAATCCTCGTCCAGGAGTTCAACGTACTCCTCGCCCTCAGCGTACCAGTGGGCCTTCCAATCGCGAAGGACTTTAAGCCGGAAACCGTAAGGATGAACCTTGCGTCCCAAGTACCTCCTCCTTCAGGCGCGGTGCCTGCAGCTCCTTTACTCTTCCTCTAGCCGCTCATCCAACACGACAGTGATATGGCACGACCGCTTGCGGATGGGGCGATATCGCCCTCTCGCGCCGAAGCGCGGCCGCCATCCCTTTCCAGGCGCCACTCCCGGACCGTCGTCCGCCACAATACGAGCGATGTAGAGATCCTCCCGGGAGAGGCCAATGTTCTCCTCGGCGTTGGCGACGGCAGAGCGAACCACTTTCTCCACCGGACGAGCGGCGGCATGAGGGAGGAAGCGAAGAGCCTGCAGAGCCTCTTCCACATCCATATCCCGTATCTGATCGATAACCCGGCGCACCTTCCGCGCCGACATAGGGATGTGCTTCGCCTGTGCACGAACTTCCATAGCTCCTGCTCCTCTACCTTCCCGCTACATCCTGCTTCTGGTCTTGCGGACTTGCCGCACCTTCTCTCTCACGAGCTGGTGCCCGTGGAAAGTCCGTGTGGGAGCAAACTCTCCCAGTTTGTGACCAACCATGTTCTCCGTGATGTAGATTGGCACATGTCGCCGACCATCGTGGACGGCAATCGTATGTCCCACCATCTGAGGGAAGATGGTCGAATCCCGCGACCAAGTACGGATGACCTTCTTTTCCCCTCTTCGGTTCATCTCCTCGATCCTCTGAAGCAGCTTCGAATCTACGTACGGGCCCTTCTTCAGCGATCTAGCCATCTCAACCCTCCAACATCCAAATCCCCAAATGCCCTATCGCTTGCGCCTCTGCTCGCCGCGGCGACGGACGATGTACTTATCCGTATCCTTGTTGCGCCGCGTCTTCTTGCCCAAGGTGGGCTTACCCCACGGGGACTTAGGTCCGGGCAGACCAATGGGCGTTCGCCCCTCTCCCCCGCCATGCGGGTGATCCCTGGGGCTCATCACCGAACCGCGCACCTTTGGCCGCCGCCCCAGCCAGCGCCTACGCCCGGCCTTGCCCAGCTTGATGTTGCCATGATCCACATTGCCCACTTGGCCAATGGTCGCCAAGCAATCATTCCGCACCATGCGGATCTCGCTGCTGGGCAGCCGCAACGTCACGTAGTCGCCCTCCTTGGCCAGAACCCGAGCTGAGGTTCCCGCCGCACGCACCAACTGGCCGCCTCCGCCGGGACGCAGCTCGATATTGTGCACCATCGTGCCGAACGGGACCTCCTTCAGTGGGAGCGCGTTCCCCACACGAATGTCCGCCCCCTCTCCACTCATCACAGAATCACCAACTTGCAGCCCTACCGGCGCTATGACATACCGCTTCTCGCCGTCTGCGTAAGCCAGCAAAGCGATACGAGCCGAGCGATTGGGATCGTACTCGATAGAGGCCACCCGAGCGGGGATACCATGCTTATCCCGCTTGAAATCTATGCGGCGGTACCGCCTCTTATGCCCACCGCCCCGGTGGCGAATCGTGATCCGTCCCTGCACATTCCGGCCGCCCTTCTTGTGCAGAGGCTCCAGGAGACTGCGCTCCGGCTCCGTCTTCGTGATCTCATCGAAGGTCGCGCCGGTCGTTCCACGCCGACCCGGTGACGTCGGCTTATAGACCTTTATTCCCACCTTAGCCTCCTCCGAACAAAGGAATCTGGTCGCCTTCGGCCAGCGTGACCACTGCCTTCTTCCATATCGGCTCACGCACCACGAGGCGCCGGCCCGGCTGCTTGCTGAGCTTGGCGGGCATGATCATCGTGTTGACCTTTACTACCCGCACCCCATAGATGGCCTCTACAGCACGCTTCACCTCGGTCTTGCTCGCGCGCCAGTCCACCTCGAAGGTGTACTTGCCATGCTCATCAGCCAGGTATTGGGTCTTCTCCGTAATCACCGGGCGTCTTATCAGCTCGTACATACGCTCCATCTCACTCATGGCACTACCCCAGAATAGACTCAATCACCTGCAAGGCGTCCAGAGGAATAAGCACCTTGTCGTACTTCAGGAGATCACGGATATTCAAATAGCTGGCCTGCAGGATCTCCACCCTCGGCAGATTCCGCGCCGACTTCTCCACCACCTCGCTGGGCTCGGCCAGGAGTATCAGCACACCCTCGTTGGCGTCCAGGCTCCTAAGCAGAGCTGCCATCTCCTTGGTTTTGGGCGCGTCCATCTCCAGCCGGTCGAGTACAACGACCTTCCCCTCCTCCGCCTTGACGGAAAGGGCGCTGCGCAGAGCAGCCCGTCGCATTTTGCGCGGCATACGTTTGCGATAACTACGAGGCCTAGGCCCGTGGGCGATCCCTCCCCCGACGAAGAGGGGGGCATTGCGGCTGCCATGCCGGGCCCGGCCGGTTCCTTTCTGCCGGTACCACTTACGGGTCGTGCGGTTCACCTCGCCACGGCTCTTAGCCTTGTGGGTGCCCAGACGGGCGTTGGCCCGCTGTCGTTCAAAGGCCTGGTGCATAAGCGGGACATTGATCGAAGCCTCAAATATGTCAGCGCGGAGCTCGACTTCGTCCACCTGCTCTCCGCTCATGTTGCGAACGGGAACAACCATTCCTACCTCTCTCCTCCAGCCAACCTATCCCTGCTTGCGAGCTTGCTTGACCACCACAAGCCCTCCCCTGGGGCCGGGGACAGAGCCCTCCACCGCCAGGAGATTCCGCTCCGGATCCACCAGCACCACTTCCAAGTTCTGCGAGGTCACCCGACTGCCCCCCATCCGCCCCGGCATGCGCTTCCCTTTGAGGACGCGGCCAGGGGTGGTGGTGGAGCCGCTGGAGCCAGGGGCACGCTCTCGATCCGACTGGCCGTGGGTCTTCGGCTGGCGCTTGAAGCCGTGACGTTTGATCGCCCCGGCAAACCCTCGCCCCTTAGAGATACCCACCACGTCCACTTGATCCCCCACCTCGAAGACCGCGGCGGTGACCTTCTCGCCCTCCCGCGGTACCTCCTCCGGTTTGACCCGGAACTCGCGTAGGTAGCGCAGCGCGGGCACTGGCTCCTCCAGCCTCCGCCGATGGGGATGTGTATCATCCTCTTCGAGCAGACCCAGGTGTCCCAACCGACCTCTCGTCAGACGTTCGGGTTTGACTTCTTCGAGGCCCAGTTGGACCGCGCTGTAGCCATCGCGCTCAGGCTCCTTGATTTGGGTGACCCAGCAGGGACCAGCCTCAATAACCGTGACCGCGACCGCCTCTCCCCGCTCATTGAAGATGCGGGTCATTCCCACTTTCTTGCCCAGAATTCCCTTCACAACAACACACCTCTCACGGGACTGCCAGCCCCGAGTCGCATCATCCCGAAACGTCTGCAGATTCGCACAACTCACGTCCTCACAAACCTGCAGACTCAAAGACTTCCTACAGCTTGATCTCGATATCCACCCCGGCCGGCAGATTGAGCCGCATCAGCGTATCTATGGTCTTGTCGTCCGGCTCGAGCACATCGATCAAGCGCTTGTGAGTGCGGATCTCGAAGTGCTCATGTGAGTCTTTGTGAACGAAGGTAGAGCGACGCACTGTGAAGCGCTCAACCCTGGTCGGCAAGGGCACCGGCCCCACGACGACCG
>JASFWK010000206.1:0-3057 GCA_050049355.1 Anaerolineae bacterium | reverse complement strand
GATCATCCACGGGTGCTCGTCTTTCGCAAGACGGACGATTACACTCCTGCGCGGGCGGAGGAGATCCTCGACCCTGCGTTGCTGGAAGATGTGGTCTGGGGAACCGCCCGGGAAGTCACACGGGGCACCCGCGATGGGATGCTCGATCCTGAGACGTGGGCTGAGCAGCAGGCCGGCGGCACGTGGTCGGAGATGTTCGACCGGCAGGGCTTGCTCAATCGCATTCAGTGGCTGGGGACGGTGGTCTGGTATCTGGCGTCAGCGACACTGGGGTGGGTGGCTTTCCCGCTGGTCTTCACGGCGCTGCCGGGTCTGACGGACCGGGGGTATGGTTTTGCCCGGGCGTTGGGGCTGTTGGTGGTGGCTTTCCTCACTTGGCTGGCGGCCAGCCTGCGGATCTTGCCCAATACGCGAGCGACGGTCGCACTGGCGGTGCTGCTGCTGGCGGCTGCCGGCGGAGTAACGTTCTGGCGGAGGCGGGGGGAGTTATGCAATTTCCTGCGCAACCGCTGGAAGCTTGTCGCGACCTACGAGGGCCTCTTCCTGATCCTCTTTGTCGCCTGGACGTGGGTGCGGGCACTCAACCCTGATCTCTGGCACCCAGTGGTCGGTGGGGAGAAGCCGATGGATTTTGCGTACCTAAACGCGGTCATCAAGTCCACCTGGTTCCCCCCTTACGATCCCTGGTTTGCCGGCGGGTATATGAACTACTACTACTTCGGCTTCGTGCTGGTGGGATCTTTGGCCAAGCTGCTCGGCATTATGCCTTCCATTGCTCACAACCTGGCCCTTTCGCTCTTCTACGCGCTGACCGGCGGCGCAGCATTCTCTCTGGCCTACAACTTGGTCGGGGCCGGCAAGGGCGACCGGACTTCAAGCCGTCCCTACATCGCGGGGTTACTGGCAGTCTTCTTCGTCCTCGTGCTGGGCAATCTGGGGGAGGTGCGCCTGCTGGTGAACGGTTTCCAGATGGTGGCCGGTGAGCCAACCTTCGAGAGTACCATCCCTGGCCTGCCGCGGCTGGTGCAGGCGGTGCGGGGCTTCTGGATGGTCCTGCGAGGAGCCCGACTCCCTTTCCGGCCGGAGACACCTTACTGGGACCCAACCCGGATGCCGCCGCACCCGGCTTTTGTCGAGTTCCCGGCCTTCACCTTTCTATACGGGGATCTTCACGCGCATATGCTGGCGCTGCCCTATGCCCTAAGCGTGCTTGGGCTAGCCCTGAATTGGGCGCGAGGTGGCCTCCGCCTGCGAAGGGGCTGGCTCCTCAGCTGCTTCATCGGTGGGCTGGTAATCGGGGCCTTCCTGGCGACCAACACGTGG
This sequence comes from Anaerolineae bacterium, assembly GCA_050049355.1. GTDB lineage: Bacteria > Chloroflexota > Anaerolineae > B4-G1 > DUEL01 > JASFWK01. The sequence continues at coordinate 1,734 of JASFWK010000206.1, read as the reverse complement.
GATTACCCGACGTACCTTCTGCTGGGGCTAACCGGGCTGGCGCTGGGGGTTTGGCGCCAGCGATCTGACGGGTCAGTCGATGGTAGCGGAGACCAGGACGGGAACCTGTTTCGCCCACGAATTGTCTCTCTTGGGTGGCGTGCGGGGCTGCTGACGCTCGTAAGCGTCTTGCTCTTCCTCCCCTACGTTCTCAGCTATGTCTCCCCCGTCACCAGGCTGGAGGCTTGGCGCGGTGAGAGAATCCCCCTGAACATCTACCTTCTGATGGTGGGCCAGTTTCTCTTTCCGTTCCTCACACTTCTGAGTGTCGACGGGCGGCGGGCCCTGCGGTCGTTGTGGCGCGTGCGGGGCGGTCTCATTCGCGTAGTCATAGGCTTGGGGCTGGGTGGGGCCTTTCTCCTGGGTCCAGTTCTGGCGGTGCGCGGTGTCCCAGTGGCTTTGGTAGCTATCCCCGTGGGCGGAGCGGCGGTGGCCGTGGCGCTTGCGGGCGATGTCAGTATCGAGCGGAGGATGGTCTGGCTGCTGCTGGCGCTCTCCATGGCGTTGAGCCTGGGAGTTGAGCTTGTGGCGGTGGGCGGGGATAGGATGAACACCGTCTTCAAGTTCTCCTACCAGATCTGGACCTTCCTTGCCGTGGGCGCTGCGGTAGTCGTTGTGTGGGTGATGGAGGAAATGGGCCGCTGGTCGCCGACCTGGCAGGAGGTCTGGTGGGCTGCAATGGCGCTCCTGGTCTTCTGCATGGCCCTCTTCCCGGCGATGTCCATCCCGGCTAAGGTCAACGATCGGTTCACTCAGGTCACTGGACCGACGCTGGACGGGATGGCGTATATGGAGTACAGTCGCACTGGCGACGTGAGGGGAGAAGTCGATCTGGCGCCTGACTACGCCGCCATCGTGTGGATGCAAGAGAGCATAGAGGGCTCGCCGGTGATCTTGGAGGGGCTGGGGGAACGTGAGTATCTTTGGGGCAACCGGGTCTCTATCTACACTGGCTTGCCCACGGTGATTGGCTGGCGCTGGCATCAGGTTCAGCAGCGCATGGGGGCCGGGGCGGATGAGGTGGGACGACGTCGTCAGGACGTGGAGGAATGCTACAGCACCGAGAATCACGATCGTGCCTGGCGGATCCTCAAACGATACAACGTACGCTACATCTACGTCGGTCCCTACGAGCGGCTGTACTACGGGTCGGTCGGATTGGTCAAGTTCGACGCGATGGTCGCCGACGGCCGTCTGCGGGTGGTCTATGATCAGGATGCGGTGAGGATCTACGAGGTGGTGCAGTGAGGAGGCGGGATGTCGTTCCTCCTATGCCGCGGGCGCCTTTCGCTAGGCCTCCAGAAGCTTACTAGTCCGTGCGAAACTATCTAGAGTTCCGGCCCTGCGTGGTCTCGATACGGGCTCTCAGTTCTGCCCTTCGATACGCCCGGCTTCGCCGGGCTACTCAGGTCGGCGCTCGACCGACACTCGCCGAAACCTCCAGGTCTTGGCCTGAGTAGTGATCTCCAATGAGGTACAGCTTCTTCCCTTTCATATGCTCGGCTCGGTAATCTCCTCGCCAGCCGCTGTGGAATCTTGGAGAAGCTCGTCCCCTGTGCCTGAGTTGCCAGGTGGTCTCTCTCTACGGGTGAGATGTCCCCTTTGCCAATTGGTACCAGCCGTGATAGGCGGGATCGAACTCGTATGGGCTCCCGATCGATTCGTCGGGGATGTCGACGAACACAGGGCTAGATT
>JASFWK010000095.1:0-8157 GCA_050049355.1 Anaerolineae bacterium | reverse complement strand
TCTCCGTCAGAGCCTGACGGAACTCGGTCCCCTCGCGACTGCGCTCACCCACGCCGCCGAATACAGAGACGCCGCCGTGGTACTTGGCGATGGTGAACATCAGCTCGGCGATGATGACCGTCTTGCCTACGCCCGCGCCACCGAAGATGCCGGTCTTACCGCCTCGGGTGAAGGGGGCGATCAGGTCGATGACCTTGATCCCGGTCTCAAAGAACTCGCTGAAGGTGGTCTGCTCTTCGTAGGAAGGCGCCGGGCGATGGATGTCGCGGTACTCCGCGGCCTCTACGGCCCCCTTCTCGTCAATGGGGTCGCCGAGGACGTTGAAAATTCGCCCCAGGGTGGCGGGACCGACGGGGACGCGGATAGGACTGCCCGTGGCGTAGGCTGGCATGCCCCGCTGGAGACCGTCGGTGGTGTCCATCGCCACGCAGCGGACCCAGTTGTCTGGGAGCTGCTGTTCTACCTCCAGCACCAATGTCTTGCCGTTCTGGGGGATCTCGACGGCACTGTAGATCTCCGGGAGGTCCTCAGGCGCGAACTCTATGTCCACCACCGCACCCTTCACCTGTGCGACTCGACCTACTGCCCGATGGGCCATTGTTACTCCCTCCTCCAAAAAGGGGATCTATGATTCCTCAATCTGCTGTTTCTCGGATTCGAAAGAACACCGTGATGTCGGATTGCTCCACCTGTACTGATGACTCTTGTGAGACGCTACTCTCTCCCAAGACGGACTCGCGTCCAGCGGGCGGCCAAGGTGCCTGCGTTCGAGGAGGTCTCTGGATTCTACTCAGCTGGCCTCCCGCGCCTGTTCCAGTGCCTCTGCTCCGCCAGCGATGTCCAGCAGCTCTCGAGTAATGGATCGCTGCCGGGCCTTGTTCCGTATCAGCGTGAGGTCGTGGAGGAGCTCCTGCGCGTTATCAGTGGCGTTGCGCATCGCCAGGCGCCGCGCGGCGTGCTCACTGGCGGCGGCTTCCAGGGCCGCCTGGTAGACCTGCAGTTCTGTGAAGCGGGGAAGGACCGCTTCCAGGATTGCCTCCTCGCTGGGCTCATAGATGTACTCCGCTACGCCCACGGGTTCCATGTCCACCACGTACTCGCTTACTGCCTGTAGTTCGATCTCGCTGGGACGAAGAGGCAGCAATCGCTTGATGACCGGCTCCTGCTGCAGCAGGTTGATGAAGTCGGTGTACGCGAGGAATACCTCATCGCTGCGGCCCTCCACATACTCCTCGATGGCCGTTCGGGCGATGGGGGAGATGTCCGAAAAGGCGGGCACGGCTGGCAGGTCGTGGAACTCGGCCAGCAGGTCGGCGTGCATCCGCCACAGAGCGTCCCGCCCCCACCGACCGACCGCGATGTAGCGGATCGGGATATCCAACTCTCGGCCGCACTCCAGTGCGGCATGCAGGATGTTATTGTTGTGGGCCCCGCAGAGCCCCCGGTCGCTGGTAAAGAGGACGATTAGTGCGGAGCGCACTGGTTCGCGATGGGTAAGTAGGGGATGGGTGGGCTCTCTTTGTGGACCGGCCAGGTTGACGATCAACTCCCACGCCCGATGGGCATATGCGCGGGTCGCGAGTACCGCTTCCTTGGCCTTCTGAACCTTGGAGGCCGATACCGCCTCCAAGGCGCGGGTCACTTGACCCAGGTTGCCCACGCTGCGGATGCGCCGTCTTATCTCTCTTAGCGTCTCCACAGCCCTACTCCACCGTCCATCGCTGGTTGAAGTCCTCCAGCGCCGCCTTCAGTGCCTCCTCTACGTCCTCGGAGAGGATCTTCTCTCCCTTGATGGCTTCGCCAACTTCAGGATGTTCCTTGCGCATGAAGCTGAGTAGATCCTGCTCGTACTCCCGCATTCGGTCGACATCCACTTGCTCGCAGTAACCGTGGGTTCCCGCGTAGATAATGATGACCTCCTCCTCAAGCGGCACCGGTTCGTACTGGGGTTGCTTCAGAATCTCACGCAGCCGCCGGCCCCGGTCCAACTGTCGCTGGGTGGCCTCGTCCAGATCGGAACCGAACTGGGCAAAAGCGGCCAGCTCGTAGTAGCGTGCCATGTCCAGACGCATACCTCCGGCGACTTGTTTCATAGCCTTGGTTTGGGCGTCGCCGCCGACGCGGGAGACGGAGATACCGACGTTGATGGCGGGGCGGATGCCGGCATTGAACAGATCAGTCTCCAGATAGATCTGTCCATCGGTGATGGAGATGACGTTGGTGGGGATGTAGGCGGTCACGTCTCCAAGCTGGGTCTCGACGATGGGGAGAGCGGTAAGGCTGCCGCCGGTCTCGGGCTTCTTGCGTATCTCGTGCCCATCCAGCTCCTCAATTTGCTCCTCCGCTTTTTCGCGGCCCAACGGCCCGACGTACGTCTCTCCGTCCGCTCCCTCCGTCACGTCGGGAGGCGCGTCTTTGGGTACGATGATGTGGTGGTCGGCCAGGCGGGCAGCACGCTCCAACAGGCGGGAGTGGAGGTAGAAGATGTCGCCGGGGTATGCCTCCCGGCCCGGCGGGCGCCGCAGGAGGAGGCTCACCTGCCGATAGGCCCAGGCATGCTTGGAGAGGTCGTCATAGACCACCAGGGCATCTCGCCCTGCCTCCATGAACCCCTCGCCGATGGCGCAACCGGCGTACGGCGCTATGTACTGGAGCGCTGCCGGCTCCGATGCTGAGGCGGCCACCACCACTGTGTGGTCGAGCGCGCCGTACTGCTCCAGCGTCGCCACCACCCGCCGGATCTGGCCTCGCTTCTGTCCAATGGCTACGTAGATACAGAAGAGGTCCTTGCCCTTCTGGTTTATGATGGTGTCCACCGTAATGGCAGTCTTGCCGGTCTGGCGGTCGCCAATGATCAACTCTCGTTGGCCTCGCCCGATGGGGATCATCGCGTCAACGGCTTTGATGCCGGTCTGAACTGGCGAGTCCACGTTTTCGCGCTGGACCACCCCAGGGGCGATGCGCTCGATGGGGCGATAGTAGTCGGTGGTGATGGGGCCCTTGCCGTCAACGGGTCGGCCCAGAGCGTCCACCACGCGGCCCAGGAGAGCATCCCCAGCCGGGATAGAGACGATGCGGCCGGTGCGCCGCACCAGGTCCCCCTCCTCGACGTCGGTATACTTGCCCATAATGATGACGCCGACGTTATCGACTTCCAGGTTGAAGGCCATCCCTAGAACCCCAGAAGGAAACGCCACTAACTCGCTCATCTGAACGTCGGATAGCCCGGAGACACGAGCGATGCCGTCGCCCACCTCCATGACCCTACCAACCTCTTCGGTGGATATGGTGGGCTGGAATCGCTCAATGCGCTCTCTCAAGAGTTCGGCGACTTGCTCTGCTTGTTTGCCGGCTTGGTTATCTGTCATCGCTCTCTCCAGGGATAGATTGCCGAAAAGCAGGATGGCCTAGACCAGTCCTGCGACGGTCTCCTCGTCTAGTTTCTCCACTGTGGCTATCAGCAGCCGCAGTGCTCGATCGTAGTCGTCGCGGTGCATGATGCCGGCGTGGCTGTGGATGTGGCGAGCTGGAACCCCCAGCACGACGGTAGGTACGCCGGTCCCGTGAAGGTGGATCCGCGCGCCGTCGGTAGCCCCACCGGTTATGGCGGAGAACTGGAGTGGGATCTCTAACTCCTCCGCGGTCTCGATCACCAGGTCGCGCAGTCTGAGGTTGGGAATCATCCGAGCATCAAGCAAGACCAGGGTGGGGCCTTGGCCAAGCTTGACTGAGGACTCTTCCGGCTCTATTCCGGGCACGTCTCCACAAATGTCCGATTCCAAGATGATTGCCACATCTGGATTGACTACCTCGGCGCTCGTCTTGGCGCCCCGGGTGCCCACCTCCTCCATCACCGTGGCGACGCCGTGGAGAATGTTAGGGTGGGTGGTCTGAGAGAAGTGGCGCAAAGCTTCGATCGTCAGCGCCACACCGACCCGATCATCGAAGCCTTTGCCCATGTAAGTCTTGCCGCTGGCCAGAACCTTGAAGCTGGCGGCGGGCACCACTGGGTCCCCCACGCGCACGCCTGCCTCCTCTATCTCTTCCTTTGAGGTGGCGCCAATGTCGACATACATCTTCTTCTTCTTGACCACTTTGTTCCGCTCACTGGGCGGAATCAGATGAGGGGGCTTGGCGCCGATGACGCCCGGTACGTCCCCTTTTCGGGTCTTGACGATGACCTGCTGGCCGAGGAGCACCTGGTCCCACCAACCACCCAGGGGAAGGAACCTTAGAAAGCCTTCCTCGGCAATGTGGTGGACCATGAAGCCGATCTCATCCAAGTGGCCGGCGAGCATCACCTTCGGCCCACTCTCTCCCAGACGGCAGATGAGGCTGCCGACGCGGTCCTGTTCGATTGTACCCAGGTCCTCCAGATGACGACGCACGAGGGCGCGGATTTCGGCTTCGTACCCCGGGACGCCGTGCGCTTCGGTTAGCTCTTGTATCAGTTGCTGTGTCTGGTCCATTCGATCTCCCATCTACCTCGATGTGTGGCGGTGCCTTGCCCTAGCCAGCGAAATGATACACGATTTCGGCAGATTTGTCCAGCGCTGCCTGTGATTCTGGCCGGAATGGATTGTCATGGGAGAATGACGCGGTCCCGAATCTCCTCCCACTCCTCCGGTTTCGTCCAGGGGATCACCTCCCCCTCCGCGGTGCGCCGACCAACGACGCGGTAGCCGAGCGGCCAGCCGTCTTCGCGCAAGATGGGCAGTAGGGCATACTCTTGGAGCCGCTCGTCGTCCCGTTCGATCACGTAGAGGGGGTGCTCAGCCAGATGAGGTGCCGCATCCTCCCAGCGCAGATACCCCGGCGGAGGCCCAGGCGGGTCGAAGCCTGGCAGGTACACAATAGATAGCTCGGGCCTGCGATTCTCGGCCCACGAGACGAAGCGCAGCGCCCAACTATGGACGAAGCCGTCGGTAGGGGTGGGCGGGGTGAGCACCCACGCCCCGCGCTCCATCTTCATCAGTAGATCGCGTGCCCAGGCGTGCCAGTCCGTCTTATGGCTCTGATCGACCAGCAGGTGGTTGTTGGCGACGGTGGCGATCAAGAGTCCACCCGCGGCGAGGGCGACCACTGCTCGTCCCAGTCTAGGCCAGCGCGCCTTGTGGCTCGAGAGCCACCCCCATACCTCTCCCAGCCCAATCGCGATCAGCGGCGCGTAGAGGATGTAGACCGGATGCATGAAGTCCGACCAGTCCACGACGTCGTAGCTGATCACGAAGAACCACTCTCCGGCCAGTCCCAGGAGGAAAAATACCCCCAGTCGGGTCCGATGGCGGATCAGGTTCCACAGCCCAACTGCCCCCAGGAGCACTCCCACGGGCCAGAACTGAAGCATCAACTGATAGCCAGAGTCGGCCCAACGCTGGAGGTAGTAGCGGGGGTGGACGCCGAAGGCGATCCCCCACCACTCCCGCCCGGAGAGGAAGGCGGGGACTTCACTCCAGTCTTGGGGACAGTAGTTGCAGAAGGGCGGCTGCTGGAAGGCGCGCAGAGGGATGTAGAGATACTGGCTCACTGCTGTCAACACGATGAGGGCAGTCAGCGCCAGGTTGCGTGGGCGCGTGAGCATGCGGTGGTCAGTGGAGAGGACCGCCCACAGCCACATGGGCAGGAGCACGATGGCGGGGGCGTTGACGCCAAAGTTCCACGCGTACAGAGCGGCGCTGAGGAAGTAGAAGGCCGGGCGGCGGCTCTGCATCCACGCGATCAATGCGAGGGCCGTGGCAGCCACGAAGGTACCGTTGAGCGGGTAGAGCTCGGCGTAGTTGGCCTGGTACCAGAAGCGAACCGCCACCGCCAGCGACAGGGCGCCGAAGAGTGAGAGGGGAACGCTCTTGGTGAGCCGGTAGATGATCCGCTGGACCAGCACCACCGTCACCACGGCGCAGGTGGCGGAGAAGAGGTTCAGCCGGTAGGCGGGGTTGCCAAGCGGGACGAGCTTGATGAACAGCCGCCCAAGCCAGGTGTAGAGCGGGTATCCGGGTGGGTGGGAGACGCCAAGGACGAGCGTAGTGATCTGGTACTCAATGGAGTCAAGATAGGGCCCGACGCCAGGATGGACGGTGCGGGTGTAGAGGAGAAGTGCTGCCGCCGCTGCTGCCGCGGCCGCGGCCCACGACATGCGCGAGCTGTTGAGGTGCCAGACTGCGGAATGGTCGTCCATATCTTGCTCTATACGTCGTCCAGGGACGTGGTGGGTAGATTATCCCACAGGGAGGCCGGGAACGCAACTACATAGAGAGAACTCCCTACGGAGGATTGCCGAGAGGGCGCGGCTAGAGATAGGGGTGCAGTAGGTCCAGGATCTTGGCCAGCGGTGGAACATCGTCCTCGTCGAACTGGGCCGGCTTGTGGGAATCGATGTCCAGCACGGCAATCACCTCTTCCCCCCTCGTCACTGGCAGAACGATCTCGCTCTTTGAGCGTGGGTCGCAGGCGATGTGGCCGGGGAACTCTTCGACATCGGGAACGATCACCGGCTGCTTGGTGCGGACGGCGTGCAGGCAGACCCCGCGCCCCTCCAGCACCTGGCAGGCGGCCGGGCCTTGGTAGGAGCCCACGTGGAGTTCGGTATCGGAGGCGACGAGGTAGAACCCGGTCCAGGAGTGGTGGCCCATCTTGTGGTGCAGCACGGCACAGATGGTGGCCATGGCTGCTGTCAGGTTGGGCGATTTCCCCTCGATGAGGTCATGCAGTTGGGCGTAGATGCGCTCGTAGCGGTCGGGTCTTCTTGGGTCGATCATGGGATCTCCTCTCTTGCTCGAGTGGGGCGGAAGCACTGAGGGCAGTGAGGCACTGATGGTGGCGAAAGGGGAGTCAGTGCGGCTTGCCGGACGACAAGGTATCCCCTGTCGGAGTGGGATGCATCGTTGTCTCCCGCAGTCATAGGCCCTTCCTGGCTGCGCTCATTCATTCAATATACCATCGGCGACCCGCACTGGCAAGATTGTGGCAGCGCTCCTGGTGCGTCCATGAGCCACGGACGGTGTCTGCCGCGGGTGTCAGCTGTCAATCCGAGGAGCGAAGCTACGAGCGGTCTCGATTCCGCTAGGCCGTGCGAGAGCCCCTTCGATCAAGGAGCAGCGAGACTTCGGTCGCTCGGAAACGATCTTCCTTGTCTAATCGGACCGGCGGAGGTCACCCATCAACCTCCTCCGCCAATAGCTCCAGGACCCTTCGCATACCCGGACCCGAGCAGCAGGTCTCCAGGCGCCAGTGCAGGTACTCCCAATCGAGTGCCGCGAAATGGGTCATCATGGCCTGCACGTCCTCCAAATCGTGCTTGCCCTCCTCCGGACCGCGGCGCAGGATGGCTTTCAAGAGGATATTGTCCTCCGGCGGGATGACAGGGACCACCACGCCGTCGATCTCGCCGTACCTCCGGCGCGCGGCCATCTCGTCATCCACGTCTATCCGGTACGATGTGTCTTCCTTCTCCATCGCCAATCCCGCCAGTAGATCAAAGCCGGGCAGCTCAACACCCAGGATCCTCCTCTCCTCGCCGGGCCGCACCGTTCCCTCTGGAAAAAGAGCGGTCAATTGCTCTGCCGCTGCGGCGGGTGTCAAGATGTCTACGTCGGTCACCGGACGGTCCGCACCGTAGACAGTCGCCGCTGCACCGGCAAACACCACCCAGATGAGCCCAGCGCCGTCTAGCCGCCTTGCCACTTCGGCGAGGGAGAGTGTCTCGGTCGATTCTTGCGTCATCTGCTCACTCACAGTCGCTCCCAACTCTGCGCCGCCAACTCCCGCGAGCGGGCGGTGATGGCCTTCTCGTCCAGTGTCAGGAGCTTTCTATCGCGCATTAGGACCTGACCGGCGCAGACGGTGGCGGTGATCAGCGAGGCCTCAAAGCCGAAGAGTAGGTGCCAGGGCAAGTTCTCCGCAGTCAACGGGGTGGTGGGATGGTAGTCCAGGAAGACCAGGTCGGCCGCAGCGTATGGGGCCAGCTCACCGAGGCGCAGCTCAGGCCAAAAGACGCGCGCCAGCGAGGCGTTACTCTTGTAGGCCAAACGCATCACTAAGTCGCCCGGCATCGCCCGGGGATCGCCCTGGGCCAGCTTGTGTACCAGGTAGGCGGCCTTCATCTCGGTGAACATCTGGTTGGAGAACCCGTCGTTGCCAAGGCTCACGGGTACCCCGGTT
>JASFWK010000094.1:0-8222 GCA_050049355.1 Anaerolineae bacterium | reverse complement strand
ATATGGCGAGCTGTTCGCCGGTCGAGCGTCGGCCTGAGCCTGCCGAAGGGTAGCGCCTGAAGGGGCTGTATGCTTCGATACGCTCAGCTGCGCTGAGCCACTCAGCACAGCGTCGAGACCAAGAACAGCGATTTGAACCGCCGAGGCTTGATCTCGATACGATCGAGCTTCGCTCGATCACTCGATCAGCGCCTCGGCTCGGCGCTAGGCCAAACTGTCCGGTAGCTAGATGAGGATCCAAAGTTGCCGTTTGGGCGTTTTCGGCTATAATAGACAGTGATGAGTGTTTGGAAGGCTCTCACCTACATCTATTCCAGCGGATTGTAGCGCGCGGTGCGGTCGACGCGCCGTTCGGTCCTGCAATCCGCTCCCCCAGAGCCCACGCCGGTGGGCTCGTTTGCTTTCGATCACGCACGCTGTTCCCTCAGGAGAGTCAACATGAGTACCAATGAGAGAATGTCCGTTGAGAAGCAGGTTGCCCTTCTAATGCATGGCGCTGAATACGGCGATGAGCAGATCAGGGCACGCATGGAAGAGGAGCTTCGTGAGCGACTGGAGGAAGGCCACCCGCTGCGGGTTTACTGTGGCTACGACCCAACTGCTGTCGATCTGACGTTGGGGCACACGGTCACCATGCGGAAGCTGCGGCAGTTCCAGGAGATGGGACATCAAGCGATATTCGTCATCGGCACGTTCACCGCTCTCATCGGTGATCCTTCGGACCGAGACGAAGCGCGCCCGCGCCCTTCGCTCCAGGAGGTGGAGGAGAATGCCCGCACCTACGTCGAGCAGGCATTCAAGATCCTTGACCCAGAGCGAACCGAGGTGCGCCGCAATGGCGAGTGGCTCTCCAACCTGACGTTCGAGGAGATCATCGAGCTGGCGTCCAACTTCACGGTCCAGCAGTTCCTGGGACGGGACAATTTCGCCAAACGGCACAAGCAAGGAATCCCAATCTGGCTGCACGAGTTCCTCTACGCACTTATGCAGGGATACGACGCGGTAGCCCTTCGCGCCGATGTCCAGATTGGGGGGACAGATCAGCTCTTCAACTTGCTGGCAGGCCGGAAGATCCAGGAGGCCTTCGGGCAGAGGCCTCAGGTCTGCATCACCTTCCCTATCCTGGTTGGCACCGACGGCGAGCTGCGCATGTCCAAGAGTCGGGGGAACTACATCGGCATCGACGAACCGTCGGAGACGATATACGGGAAAGTCATGTCCATTCCCGACAAGGCGATGCGTAACTACTTTGACCTGCTCGCGCGCTGGACCCCGGAGCAGACCGACGAGTTGCTCGAGGGAGTGAGGCGGGGTGAAGTACATCCAATGGAGGCGAAGAAGAAACTGGCCTGGGAGATCGTCTCTATCTTCAACGGAGACGAGGCCGCGGACAGCGCTGCCGCTCACTTCGAGCGGGTACATCAGAAGCGGCAATTGCCGGAGGAGATACCCACCTACACACTGACCAAGCCGACGAACGTCGTCGACATCATCTACGACGCCGAATTGGCCCGCAGCAAGAGCCAGGCCCGACGTCTTATCCAGCAAGGGGCAGTCAAGCTGAACGAGGAGCGGGTGAAGGACATCGAGAAGATGGTCGAACCCCAAGAGGCAGTTCTACGGGTGGGCAAGCGCCGTTTCCTGCGGGTAATGCCGGCTGAAGAGTAGCAGGGCATGATCCTACTCTGAAGGCGGAGTGAGTATCTCCTCCGCACATTTCAGCAGCTCCTCCTTGCGCTCCGGCGATGTCTCCTTGGCATCCAGGTACCGCTCGAGGAGCTGCTGTGGCGTCATCTCCTCTGGAGCCAGGTTCCCCAGACGTACCCGGGCCTGTCGCTCCACCTCGCGGTTGATGCTGGCGACGAACGCCGCCTCCCCTAACAGTGACCGCACGTCTCGGTCGCGCACGAGCTGCTCCTGGTCATCCCGCAAGCGAATGACCACCCGAACGACTGTATCCTCCAGCTCGTGGTTGGCCACCTCCTGCCGCAGCGCCGTCAGCGGATCGTCGGACTCGCGCAGGTCGGCCCGCACGGTGACGAAGGAACGGGCACCCGACTCCACAAATCGCCACTCTGTCTTCCCACGCGCCAGCTCCACCCAGCAGAAACCCTTGGGCTCCTTCTCCTCCCCGAAATCAATCCTCTCCACGCTCCCAGCGTAGACTACCGGCGGGTAGTCCCCCTCGTTCAGGCTTTGGTGCTTGTGGATGTGCCCCAGCGCCACATAGTCCCACGCCGGATCAGCCACCACCGACTTGAGGATGACCGCATCCCGTCCGATCATCACGCTCCGCTCAGAGCCAAAGACCGCCTCGGAGATGGTCAGATGCGCAGCCAACACCGCAGGCACCTCGGGGTCGAGTTTCTTCGCCAGCGCGCGGATGTTTTCGGCCACCATCTCCTGCAGTGCCTCGTCCAGCTGCTCGATGGAAAGGCCTCGGTAGTCATCGTGGGCCAGGAGCCGCTGGCGGATCGGATAGGGGACCGTGGCAACCTGCACAGGACCTCGGCGGGTTTGGACGCGGTGCAACTTCTCGACTCTTCCGACGATGACGTTGGGAACATCTAGGGTACGGAAGATATCCACGCTGGAGGCCTTCTGGGGCATGGTGGGCAGATCGTGGTTGCCCACCAGGAGGACCACGGGAACGTCAGCGTCGGTCAGGCGCTTGATGCGGCGAGCAAGGGCACGCTGGTAGGTGGGGTTAGGACTGCGACGCTTGTAGGCATCGCCAGCGAAGATCACCAGGTCCACCTCGTTCTCCAGCCCATAGTCGATGACTTCGTCCAGCCGACGCAGGAAATCCAACACCCGCCGGTTGACGCCGGTTTCGGGATCGAGCCGGCCATAGTTTTCCACGCCGATGTGAAGATCCGCGAAGTGCAGCAAGTGAATGTTTTCCATTGGCTACCACCCATCCAGCTCGGTCATTTAAGAGCCTTCAGCGAGAATGTCAAGGGAATGGATCCGTACTGGGGGTCCAGCCTCCACCACCCGTCATCATCCCGCTCCAGAAAAGGGAACATCTGATACGAAGAGTAGGGAAACTCATGCAGAAACTCGATTCGCAGTCCCACCGAGGTGAGTGAATTTATGACTTCGGCGAGGGGGTGAAACCACTCATACGTCACAGATTGGGCGACCTTCGCAGCGGGGTCGGCATAAGAGCCTTCGACCTCGAACCTCACGGGTTCCGCTGAGGCAAAGTAGGGATAAGAGACAGACAGGTCCGTGACATCCTCCTCGTCACAGAAGACACTGGCAAACGGGTGAATCTCGGCGATGTAGAAGGTGCCGCCGGGCTTGAGAAAATGAGCGATGACCTCGGCCCAGCGACCGAGGTCTGGGAGCCAGGCCAGGACCCCATAGGATGTGTAGACAATGTCGAACAGACCAGATAGAACATCCGGGAGTTCGTAGATATCCGAGTAGACGAAGCTCGCCTCGATCCCCAACTCCTCGCTCAGAGATCGCGCCAGGGAGATAGCCTGATCCGAGAAATCAACGCCGGTCACCTCGGCGCCCAACCTCGCCCAAGATAACGTGTCCATCCCGAAGTGGCATTGAAGGTGTAACAGCGACTTGCCCGCCACGTCACCCAGTTCCTCGAGTTCGAGCGACTTCAGGCTCAGTTTTCCCGCCTTGAAGCCCTCCAGGTCATAGAAGGTTGAGTTGGCGTGAATGGCAACCAGTTCATCCCAGTGGGCTCGATTGGCCTTCAGGTACTCATTCATCTTCCTGTCTCTCCGCCACCTCTTGAATCTGGCTCTCGGGAGATGACAACCGTCCATCACCAGGTAAGTCATCCAGCGCCACCGGCAGGTCGGCCAAGTCGTCGAGCACCGCACCGAAAGGATGGGTGCCCACCACCTCAGCGCACCAGGCAGGCGTGTATGGCGTGCGCACGAGAAAGAACGGGATGCCCATCACAAGGGGCAGCGCGCCGGGCAGTGAGAGAGTGTCTGCCACAACCACGAGCTGTGGATCCTCCTCGGCAGCCTGAACCAGCGCGCGGTAGTATGCCGGCCGGCGCAGGTCGATCTGGTAGGTCTTCGAAGCCGGCCAGACCTGGATCTCGCCCAGCTGTGGATGCGCGAACCTCCGGGTCCAGCCGGGGTCCATCTCATACTGACGAGTGTCGCCAAGCACGGAGATCTCGTCCTCCAGCGCAAGCACTGTAAGGTGCCTACGCACCTTGTCACCCAGCGAGTTCGTTAGAACGACCGGCTCACGATTGGGATGCTCAAGAAGGGAGACAAGCACGGCGCGCGCAGGAGGACGGAATGCCGGCGGGAGTTCGGCTGTGTGGCGGTGGAAGAGGTAGTTGATGCAATCGACAACGGGGTCGTACTCGGCCTCAGGGAACGCCTCCGTCACAGCTCCCAGATAGCCGGCGCTCTCGCTCAGCATCACCTGAAGGGTCGTAGTGTTTAGAATGAACGCACCTTCATTGCAGTAGGAAGCTATCAGACCGTTGACCTCCCACCAGTAGCGATGCGGAGCCTCCACCAGACGCGCCTGGGTGGATGCATACACCTCAGCCAGCTCCTGGCGGGGCGCACCGATGACCTCGTTCGCCAGCGTGTCCAGTGACTTCTCCGCCAGCGACTTCGCTAGCTCCTCCTCAGCTGTCAGCGTGCCATCAAAGTCTATGATTACTCTCAAGACCCGAAATGTCCTCCTCCCGGCTTTACTGCTGCTCCTCCCACCACTCCTGCCAGGCGTCTGCCTCCTCGCCGAAATACTGGCCCGTGATGGGCTGCAGCGCGTGCACGGCGACCTCGCGTAGTTCGCCGTCTTCATTCCTCAGAATCTGGATAAGCGCCGGGACAGCACCCCTGGCCGCTGGGCCAATGTTGCCCAATGCCACGGCTGCCTCGAAGCGGACCGGCCGCACATCGTCGTCCAAGGCGTCTACAAGGGCAGGTACTGCTTCGGCTGCCTCCGGTCCGATCTCTCCCAACATCGTGGCGGCGACCCGGCGCGCCCAATCGTTCTCGTTCCCGAGGACTTCAATGAGGGCGGGCACAGCCTCCACTCCTCTTTCCTCCAACGCATCGGCTGCGGCAGTGTGCACCCAGCGATCATCGTCCTGCATTGCTGGCACGAGAACCTGGTCGCCCCAGAAGCCAACCAGCCCCTCCAAGTAGGGTTCTGCCCAGGCCTTCTGAAAGGGGGCTTGCTCTTCGCTGGGACACGCGTGAATGGTCCCTCCGACAGGTTCAACCGTCGCAGTGATGGTAGTGGTCAAGGGTTCGATCTGGGGTACGGTGAGTGCCATCCCCCCGAAGACTGTGGCCCCGGTGTAGCAGTGGCTGGAGCGTTCGGAGCCGACGTGTTGGTAATCTTCGCCGAGAGGTATGCCTACTACGTCTATCGCTAGGGTGGCGTCGCAGACTGCTTCTTCGTCCACCACTCGCACGTCAAGGTATGTGAGTATGTCGCGGGTTGTCTCAGCGAGAGGCTGATAGAGCCCCTCGCCAAGTTCAGGCCTGTGTGGTTCCACTTTCAAGCACAGGGTCTGAATGACCTGTACAGCTTGCCGGGGAGAAAGCGTCGGAGTCGGGGCAGGCGCCGTCGCTGTTGGCGTGGGTGTCTGGCTGGCCGACGGAGTCGAGGTGGAGGTCAAGCTGGGCGTCAAACCGAAGCTGCACGCCGCGGCTCCAACTCCGAGAGCCAACAAAGCAAGCAGGGGAAAGGCCCTCCCCATCGGTCTCTCCTCTCTCAGCAGCGCTAGATGCCCTCGTCTTCACCACCCCGGAGCACCGCCCGCCCCCGCTGGAGGACTGCTTCCGGCTCCTCACCTTCGGCGATCCCCATTTCGGCGTAGAACTCGGGCGTGCCATAGGTGCGGGTGCGCACGACTACAGGCATCGGCACTGCGTGCCCCATCACCAACGCCTGCTGGCGGGTGTCAAGTCGAGCCAGCACCTCGCGCAATTGCTGGCTTCCGGCCACTCCGGAGAAGACCGCGCGGATGTCGGCCTCGTCGTCCAACAGACATGTGACCCGGGTGCCAATCTGGCTCATCACCTCAGGATCGATGCCACTGGGCCGCTGGTCCACGACCATCAGGGTCACGTTGTACTTGCGCAGCTCCCGGGCGATGGTGCCGAAAACAGTATGGCGAGCTACCGCAGGATCAAGGAACTTGTGCGCTTCCTCAATGGTGATTATCAAAGGACGCGGTTCCTCCCCCTGTCCACCCACCGCCGCCTCCTTGCGCGCCACGTAGTGAGCGTGGATCCGGCGAGTGATGTAGTTAGCGACCAGGATGTAAGCCTCCAGACTGTTGCCAAAACGCCCAAATTCCAGGATGACGTTGACCCCACGATCCAAGTAGTCGAGAATCTGCTGCACCGGATCCTCGTGTACCTGTGGTCGGAGGAAATCGAAACGACGGAAGAGCCCCAGTTTCCGCTGAATGGCTCCCAGTGTCCCCCCGTGGAGGGTGCCCCGCTCCAATGCAGCGTCCAGGTCCTCTAGTGGGTCGCGCTCGTCCAGAAGGCGAGCGACCCAATCCTTCCCCAACCTGCGCCGCAGGAAGTAGAGCGCGCCCACCTGTATGTCTGAGAGAGCCATCAGGCTCGAGAGGCTGTCCACGTCCTCGGGCTCGATCTGATCGTAGCCGATACGTATCACAGCGTCTACCTTGCTGCCCCGCCGTCGAGAGGACTCCTCGTCGAGCGTGAAGACCGAGACGCCGCCGGTGGGGAAGAGTTGTCTCAGCCCCTTCACCTCCCGTTGAGCCTCGTCCTGACTCTTCCAGCCGTACTCGTTGTGCATGTCGAAGACGAGGTTGACGGCAACCCGCTGCCGAATGATGCCGGCCAGCAGGAGACGGGCGAGGAAGGTCTTACCGGTGCCGGTCTTGCCGAAGACCCCCGCCGAGCGCTCCGCGAAACGGTTCAGATTGATAGGCACGTGGATGCCCTCCATATCCAGGGGCTCGCCGATGCTGAAGTACCCCGCCTCGTCCTCATCGCCGAAAACGAGAGCCACATCCTCCGAGCTAGCCTCGTAGACCGGAGAGAAGTGCGAAGGGACGGTCTTCACTGGCTTCGGTTCCGTTCCTCCCTCCTCCAGCACCAGCATCGGCGCAACGTGAAGGCGACCGAAGGTAGAAGTACCGTCGTGCACCCGCGTGATGAAGGGGTCGGATATGTCAGGAGGCGTCTTCTCAATCAGTGGGTTGATGGCGTCCAGGGCTACATCATTGACGATAGAGAAGAACCGCCGCCCCGTCCGCCCGCGGATAACGACGTACCGCCCCACAGCCAGCCCCTCTATCATGGTCTGTGGGTCAAGTTTCACCTCCAGCCCATCAGAGAGGCTCCCCCCGACGACGATGCCCAGGCTCCGCCCAGGGGCGAACTCGGGAGCGCGAGGAAACCATTGGTCGAGATCTTCCGCTTGAGTCATATGTCATCTCCCCTCTGGCATCTATTATACGCACCGATAGGAGCGGAGCAAGAACGGAGCCAGCAGATGTTCAAGAATCCTTAACGATAGGGGCTGAAGGAGCAACGGGACGCAGGCCAACGCCGATTCATGCTGATCCTATCACTTGTCTCTCGAAGACCCGCGTCCGAAGCAAGCTCTGGCGGTCCAAAGTTCCGATACATGAATAGTCAGCAAATGAAGCCGTTCTCACCGGAGCGATCTAAGAGGAAGAATGCATGGGGTTCGCCACACTAGCCACCTTCACTTCCGTTTTTCGGTGCACAACGAGGCAAGACGCCGATTGAGCTAGGCCGAAGGCCGTATCAAGATCCAGTTTTGCCGACTGCTACGACACAGTTCTGGTTTCGACGGTGTGCTACATGCGCTGCCTCTGGCGGCTACCCATCGGCGGGCTCAGGCCAACGCTCAACCGACTAACTGCTCCTGATTCGCAAAGTGATAGTTAGCTCGCCACATTCGCGACCAAACCCAGTGTTCGGCAAGAGCGTCTCCCAGTGAAATGGTCGCTGGCGCTCAGAGGAGTAGATGACCTGTAATCTGCTTTCTCCTTTGGCCGCCAGCGAGAGCCCACGGGAAGCTACCGATACTCCGGCTGGATCTGGACGCGCCGGAGGGTATTGGCGTTGGTGACCACAGTGACGGAGGAGGTTGCCATAGCGATCTCCGCCAGCACCGGGTGCATCCAACCGACCACTGCCAGCGGGATCATCACCACGTTGTAGAAGAATGCCCAGAAGAGGTTCTGACGGATCTTG
>JASFWK010000027.1:0-22189 GCA_050049355.1 Anaerolineae bacterium | reverse complement strand
GTCCTTGTTCCCACCAGAGACTCTGTGCTTTGTGTGCGGATCAAGTGAATCTGGACGCTCGACTGAGCTGCTCCGAAGCGCCTCGACCGGCAGTTGATTTGACATTGGAGGTCCGCGGGGTATAGTGGGGTTGACATGGCAGCTGACAACGAACCCATCTATCATCCAACGATAAAGGAGCTCCCGGTCCAAGACCGGCCCCGTGAACGGCTGGCGAGGCTTGGGGCGGGGTCGCTCTCGACGCCCGAGCTGCTGGCGATTGTGCTCCGCACTGGCGTTGGCGGCGAGAGCGCCCTGGCCCTCTCGCGCCGGCTGCTGGCCCAGTTTAGTGGCATCGCTGGCTTGGCACGAGCCAGCCTTTCTCAACTGGTGACGGAGAGAGGTATCGGCATGGCGAAGGCGGCGCAGATCAAGGCCGCCCTGGAGCTGGGTCGACGGCTGATGGTGGCTGCGCCGGAAGATAGGCCTCAAATATGCTCGCCCGGTGATGCCGCCGCGCTTCTGCTGCCGGAGATCGGCTACCAAGAGCAAGAGCACTTCTGGGTCCTCTTTCTCGACACCCGCAATCGCCTGCTGGGCAGCGAGCCGATCTACAAGGGGAGCCTCAACCAATCCCAGGTGCGGGTGGGCGAGGTCTTCCGAGAGGCGGTGCGGCGCAACTGTGCGGCCATCATCGTGGCGCACAACCACCCCTCAGGCGACCCCACGCCTTCGCCAGAGGATGTGGCAGTGACTGCTGATGTGGTCTCAGCGGGGCGCCTACTTGGCGTTGAGGTACTTGATCATCTAGTGATCGGTCAGCAGCGCTGGATCAGCTTGCGCGAGCGAGGACTCGGCTTCAAAGCCGCATAGTTGCTCCCTGCTCCGAGAGGTGCAGCTCCAAATTCGTAGAAGCGATGAGACACCAAGGATCGTTCCCGAGCACGGCGGTCGCGGCTTTGGGCAAACTATCGCTTGCTCGGAGGAGGTCACCTCCGGGGAGGAGAGGAAGCGGTGGCAGGTAACCTACTGGAAAACGACAGCTTCGAGGCTGACTGGGCGGAGGAGGAATCCCACCGTTGTTTGGTCTTCCTCTCCGACGGTGAGCCCCATGAGGTGGAGCGCGGTAACATCTTCACGCCCCCGCATTGGTTGACTTGGTTCAGGCATGACCCTGGCACGTGGGATCAGCCGGAGGTGCGCGACGCCTGGGTGACCGGCGACCCAGTGCGTGTACACTCTGGCCAGAAATCAATACTCCTGTTCACCTTCTTCCGCAAGCACGATGGGGGGTTCTTGCAGCAAGTAGAGGTCGAGCCTGGAACACGGCTGCGTCTGACTGCCTGGGCGCACGCCTGGTCGAACTGGCAGGATAGCCCCCATGAAGATGATCCTCGCTGGAGCGATGGTGAGGGGGTGGGATACAATCACTTCTTTGGCCTAGAGGGCGAGGTGGAGGACGACGGCGCAAGGAACTTCACTTTTCGGCTGGGCATCGATCCGACTGGTGGCACTGACCCCTTTGCTGACACTGTTGTATGGGGGCGTGGTGCTCACATCTACAACGCCTATCGGCCCGTTCCACCTGTTGAGGTCGTGGCCCAAAGCGATACAGTGACAGTATTCTTGCGTTCCCGGACCCTTTGGGCCTTCAAACACAACGATGCCTACTGGGACGATGCCCGTTTGGAGGTCGTGACCTCCCCGCCTCGGACGGAGATCGCCTTTGAGCCAGCAAAGCCCCAGGCGGAGGAGACGGTGCAGGTCACAGTGACCTCGACCAAAGCCTATGAAGAGGTCAGCCTCCAAGTCGCGGATCCCACTGGAGAGACAGTCCCCGTGACTGAAGTGCCGGTTGAGCCGCCTTCTGAAGGGGGACAGTGGTGTTGGACCTTTGTCCCGAGTGGGGGAGGAACCTACCATGTCACCTTCGGAGTCGCTGAGGGGGATCAGCGGCTCGCGGAGGCAGACCTGGCTGTCCAGCCTGGGCCCACGGAGGCCTGGGGGCTGCCCCGGGAGCAATATGCGCGGACCTATGTGCTGCTTCCGCCGGGGGCGGGCCCAGAGTGGGTCGACGCGATTCTGGATAGCGGGGCTTGGGAACGCCACCGGTGGACCATTGGGGCCAGTGCCGACGACGCTGGCATCGGTGCGCTGGAGGACAAGCGAGTCATCGCTGTGAATCCTGAAGCTTGGCCTTCCGACCTGGCGGACTTCTTCCGGCGCTATTATCCTCGCACCCGCTATGTTCCGCTGGAGGTGACAACCCCGGAAGAGCTGCGACGCGAGCTGGAGGAGATGGACTGACGGACCAGCGAGGTGCCGGCGGAACTGGCTGGAAGGCCAATTCCTACTCAGTCGGTTGTCTCTTACTCCTGCGCCAGCAATTCCACCTCAGTGGCCAGTGCATCAAAAGAGTGACCGGAGGCATAAATCGCCAGTCTCTTGATCAGGGCTGGCGGTTCCTCGAAGAGCTGGACCAGGTTACCAGAATCGAATGTATACCACGTCTGTGGTGGCACCTGCTCCAGCCACGTGAAGAGGAGATCGCTTTCTCCCGGCTCTACTGAGTAGAATCCGTGGTACCACACCCGGTCGGTACCGTGGACGTCCTCGTAGTCAATGCGGACCATGATGGGACATTCAGACCCCACACTGCCGCATCCGGTCAGGCTCTGGCTTCGGACTCTCACGTTGAGGTGCAGGGCCAATGAGGCGAAGTCGCGCACGTCGTAGCTGATCTCCTGTCGGATGCCGACTTCGACGTGGCCCATACCAGAGCGGCGGAAGTGAGCTGCTGTTCGGCCGCCAAAGGTGGTCACCTCGACCGTGCCGGAAGGGTCCTGCTGCACGTCCCTATGATAGATGTCCCATTCTGGTTCAAGAGGGGAGTCGAAGTTCCCGTCGTCCACCAGGTTTCGCTCCGCGGGGAGCACCTGGAGCGGCGAGGAACCAGCCTCGGCAACAGTCCGCTGGGAGGGTCCCAACGCCACTGTCTCTCCGCCGTTGGTAACGACCTCAGCGCTGCCGTCTCGAGCGGCAATCTCGGAGAATGCCGGGCTGACCCTAGCTTCGTAGCTTCCTTCCTTCAGGTTGGCGACCGCGTGGGGTGTGTGAAGTTCCACTACGGTGGGTCGGCCGCGGGCCGGAACCACAGTGATACGAACCCGTCCCCCCGTGACTCTTAGTATCACCTCGTGGGGTAGGGGACTGGCGCCGAAGCGGGGAGAGCGGGCTGCGACAAAGGTCAAGGCTGTGCCGCCATAGATCTGGGCCACCGCCACAGTGGCTTGCTCCTCGCCGGGGGCATAGAGGGTCAGTGCTCCTTGGTCGGTCGACCCCGTCGTGATGACCGTGCCCCTGGGAACATCGTTGGCAGCGCCCACCAGAGCGATGACTTCCCCCTGACCGCCGCGCTGCATGCGTGGAGTACCGCGCTGCGGCTCCAGGGCTACCTGCTGACCGACCCGGGCATGGCGGATGAAGTACTGGACGCCCAGAGGGAACCCCACTGCCAGTCCCAGACAGAGCGCAAAGGATAGTATAAGTATAGCCCAGGCGAGTCCCTCTCGATTGCGGATCATAGGTAGCGCACTCTAAAGCTGTCGAACTGACCGGCTGCTGGCTTCCACTCGCTCTGCACCCGGGTGACCAGCGCGGCTGGCGGGCCCTCGTGCAAGTAGGCCAAGAATTCTTCCAACTTGGGCTTAGGACCCTCGGCTATGGTCTCCACCTTTCCGTCAAGCCGATTGGCGACCCATCCGCTCAGTCCGAGGCGGCGAGCGGTGCGAACGGTGTAGTAGCGGAAATTGACTCCTTGGACCCGTCCCTCAACTACTGCGCGAAGCTGCGCCTCCTCCTTGGGTGCTTGACTCATTCCTGGTCACCTCCTCCAGAGAATGCGCATCAGATGTGATCTGCGTTGGTCGAAGCGATGAAGACCCGCCTGACGCGCGGCCTCTACCGCCTCTCCGTATTCCTCGGACGTGATCGGCCGGTGCAGCGGTGCCATCTCGTGAGCTCGGTAGCACGGTCGATACTGGTCCATAATGTTGATGTATGTATCCGGCGATACCTGTTCGGACAGGAAGCGAGCGATCTCGGGAGTGCCGGCCAGTCCCTCTGGCAGCACCAGATGTCGAACGAGCAGCCCACGCAGAGCGATCCCTCGCTCATCGAGCACGAGGTCGCCGACCTGTTGGTGCATCTCCCTGACCGCGGCTTGGTTCGCAGCTGGGTAGTCCCTGATCCGAGAGTACTGCAGCGCGATCTCCGCATCAGCGTACTTCATGTCGGGCATGTAGATATCTACTACTCTCTCCAACAGCTTCAGCGCGCTCATCGAGTCGTAGCCGCCGGTGTTGTAGACCAGCGGCAGGCGCAACCCGCTCTCAGCGGCGATGAGTAGGCTCGCCAAGATGGGGGCCACAACGTGGCTAGGGGAGACGAGGTTGATGTTGTGGCAGCCCTGGGCCTGCAGGGAGAGCATCATAGACGCGATCTCCTGTGACTCCTTCTCCTCCCCATGACCCAGTTGGCTGATGTCGTAGTTCTGGCAGTACTGGCACCTCAGGTTGCACCACCCGAAAAAGATCGTGCCTGAGCCTCGCTGGCCGCGCAGAGGGTCCTCTTCACCCAGGTGGGGGCCAAAGCTGCTCACCACTGCCTTCACGCCCGTCCGGCAGCGCCCAGCCTTCTCGTAGCGGTCGATACCGCACTCTCGAGCGCACAAGTTGCACTCGTGCATCTGCTCGTAGGCGGTCTCTACCCGCTGCCTCAGATCGCCGGAGCGCAGCAGATCCAGATAAGCTGGCTCGAAGTCGTCTGTTACCATGGGACCGGCACCCTCTGGGTGCGCCAACGGCGGTCGAACACGGCCACGTACCTATTCTGACGGCCGAAGTCGTACACTCGCCAGGTGATTTCCACGTCGCGCTTGCAGTAGGCGATCACCTTCTTCACCTGTCCCTCGCGGAACCAGCGCACGGCGGCCAGGCCGTCGGCGCTCTTGCGCTCACCCAGCGTTGCGGCCGCCACGTCGTCGAGCTTGGCTCGCCAGCCGAGAACGCGATGGATGTCAAGCAGCATGTCTACGGTAGGCAGGCCTTCAAGGGGGTCGGTCGTGTAGGCGCGCAGGACCTCGTAATCGAACCGGTGAAGGTTGTAGCCTACCACCAACTCAGCAGCCCGCAGATCGGAGATGAGATGCGAGGCGTCGTTCTCCTTGTAGACCCGGTAGAGATCTGCGGCAGGGTCGTAGGTCACTGCGACAGCGAGACGCATGTCGCGGATGTGATCCCACCCACCGACCTCGGCAGCGGTGTGCTGGGTTTCCAGGTCCAGTACGAGGAGTGGCGTTCGCATTCTCATCTACTTGGCCTGCTCTATGTCTCTGTTCCGGGTGCGCAGTCCCCGTGCCATCGGCAGTGCCAATAGCAGACTCAGTCCCCACAGAAACAGCCATGACTTGTTTTCCGTGAGCCAAGTCAACCAGCCACTAAGGCCGATCAACTGAGCGCGCCAGGCCAGGTTCAGCCTCTGTGGCGTTGTATCGAGGGCGCGGATGATGCCGCCTTCACACCCCGCTCCATCAGCGTAGGCTGCCAGCAGAGAGCGTATCCCTGTGCTGCCGTAGCGATGCCGAATGTAGCGGACCAAGCTGCCGCTCTGGGCGTAGAAGAGAAACGCGACGTCGGTGTCGGCTGGGGACGGAGCACATAGGTCCGTCAACGGGATCAGGCGACCCTCAGCATGGGCGGTCTCTAAGGCGGCCTCAAGGGTGGGATCGGGCTGCAGTTCGTTTGCCGTGGCCAGCCCTTCATCCAGCCATGCAGGCACATTCTGATATCCCTCAGAACCGACAGTGTGGTAGATCAGGTGATGTGTCAGTTCATGGGGGATGTCACGTTCCATGCGGGTCGGCGACCCGTCGTTGTGAGGAATCGCGGCCAAGATCACGCTCAACTCTGGACGTGCCTGGCCACCTACCCATTCCCGACCCGCCATCTGCAGTGCCGCTTTGATGTCATCCTCTGAGAGATACAGGTAGATGTCCACCCGCTCCAGGGACGGGGCTTCCAGTTCCCGCCCGATCTGTTCGAGCGCGGTCTTTGCTGTGTCCAGGGCCGACTGTGTGTAGACGGGATCGTCCACCTGGGTGTGGACCCAGATAGGTTCATCCGACGCGGTGTGCCATTCGAACCGATTGTCCACGTACTGGAAGGACGCCGGCTCTGTTTCCAGGACGTTGCCTGCGCCGTCTCTTATCTCCCACCACCAAGTGACCTGGCCGAACGGGGGAAGAGGGAAGAGACGCAGGTTCCGCTCGATACTGGCCTGGATCGTGGATCTGGGCTCAAAGGCTAGCGGGTGAACTTCGGTGTTGGTCTCTCCCTGGAGCTTCACGTAGAGGGAGACTGCAGTTATCTCTGCCGCGGCTGAGGCCTCAATGCTGAATGTGGCTTGCTGCCCGAAGCTATACCGGGCAGAGGAGCTCGAGACCGTGATCGGTGGTGCGTCTTGGGCATGGGCAGGGGAGGCCCCTGCTGTCGCCCACAGCAGGGCCGCGACCAGGAGTAAGTATGTGCACCGAAGCTGCGCCCTCACGGGGTATCCCCTTCCTACTCTGTGTCCTCCACATCGAGGTCAAAGGGAAACAGGATGGCGCTCAGATCACCGTGGAGAAACTCCAGTTCGCGCAGGGCTTCGCGCGCCGCCTCTCGCTTTGATTCCCTTCCCGCCCGCATACACGACTTGAGCACGCGGCGTGCTTCCTCGCCGCCGATCTGTCCCAGTGCCCAGATAGCTGCATCCTGCACTTCGGTGTCCACGTCGTCCACCCGCTCAATCAGGGTGGAGATTGCCTCTTCAAGGGCCAGTTTGCCGCAGGCACGAGCAGCTTCGCATCGCATCTGCGGGTTGGGGCTGAGAAGCTCTCCCAGGACGACCGGCGCCCACTGCTTGTCGGCGCTGCGCCCCATGGCGAGCACTGCGCTGATCTGCATCCTTTCATCGGGGTCTTGGTAGGCCTTGTCAATGAGAGCTACTATCTCTTCCTCTCCCGAGTAGGCTAGTGATTCAAGTGCCCGACAGCGCACTTCAGCGCGCTCCTCCGTCGAAGTGCATCCTGTGATCAATGCCTGGTATACTCGACGATGGGACCGGGGTTGAATCTCTCCCAACTCCCCCAGCAGCATGTAGTGGCCCAGCGAGATCGCTGCTGCCGCACGGACCTCGGGCGACGGATCCTCCTGAAGGTAGGAAGCCAGAAGGGAGATCAGTCGGACGTCTTCCTCTTCCTGGAGCCCCTTTACCGCCGCCTCCCGCACTACTGCATCGGGATCCTCCAGGGCGATGCGGAAGACCTCTCCAAAGTAGACTTTGAAGTCACACTCGGAGATCTCTACAAGAACGGTGATGATCTCGCGTCTGATCTCGACAGGCAACTCAGGCCAAACTTCCCGCACCTTCTCCGCGTCATCTCCGGTCAGGCTGGATAGCCCGTGAAGTGTGTCACGGGGCAGGGCGCCATTCCGGATTTGTGCAAGCAAGTCTGTTAGCTCTTCTCTCGGTGAAGCATTCATCGTCTCAGTAGGGACCAATCGATTAGTGGATTCACCACATCCTGAACCATGATGAAGAGCATCAGCGCCACCAAGATCACCATGGCCGCGAAATGGATGCGGCTTTCTATCTCGGGGTTGATCCGACGTCGGCGAATGGCCTCGATCAACACGAACAGCACGCGCCCTCCATCGAGGGCTGGCAGAGGAAGGAGGTTGGTTGCGCCCAGGGCCAGACTGACCAGCGCGGCCGAGTACAGGGCGGGGTAGGGAATGCCCCACTCCACGCTCTGCTGGAGAGTGAAGGTGAGTATGGCGTTGATGCCTACCGCACTGGTGGGCCGTACCTCTGCTGGTTGGACATCCCCCTGGGCCAGCAGGCGGGGCAACTGAATCATCCTGGCAACGATGCTGACCATATCCTCGGCGGCGAAAACGGCGGCCTCGTGGGGAGGATAGTGTACCACCCCCGAGGAGGCTGGCCACTCTCCCCTCATGGCAATACCCAGGACGCCGTGCCCCTCTTCCTGACGGGGCGTGGCCGAAAGTGTAATTGGCTCCTTGTCTCGCACAATGTAGAGGGCAAGAGTCTCGCCGGCGGCGTCCTTCACGATCTCCTGGATCTGCTCCGTGCCGTCCTCAATGGGCACACCGTCGATGGCGAAGATGATATCCCCCGACTGGATTCCCGCCGCGGCAGCCGCCGTGCCCGGTTGCACGTACTCGACGCGGGCGTGGAACTTCTCCGGATGGCCTGCCATGTAGGTTGCGGCGAAGAGTAGGAAGGCAGCCAGTAGATTGAGCAAGGGACCAGCCAGGAGCACGCCCAGCCGCTGGCGCTTGGGCTGCGCGGCCAAGCTGCGGGGATCGGAGGGGTCCTCTTCACCTGTCATCCTGACGAAGCCGCCGAAGGGCAGGGCATTCAGTGTGTACCGAGTGCCAGGCTCGAAGTTGGTGACTTCACCGCGGAAGAGAACGCCTTCCTGGGTTTCTTGGCGTGAGGGGGTGGCAGAGGCTTCCTCTGGCAGAGTCAGGCGCCTCAGCCGGTACGTGCCGTCTTCCTCTTGGCGCGCTAATGCCTCCACCTGCTCGCCCTTGGCGAGTCCGAATGGCAACCGCAGCCGCCCGGGTATTGTGAATTCGATGGAACCGATCCGCATCATCCCTGGCTCGCCTGCCAACGTCAGCAGGCGCGGCGGGAGACCCAAACCGAACTCCTCCACACGGACACCGGCGCGCTTGGCAGACAGAAAGTGTCCCAGCTCATGGATGAGGATGATCGGTCCCAGTACAAAGACCAGCGTAGCAGTGAACCACGCCACAATGCTTAGTGTACCCATTCCTTGCCTCAGTCTAGAGCGGGCGCACAGGACGCCCGCCTTCGTATTGCTCCGCGTGGGTCCGAACGACCCGTCACTGGCAATTATACCGCAGGGGAAAGGTTCCTGCAACACTCGGGGGTTTTGCGATGGTCCACGTCTTGCTGCAGAGACCGCAGGGATCGCAGATGAACTATGGAGTAACGTCTCTCAGTGTACTCTGCGTGCTCTGCCGTGATGCAGCCAAGATCTCAGGGGTCGTGCTGGGAGTTGTGGGCAGTCACCAGTCGGACCGGCAGGCAGGGTTGGCTGCTTCCGTGTGGCACTGCTCGGCTTCACGTCGCTGCCAGCTGCGGGCTATTGGGAGGTGATGCGCGTGCCGATGGAGAGAGCCGAGTCCTCCAGGGCGCGCCGGACCAGTTCCGGCTCAAGCCCGGAGAGGATGTGGACCACTAGCTCTTTCTGGCCTGTCACCAACTCGACCATAAGAGCTACCTTGTCCGCCATCCCACCGGTGACGTCCGTCACCTGGGCTTCCCTCAGTAGAGGGCGGATGGTCGGGAACGTGGCTGGCGTGACAGAGGAGATGACGTCCCCCTTGCCATCGACTACTCCGGGGGCCGAACCTGTGAGGAGAATGCGGTCGGGGCGGAGCGTCTTGGCCAGGTAGACGAAGAGTTCCTCGGTGGATACGATCGTCCCGCCACGGACGTCATCCAGCGCCACGTCACCGTAGGTGAGCGGTATGAGCCCCCGCCGGAGTGCCTCCTGGATGGGATGGGTCTCCAGGTGGGTGAGAATCCCGTCGTGGCAGAGGGCCGAGGCGGAGGGCTGCAGGCAGAGAATCGGGACGTTCTCCTCCAGCAGCGCGTCGGCTACAAGGCGATTCAACCGAGCAGCGGCGGCGGCCACCTCTGCGAATCCGCGCCACTCAAGGGAGCTCTGAACCCCGCGCCTCGTCGCGTAGGATGCCGCTGCTTGATGGCCAAAGGAACCCGAACCATGACCAATGAGCAGGCGCAGGTTAGGCATCGCCTGCAGAACCTTGTGGATCTCTTTGGCCAGCGCCCGTATGACTCGGGGGCGGGGCGTGTAGGGGCGGGCCTTGTCCGTGATGAGGGAGCCACCGAGCTTCAGGAAGACCAATTCGCCCGTTCGATCCATCGCTTCGACTACTCCAGCGTGGTCAAGATCACCCGCCCTGCGCCAGCGTCTATGAGGCTCTCCCTTACTTCGTCCGCGGTCTCTTCCTCCACCAGGGCGATGACGTTTCCGCCGCGTCCGGCACCGGAGAGCTTGGCTCCCAGCGCATCGGCGATGCAGGCCGCCTCCACGAGCCTGTCCAGTTCGGATGAAGAGACACCTATCTCGCGCAGAAGTTCTTGGTTCTGATCCATGAGGGCTCCCAGGGTGTAGATGTCTCCCTCCTCTATTGCCTGGCGCGCCTCGTCCACTAGCTCGCCGATACGATCGAACACGAAGTCGTATTGGGCTGGATGCCTCTCCTGCGCCTCGCGAACGGCGGCGACAACCTCACGGGTGAGGCTGGGCGTGCCGGAATCGGCGATCAGGATGTAGAGCGGCGCGCCGGCGGAGAACGTCTCCGCGGGACGGCCCCGGATGAAGTAGATGGGACGCTCGTAGGCTACAACGGCGTTGTCGATCCCGCTTGGAGTGCCATGGTGGATCTTCTCTACCTCGTAGACCAGGCTGCTGATGTCGGCGGGGGGGAGCTTGTGTCCCAGGAAGGCAGCCAGAGCGCGGGCTATGGCTGTTGAAACGGCTGCGCCGCTCCCCATGCCGCCGGCGATAGGGATTGCCGAGGAGACGGTCAGAACGGCGTCTGGCGCTGGCTGCCCGAGGTGTGCCAGGGTCAACAGCGCGATGGCTGCCAGTGGATCCTCTGCCCCTGCCTTGTCCAGGTGCACACTCCGCTCCAGATTCGGGGCAACCAACGTCAGTCCACTGCCTGGTGGTGCTTCCTCCACAAGCGCCGTAGCTCGCACCTGGGAGACCGGAACGGCGATGGCTGGCCGGCCATAGACGACGGCATGTTCGCCGAAAAGGATGATCTTTCCCGGAGCGGATGCACTGACCATGGGTCAACCTTCCTCAGCGGAAGAGATACATTATCACCATCACCGCCAGGGCCCATAACGCCACCCCTGCTTGCAGTGGGCGGTCGCCGAGGACGACCTCCTCGGGCTCTCCGCCCAGCCCCTTGACCTGCACCAGGTACAAGTAGCGGAAGACAGTGTAGAGGACAAATGGAATGGTCAGCATCATCGCGTGGTTGGCGGGTAGATTGGGAGCCGAGAACGTGTAGAGAGCGTAGGCGATCAGCGTAGCCGCCGTGACGACACCAATGATCTGATCCAGAAGCGGCAAGCTATACTCTTCCAAGCTCTCCCGATGGGCGTTTGCGTTCTCTGCCAGTAATGTCAGCTCGTGGCGTCGCTTGCTGAAGCCGATGAGGAGGGCCAACAGTGCCATGCAGGTATACATCCACGGGGAGAACCGCTCTGCTTCCACCAGAGGAACGCCGGCTGCCACTCGCAGGACGAATCCGCTGGCAATGGCGAGGACGTCGATAATGACCAGCCTCTTCAACAGGAAGGAATACGCGATTTGGAGGAGCAGGTAACCGAGCAGGATGCTGCCGAATGAGAGATCGAGGAGAAAGCCCGCGGGCAGACTAAGGAGGATCAGTGTTGTTGCACCGACTAGCGCCGCCGATGTGGACAGCCGACCCGATGGAATGGGACGATTGCGTTTGCGGGGATGGTGGCGATCCTTCTCTGCGTCCGCCAGGTCGTTGATGACGTAGACCGTTCCAGAGACGAGGCAGAGGAGCACGAAGCCCGCGAGAGTGTTGAGCAGGTAGATAGGGTTTGTCAGCTTGACGTCGAAGACCAGCGGAGCGAAGACAAAGACGTTCTTGATCCATTGCTTGGGGCGCATGGTTCTCAGCAGGTGTCGCAGCATGTCTTCTCTCCCAGGGCGATGGTGTGGCGATGTCTTGCGCCGATGATACCAGAAAAGGGTGGGTTGGGCAAACTCTTGACCAAACCGCCCGTCTGGGGTATTCTTAAGAGGAGGTGGACAAGGAGCGACTCGATCGGTTGCTGGTGAGAAGGGGCTTGGCGGAGACCAGATCCCAGGCACAGCGCTTCATCATGGCGGGAGAGGTGCGCGTCGCCGGCCAGATATCGGACAAGCCGGGATGCAAGGTGCCAGCGGATGCTCATATCGAGTTGGAGGAGCGCCCTCGATTTGTGAGTCGCGGCGGGGAGAAACTGGACGCGGCGCTGATCCGCTTCGACCTCGACGTTCGCGGGTGGGTTGTCGCCGACGTGGGAGCCTCCACCGGGGGCTTCACTGACTGCCTCCTTCAGCACGGAGCCATCCGCGTCTATGCCATAGACGTGGGATATGGACAGCTGGATTGGCAGCTGCGGAATGACCAACGGGTGACTGTGATGGAGCGCACCAATGCCCGCTACCTGGAGCGGCTGCCGGAGCCAGTGGATTTGGTCACTGTTGATGTCTCGTTCATCTCTCTTGGGTTGATTCTCCCGCCTGCTGTGGACTGGCTGAGGCCAGGTGGAGAAGTGGTGGCGCTGATAAAGCCTCAGTTTGAGGCCGGTCCGCGGGATGTGGAGAAGGGGGGCGTGGTGCGCGACCCGGAGGTCCATCGCGCCGTGTTGGGGCGTACGTTGGAAATGGCTGTCGATTTGGACTTGGGGTTGTGTGGGTTGATACCCTCTCCACTGCGCGGACCAGCCGGGAATGTTGAGTTTCTGGGCTGGTGGAAACTTGGCGAAGAGGGGCTCGAGCGTGAATCTGCGATAACGTCCTCTCTGGATGAGGTGGAGGGCAAGGGATGAACAGCGGGGAGGCCGGGCTAGACCGGTTGAAGAGGGTTCTAGAGATCAGCCGCGAGTTGACTTCCACGGTGGCTCTGGAGCCGCTGCTGCGCAAGATTGTGGACGTGGCGGTTGAGCTGACTGACAGCGAAGCAGCCTCGATCTTGCTGCTGGATGAGGACAACGGTGAGCGTGAACTGCGCTTCTTCGCGGTCAGCTCTGATTCGCCTCAGCGCTTGGGTGAGATACGGGTCCCGGTTGAAGGAAGCATCGCTGGTGCAGTTCTTACCGAAGGCGAGCCGGCGATCGTCTCTGATGTCCGGGTCGACCCCCGTCACTACGGCGGTGTGGGCCAGCTGATCGATTTTGAGACCCGCTCGTTGCTGGCAGTGCCGTTGCAGATCAAGGACCGGCGGATCGGCGTGCTGGAGGTGCTGAATAAGCGGGGCGATGAGGAATTCAACCAAGAGGACACAGAAACGCTGATCGCGCTTGCCGCGCAGGCGGCGGTGGCCATCGAGAACGCGCGACTGGTCGAGCAACTGCGGGAATCCTACGATCGTCTGGGAGAGCTGGACCGGTTGAAATCGGACTTCATCGCTATCGCCTCTCACGAGTTGCGCACGCCGCTGGGGCTCATTCTTGGCTATGCGCGCCTCCTTCAGAATGATGCAGAGAACACCGCCGCGGGCCAGTTGAAGGTCGTGGTGAGGGCGGCCTCTCAGCTGCAGGGGATCATTGAAACGATGTTAAACCTCCGCTATCTGGAGACTGGGGAGATGCAGATGGCATCTGCCCCCTTCGACCTGCGGCGTGAGGTGAACTCGGCGTGCGCGGCCTATCGGACCATCACGGAAGCGCAGGGGCTGGAGCTGAAGGCCGACCTGCCGGATGATGAATTGACTCTCGTGGCCGACAGAGAGAAGGTGCGGCTGGTGTTGGACAACTTGATCTCCAATGCGGTCAAGTTCACCGATCGTGGCGGACGGGTGCGTGTGACGGCGCACTCTCGCGGCGACGAGGTGGAGGTGGAGGTGGCCGATACCGGCAGCGGAATCTCCCCCGAGGAACTGGCGCAGATCTTCGATCGCTTCTACCAGATCGAGGATCACATGACCCGCCGGCATGGGGGGATGGGGTTGGGTCTCTCCGTCGTCAAGGAGTTGGTGGAATTCCACGGCGGACGGGTGTGGGTCGACAGCGTCCCCGGCCAGGGGAGCCGCTTTGGGTTCGTGCTGCCCAAGGACTGCTCAGTGGTGTCGGGCAGTTAGTTTTGCGATGCATAAAGATCAGATACGCAATTTCTGCATCGTTGCCCACATCGACCACGGCAAGTCGACCTTGGCCGACCGGCTGCTTGAGTTGACCAGCACCATCCCTGAGCGGGAGATGACCGACCAGGTGTTGGACTCGATGGACCTGGAGCGGGAGAGGGGGGTCACCATCAAGGCAACGGCGGTGCGGATGAACTACGCCGCTGCTGATGGACGGGACTATGAGTTGAACTTGATTGACACGCCGGGCCACGTCGACTTCTCCTACGAGGTCAGCAGGGCGTTGGCGGCCTGCGAAGGAGCGGTGTTGGTGGTGGATGCCTCCCAAGGGATTGAGGCACAGACGCTGGCCAACCTCTATCTGGCTCTGGAAGCCGATTTGGAGATCATCCCGGTCGTGAACAAGATCGACGTGTCGGCCGCGCGGCCTGGGGAGGTGACCGGGGAACTGGCGGACTTGCTGGGAATCCGTCCAGAGGGGGTACTGCAGGTCTCCGCCAAAGAGGGCACCAACGCAGAGGCGGTGCTCGAGGCCATCGTGGATCGAGTCCCGCCCCCCGCCGGCCACTCTGGCAGTCCTCTACGAGCGCTGATCTTCGATTCGCACTATGATTCCTACAAGGGGGTGGTGGCATACCTGCGGGTCGTCGACGGAGCGGTGGAGAGAGGCCGGCAGGTGTTGCTGATGGCGACAGGGGTACAGACCGAACCTCTGGAGGTTGGAGTGTTCACGCCGGCGATGGAGTCGATCGATCGCCTGAATACCGGAGAAGTGGGATACATAGCGACCGGCCTCAAAACGGTGGGCGAATGTCGCGTGGGCGATACCCTCACAGACGCTGACGCGCCTGCCCCAGTGCCGCTTCCGGGCTACCGGGCGGCCAAACCCATGGTCTTCGCCGGTCTCTATCCGGTCGAAGGCGAGGACTACGCCCGCCTGAGAGATGCCCTGGAGAAACTGCGTCTCAACGACGCGTCGTTGGTATTCGAGCCCGAGACCTCTCAAGCTCTCCAGTTCGGCTTTCGCTGTGGCTTCCTGGGCCTGTTTCACATGGAGATCGTCCAAGAGCGGCTGGAGCGGGAATATGGTCTGGAGTTGATCGCCACTGCACCCAGCGTCGCCTACCGAGTGGTTAGGAGAGATGGGGAGGTGATCGACGTATCCGGTCCCGCCGACCTACCCGATCCTGGAGAGATCGAGGAGATCCAGGAGCCATGGATGCAGGTCCAGATCTTCACGCCTACCGAGTACATTGGATCAATCATAGAGTTGATGACTCGCCGCCGCGCGGAGGTGGGAACGACGGAGTCCCTGGATTCCAGACGGGTGGCCCTTCATTTCCAGATGCCGCTGTCGGAGATGGTCGTGGATCTACACGATCGACTGAAGTCTGCCACGCGGGGGTACGCGTCGTTGGACTATACCTTCGACAGCTATCGGGTAGGTGACCTGGTCAAGCTCGAGATCTTGGTCAACAAGGAGCCGGTGGACGCCTTAGCGTTCATTGTCCATCGTGAGCAAGCCTACGAGAAGGGCGCTGCCCTGACGAGCAGGATGAAAGAGGTGATTCCCCGCCAGTTGTTTCCGGTTCCCATCCAGGCTGCGATTGGCAAGCGAGTGATTGCCCGTGAGACGGTAAAGGCGCTCCGCAAGGACGTGCTTTCGAAATGCTACGGGGGGGATGTGACCCGCAAGCGGAAGTTGCTCGAGAGGCAGAAGGCGGGGAAGAAGCGACTGAAGCAGCTTGGTGAGGTAGTGATCCCTCAAGAGGCATTCCTGGCTGTCTTGAGTCTGGAGGATTAGGATGGAGGGCAAGTCTGGAGGCTTCGTCTGCCGGCACTGTGGGCAACCGATCACGGTACCTGCCTCTCTCTGTCCATGGTGTGACCGGCGTGTGATGGTCATCTGCGCTGCCTGCAAGCAATACACTGACGACAGTCAGTCTCTGTGCCAGCACTGCGGCAAGGCGCTCCGGGAGGATACGAAGGAGGACGTGCGGAAGGCCGTCGAACTGCGGCCCGAGGTAGCCCAACTGGCTGAGGATCGGCAGCGTGCCCTGCTGGTGGCCAGTGGCGTAGTGGCTCAGTACCTCCCGAATTTCTTCTTCGACGACGGTCAACACCGCACGGTGCTGGTGGAACTCTTCGGTAGTCCGCTTACCCCTTGGCGGGCTGCGGCTGCGCTACTCTTCTCGGCTGTGGTCTATCTGATCGAGCAGGAGTACTGTGAGCTGCGTCCGTTGGGGGAGGAGGGGACAATGGCGTGGGCTGAGGTTCGACCATGGGATGGGCAGGTGCAGAGTCTGGAGGGCATGCTGGCAGAGCAGGCTGACCTGGGGTTGACAATCCGGGAGACGGTGAACGAAATGGTGCGGGAGGAGATGGGCTTTGGCTTCGAGGTGGTCCAGCCACCTCGGGTTCGTCTCCCCGGCGCACCGGAGGGCGGGCCGGTGGTGGATCTTTCGGCTCGATCTGCGCCGGACGCAGTGACGGGGAAGGCTCGTCGGACTGTCCTGCCTGACCACGAGGAGAACGCGGCCTGCGCGGAAGTCTACGGCACCCTAAGAGCGTTCATTCAGGCCTCCCCGCGGCTGGCGAGTTACCTGGCGGAGGAGATTCGAGACGTCCTCGAGTGGTTCCGACGGTACGATCAGGATCCCACCTTGGCGCTGGCCCGGCAATAGGCAATGGCGAGGGAGCCCTCCTTCCCTCCAGCTTTCTACCTCGGACTAGCTGCCACGGCGCTCCTCTTCTTCGGGCTGCAGGCGCTTTTCCCTACGCTTCCTCTGTATGTTCTGCATGTCGGCGGGGCGCCCGCCGACAATGGCCTGGCAATCTGGGTCTTTGCGTTGGCTTCGGTTGTCTTGCGACCGCTCAGTGGGCTGCTTGCCGATCGCTGGGGTTGCCGGCCGTTGGTGTTGAGCGGCGCGCTTCTCTTCGGTGGAGCTCCCCTGCTCTATCTGTTGAGCTGGAACATTCCGACGTTATTGGCAGTGCGGGCGGTGCACGGGGCAGGGCTTGCGCTCTATACCACTGCCTATCGGGCCCTGGCGACGATGCTTTCGCCCCCTGCAAGGCGAGGGGAGGGACTGGGATTGGTGGGCCTGGCCTCCGCGCTGACGACGGGGATCGCACCTCTGGCAGGGGAATGGCTGGTGGAGAACGGTGGGTTCTCTCTTCTATTTGCTGCTCTCGGTGGGCTGGGGCTGGCGGCGTGGGGGGTGACGTTTGGCCTCCCGGGTGGGAAGGGAGACCCGTCAGCAGGCACACTGGCCGAACTGCGGGGCGCCTTACGTCAGAAAGAGGTCCGGCTGGGCGCGTGCGCGATGGGCCTCCTGGGTCTGCCCTACGGAGGGCTGGTGGGTTTCCTGCCGCTTCTGGCAGAGGCCCGTGGGCTCGGACGGGTTGGCTGGGCCTATGCTGCCTATGCCCTCGCCCTGGTCTTGAGCGGCCCGCTGGCGGGGTGGTTCTCCGATCGCGTGGGGCGGCGCACGGTGATCTTGCCGGGGGCGACGGTGGTTGCGCTGGCAGCGGCTGGCTTGGCGGCAATGGGCAGCCGCTGGGAGATGGTGTGCCTGACTGCCCTCTATGGCCTCGGGTGGGGGGCGCTGCGGACGGGGCTGGACGCTCTGATCCAGGATAGTGTGGGCCCAGCGATGCGGGCAAGCGCGGTGGCGGCTCAGTATACTTGCTTCGATCTGGGCGTGGGTGCGGGGAGTTGGGGACTGGGGGCGCTGGCTGGGGCGGTGGGGTACGGGGGTGCCTTCGGCACAGCGGCAATGGGGGCGGTCTTGAGCCTCCTGTTGCTGAGAGGTCTCGGCAGAGGTCCGGAATCTCCGCAGCGATTGAAGGTAGAGGGGGAAGAGTAACGGTCAAGCGGCTCAACGGGCACATTCCCCGGGTGTTTGAGCCATTGCCCTGGATTCCTGAATAGGAAAGGTCAGAAGGAACTCCTGCCCACTGGTACGAGAATTGCGTGCCGGATGAGCTACGAGATTTTTGACATTCTCTGTGTCATTTGCTAGAATATGAGTTGACAAGGGATATCATGGGAAGCCTTCAAAGGGCACGGGGGAGAGTCCTCCAAGGGAGGCACCGAAGGGGCAAGCCGGCGACAGGGACCGGGCTGTGCCGGCGAAACTCTCAGGTCAAAGGACCTCGTGTCCTGATACCTCTGGAGAGCCCACCGTGGGCACCGACGGGGCAATCTCTCCTCTGAAAGGAGAGAGAATCTCTCAGGTTGTGGACAGGGGAATGCGCAGCCGGTTGTGCATTCCTATTTTTGTTGGATACGTTTCACAATCCCTATAGGAGGTGAGCTATGGTCCCCAAACTCTTCATTCCTGGGCCGACCCACGTGCGGGAAAGGATCCTTCAGGCTCAGGCCGCACCGATGATTGGCCACCGCGCTCCCGAGTACTCCGAGCTTCAGGCGAGGGTCACGTCCAAACTCCAGAAGCTCCTCGACACTGATCAGCGAGTCTACCTCTTCGCGTCCTCATCCACTGGCGTGATGGAGGGGGCGATCCGCCAGGCCTCCACCAAGCGTGTACTCAACACCGTGTGTGGAGCATTCTCCAAGCGCTGGCATCAAATCGGGGCAGCTAATGGTGTCCCCTGCGACACCATAGAGGTACCGATGGGGCAGGCCATCACACCGGAACTTGTCGATGAGGGTCTCTCCAAGGGCGACTACGACGCCGTCACCATCGTGATGAACGAGACCTCGACCGGCGTGTTGAACCCCCTCAAGGACATAGCAGCGCTGGTGCGAGAGAAGTACCCTGATGTGCTGATCCTGGTGGACGCGGTCAGCTCCATGGCCGGTGCCAAGATCGAGTTCGATGCGTGGGGGCTGGATGTCTGCCTGGCTGGTGTTCAGAAATGCTTCGCTCTCCCGCCTGGGCTGGCGATCTGCGCGGCAAGCGACAGAGCGCGCGAGCGCGCCCTTCAGGTGACCAGCTGCGGTTACTACTTCACCTATGAGCAGATGGACAAGAAGTATGAGAAGCACCAGACCCGAGCCACGCCTGCCATCAGCATCATCCAGGCTCTGGACGTCCAGCTGGATGACATGCTGGAGGAAGGTCTGGAGAACCGCTGGGATCGGCACAAGGAGATGGCCGCCACCGTCCACGATTGGGCCCGGCGCTATTTCGGCCTCTACTCCGACGAGCGGTACCTCTCTCCAACGGTAACCAACGTAGAGAACACCCGTGGCATCAGCGTCGTTGAACTGAACCAGGAGTTGCGCAAGCGTGGTGCCATCATCTCCAACGGCTACGGAGATCTCAAGGAGAAGTGCTTCCGCATCGCGCACATGGGCGATCTCACTGTAGATGACGTCAATTGGCTCCTGGAGCAGATAGACGACATTCTAGCGCTTTCGTAGGTTTGAGGTTCGGTTGGCGAGTTTGCCAGCCCCGAATCTGCGAACTTCCGGAACGAGGAGGCGACGATGAAACTGCTGGTTTGCGACCCAACTGCCCCCGATGCCATTGAGGCGATGCGCGGGGCGGGGATCGAAGTGGATGTGCAGGATGACATAACACTGGAGGGGCTGGAGGAGGTTATCGCCGACTACGACGCTATGGTCGTCCGCAGCCGCACCAAGGTCCGTGAACCTCTCATAGACAAGGCCGACAACTTAAAGCTGATCATCCGCGCCGGTGTGGGACTGGATAGCATTGACGTGGAGTACGCTGAGTCGAAGGGGATCGAAGTACGCAACACGCCGGCTGCTTCCTCCAACTCGGTGGCAGAGCTGACCGTTGGCTATCTGATCGCTCTGGCCCGCTCGATCCCTCAGGCCACTGCCTCGATGAAAGCGGGCAGGTGGGAGAAGAAGAAGCTCAGCAAGGCCTCCGAGGTTGCTGGCAAGACACTGGGCCTGATCGGCTGTGGCCGCATCGGGAGTCTGGTGGCGGAGAAGGCGAGTGCCTTGGGAATGGAAGTGATCTTCCATCGCCGCACCCCCACCGAGGTGGAATGCGCGACTCAGGTTCCGTTTGATGAGCTGATCGCCCGTTCCGACTTCATCTCCCTACACGTTCCACACACGCCCAAGACTCACTTCATCGTCGGCGAGGAGGAGTTCGCCAAGATGAAGGATGGGGTCTACGTCGTGAACTGCGGGCGTGGAGGAACGTTGGACGAGGCGGCGCTGTATGACGCCATCGTCAGCGGCAAGGTGGCCGGCGCGGCGCTGGATGTGTTCGAAGACGAGAAGGTGGAGCGGGGGCAGCGTTTGATGGAACTGCCCCAGGTGATCGGCTCTCCCCACATTGGGGCGGGAACGGTAGAAGCCAAGCAGCGGGTGGGAGGAGAGGTGGCCCAAATCGCTGTCGAGTTCGCGAATCGCTCGGCGTGAGGGACGCCAGCCGAACGCCGAACTACCGGTGGCGAGTTGCGAGGAGGTGAATATGGCAACGATTCGACCTTTCCAAGGTGTGCGCTACAATCCGGAGAAGGTCGGTGAGCTCTCTTCTGTCATCAGCCAGCCCTATGACCGAGTGCGACACGGGCTGCAGGATAAGTACTATGACCTGAGCCCCCACAACATCGTACGCATCATCAGGGGCAAGGAGAGGGCGGGGGATAATGAGGACAACATCTACACCCGCGCCCGCGACTACTACCAATCGTGGATGAAGGAGGGCATTCTGACGCGGGAAGAAATGCCTGCCTTCTACGTCCTCCGGCAGACCTTCACCCTTCCCGATGGGAGCAGAAGGACTCGCCAAGGGCTGGTCGCAGCGCTTAATCTAGTCCGGTTCGATGAGGGAACGGTCCTACCCCACGAGCGCACTCACTCTGGTCCAAAGGTCGACCGGCTCAAGCTGATGCGAGCCACCCAGGTCAACTTCGGTCACATCTTCATGCTCTATCCGGGGAACCGGATCAATGAGTTCCTTGAGGAAGCCATTGAGGGGAAGCCAGGGGTCGAGGTGCATGAGCTGTTTGAGCACGATGTGACTCAGCAATTCTACGTGGTCACCGATCCGCAGGTGGTCAAGGCCGTGGTGGAGGAGATGGCTCCCAAGCGGAATCTCGTCATTGCCGACGGCCACCATCGCTATGAGACGGCCCTCAATTTCCGCGACGAGATGAGGGATAAGTATCCCGACGCGTCAGCTGACGCAGGCTTCAACTACCGTATGGTTACGCTGGTGAGCATGGACGATCCTGGCCTGGTGATCCTGCCCACCCATCGGCTGATACAGTCCTATGGGCGAATTAGCGGGGCTGAGGCTCTGGAGCAAGCGGTGGAGTTCTTTGAGGTGAGAGCAGTAGATGACCGGGAGGCGCTGGAGTCGGCGCTGGCCCAGGCCGAGCCTTCACATCCCCGCTTCGGCTTCTATGATGGAGGCTACGCGGTGCTTGCGCTGCGCAACCCTGAGGTAATGGAGCGCATCCTGCCGGACCGCGCTCCTGCCTGGCGCATGCTCGACGTGAACGTTGTCCATGAACTCTTCATTGAGCGTGTGCTGGGGATCAGCCCAGAGGCCGTGGAGCGGAAGGAGAACATCGAGTACCTGCGCGATCCTCAGATGGGGTACGACGCGGTGGATGAGGGTGAGGCGGAGTTCCTGCTGGTGATGAATCCGACAAGGATGGAGCAGGTGCGGGCCTGCACCACCGCGGGCGAGAAGATGCCGCAGAAGTCCACGGACTTCTACCCCAAGATCATCAGTGGACTCGTGATGATGCCCATCGGCGTGGAGGAGCGGTTGTAGCGCCCAGAGGTTCCCGCTAGACCTCCGAGGTCGCCAGAGGGTCTGGTTCGCTGGAACGTTCATTGCGACGACGGCTCGACCCTTGAAGATCCCCTTGTGCACCTCGGAGGTCTGACTGGCTACCGGACAGTCTTGAGCCTGAACCTCCCGCAGGTTAGGAATGGCCCTATACGGGTGCAGGTAGCGACTTCCAAGGCTACTTTCAGTCGGATTCTACAACAAACCTGCGGGAGGTTGACGAATTGTCCGGTGGTTAGGAGATCTGATTCTGCCGGCGTGGTCTGCTGCTCCAGGTGAGTCCGTGTCCGGCGATCGGTCGCACGCAGTAGGTGTGATCGGCTTTGGGTGCCCGGCACTTTGAAATGGGATCGCCGGTGTGGCAATCGCTGTTCCATCCTTGAGGTCCGGTGATCCGTCCGAAAGTGTCGGGCATCCTCTCAGTTCTCACGCCGG
>JASFWK010000205.1:0-3137 GCA_050049355.1 Anaerolineae bacterium | reverse complement strand
TCGCCAACAAGATCGAGGAGGGCATGGAGTACCCTGGTCAGATCAAGGTGACGGTGATCCGCGAGACTCGGGCGGTAGCCCACGCCAAGTAGCATCCAGGACCTTTAGGATATCGAAAGCCCAGCACCTGAGAGGTGCCGGGCCCTCCAATCACGGCAACAGGGCGACGCGGCGCGTCGCCCTGTTCTCTTTTCCCCCTAGGAAAGCGCCTCCAGCAGCGCCGGTAGCACCTCCTCCGGATCTGCCTCCAGACACAGATCAGCCACCTGAAAGATGGGCGCGTCAGAGTCAGGATGAATGGCAAGAATGAATCTCGCCCCTTCGATAGCGGCATTGTGAAACGTGTCACCGCGAATGCCCACCGCCACGTAGACCTCGGGAGTGACTGTCACCCCACGCACGTCCACCACCTGCTCGGCCTCGATCCAACCTGCATCCCGCGCCCCTCGGTCGCCGGCCACTTGAGCACCAAGCACCGCTGCCAGCTCCTCCGCCAGTTCAAAATCGCCCACCTGCCGGCCGACAGCCACGATGCCCGGAGCTTGCGCCAGCGGAACTTGAGGCGGCTCGAAATCCACCGCCGGCCCGACCACGCGCACGGCCGCCTCCAGCGCTCCCACCCCCATCGCTTTGGGCTCTCCCCTTCGGCCGGGGTCTAGGAACGGCGCGGGGAAGGCATTGGGCTGGATGGTCAAGAACTGCGGGCGAGCCTCCGGACAGGCAGCGATCTCAAAGTAATCGCCGCCGTAGATCGGGAAGCGGGCCTGCACCGTCCGAGTGGACTCGTCCAGATCCACCGAAACAGCACGCTCAATCAAACCACCCCCCATCCGCTGCGCCAACCGCCCCGCCAGTTCCTCTCCCTCACGAGTGGCCCCGAAGAGCACCACCTCGGGCTGCTCCTCCTGAAACAAGTCGGACAGCACCTTCAAGTAAGGCTCCAGCGCGAAGCGAGCCAAGAGAGGATCATCAGCCACGCGCACCCCATCGGCCCCAGCCTGGTAGAGAGATTGTGCCTGGTCGGTCACGCCGTCGCCCAGCAGAACCCCGTAGACATAGGCGCCAAGGGAGTCTCCCAATGTGCGTGCCGCGCTCACCGCCTCCAGCGTCACCGGTGCCACAGTGCCGTCAACCACCGCAGCCACAACCCAGACGCCACCTCCACCCTCCGCCTCGACGACCTCCTCCTGTTGGGCCATCACGAAGTCGAGATAAGATCCATCCATGGCGTCCCTCTCACCTCCCCAGTTGCTTCTGGAGCGCTTCGCTCGCTGCCTGTGCCATCTCACCGGGTGTGCCGCGGGCGCGCTCACCGCGCTCGCGCTCCGGCGGGAAATCCTTGCCACGTATCTCCACCAGCGGCTGGAGTTTCACCTTCTCCACCAGATCACTCACATCCCACTGCTCCAGAGCCTCCGCCATCTCTCCCTCACCTCGGTAGACGTTGATCAGGCGCACACCATCCGGATACCGGGGCTTGAGTGCGCCAGGCACCACCGTGACCACGGCGGGCGGGTCTACCTCAAGGGCTACATACTCGTTCCCCTCCTGACGGACCACCCGCACCCCCTCATCGTCCGCATCCACCTGCCAGGCACCCACAATCTCGGGCCAGTTCAGGGCTTCCGCTAGCCGAACACCCAGCTGGCTCTGCCCGGTGTCCAGCGTGGTTTGGCCAACCAGGATCAGGTCCGCCCCACCCAGCCTCTCCACCGCCGCTGCCAGCACTCCGACCATCATCGCGTCGTCAGCCTCGTCAGTCTCACCCACAAGGTAGACCGCGCGGTCGGCGCCAGTGGACAACGCCCGGCGGAGCACATCGTCGTCGGGCAACAGGGTCCTCGGAAGGACTATCACCTCAGCATTGGTGGCATCCTTGATGCGCAGCGCTACCTCCAACGCACAGCGGTCGGCCGGCTGGATGGCGTATTCCTCTCGGTTGACGAAGATACGACCTCGTCGTCGGTTTACGACGATGCCGCGAGGATCAAGAACTCGCCCAAGAATCACGATAAGTCGCATCCCTACACCTCCCCTATGGCCTCACTCGAACGCCGTGCTCGCGGAAGATGTTGCCAGCGATGACGATGCGCTGGATCTCATTGGTACCCTCGAAGATCTCGGCGATGCGAGCGTCTCGAAAGGCACGCTCTATAGGATAGTCACGCGTGTAACCCAGCGCGCCGTGGATTTGGAGCGCCACGTCGATGGCCCGTGAGGCCACCTCAGAACCGTAGAACTTGCACATCGCTGCCAGTTGAGTGAACGGCCGATCGCTGTCCACCATCCAGGCCACCCGGTAGACAAGGCTGCGCAGCGCCTCGGTCTCAGTGGCCATGTCCGCGATCATCCACTCAACCGACTGCTTGTGAGCCAGTTCCGTCCCAAACTGCTTGCGGGTCTTGGCCCAGTGGACGGACATCTCTAGCGCCTGTTGGGCGCCGCCCAGGCAGGCCGCACCCAGCGTCAGCCGACCCATGTCAAGCGACTTCATGAAGGTGACAAAGCCCTCGCCCACCTTGCCGAGCACGTTCTCCTGGGGCACGCGCAGCCCATCGAAGACCAACTCAGCCGTGCTGGTGCCTCGGATGCCCATCTTGTCCTCTTCCCGGGCGACGGAGAAGCCTTCCCAGTCCGTCTCCACAATGAAGGCCGTCACGCCACCCCGGGCGCCCAGCGCCGGATCTGTCACTGCCATCACGGTGACGACGTCCGCATAACCGCCGTTTGTGAT
Source organism: Anaerolineae bacterium (assembly GCA_050049355.1). Classification (GTDB taxonomy): domain Bacteria; phylum Chloroflexota; class Anaerolineae; order B4-G1; family DUEL01; genus JASFWK01. Next base: position 403 of record JASFWK010000205.1, on the reverse strand, counting down.
GAAGACCTTGCCTCCATCCAGGATCCAGGAATCGCCCTCACGGACCGCACGGGTGCGAATGGCAGCGGCATCGGACCCGGCGTCGGGTTCGGTCAGGCCGAAGGCGGCGATCTTCTCTCCCCGCGCCAGCGGCGTAAGATACTTCTGCTTCTGCGCGTCATTCCCGTCAAGGTAGATCGCCATCGCGCCGATGCCGATGTGCGCGCCGACGTTAGTCGCCGTGGAAGTGCAGACGCGCCCCAATTCCTCCATCAGGATGCAGTAGCCGGTCTCGCCCGCCCCCATCCCGCCGTACTCCTGCGGGAAACTGACGCCCAGCAGGCCAACCTCACCGAGCCTACGCATCACCTCAAAGGGCACCCGATGCTCTCGGTCAATCTCTGCCGCTACCGGAGCCACCTCG
>JASFWK010000204.1:0-3148 GCA_050049355.1 Anaerolineae bacterium | reverse complement strand
GCCGCACAACTGGCGGATCACGACGCGGGGGGGCTGATCGTCGTCACCGATCTGGAGCCCGATGACCTGCAGACGCGCCGCATCGGTTCTGCTTCTGAGAGGGAAGACATCAGTATCCCCATTTTCGAGATGACTGAACCTGCCTTCGAGACGCTGCTGGATCAGCTGGATCTGGAACTGTCAGACCTGACCTTCGCGTCGACGACGCTTCCGCTGGGCGTACAGGTACGTCAGTCACTGGTCCGTCTCCCTCTCACCACTACCCTAACCGCCAATGTGATAGGCCTGCTTCCGGGAAGCGAGCCCGAGCTTGCGGATCAGGTGATTGTCGTCGGTGCCAACTATGATCACATTGGGGGGGAACCGGACGGTCTCCTCTACCCAGGGGCCAACCACAACGCCTCTGGCGTGGCGGGGCTCCTGGAGGTGGCGCGGGTGTGGCGCGACGAAGGGTACCGCCCCGCTCGCAGCGTACTCTTCGTGGCATGGGGTGCGGAGGAGCTCGACAGCGCTGGTGCTGCCTACTACCTCGAGCACCCCGCTCTTCCCTTGACTCAGACTGTGGGGGTCATCTCGCTGGACGGAATCGGGGCGGGTGAGGGACGTAAGTTGCTCTACTTCGGCCGCAGAGATCACGATGCGGCGTTGATCCATCCGGTTGATATGGGCGCTGACCAATTGGGGCGGCGGGTGTGGCGCAGGGGCAGCACCGGCGAGGGTTGGCACGCTCTCTTCAGTCAAGAGGAGATCCCCACCCTCAAACTGATCTGGGAAGAGGCCGAGGAGGGGTTCTACTTGTCCAATGACACCGTGGAGAACATAGACCTTGAGAAGCTGGCCACCGGCGGCGAGGTCCTTACCCTAGTCCTATCCTGGCTGGCGGGGCAGTAGCTACGAAGGAGCATCCGTCTGCGGGCTGACTTCCACTTCTACAGACAAGTCCTTCTCGTTGAACCTCAAGGGCCACTTGAGTGTATTATAGATGCGGGTCTAATCCCCCCCTAGGGAATTCTCCCGCGATCCCGTGTGAAGCCGGTGCCTATCAAAGGGCACCGGCTTCACATTTTGTCCATTCTTGCTCGGTTGGTCTGGCTCAGCTGGTTCGGGCGGTCAGGCTTCCTGAAGCAGCTCCTTATTCTTCCGGTGTGATCGGGTGGCCAAGTAGCTCTGCCAGATCGGCCAGGCCAGTCTCGGCTTCAGTGAATACCAGGGTGTGTATCCCCAGTGCCTCAGCGCTGTCAGTGTTCCGTACCATATCGTCCATGAAGATCGCCTCGTTCGGTGCCACCCCCAATTGATCCAGCACGAGCCGGTAGACTGCCGGGTGTGGTTTGGCCAGTCCCACTTCGGCGGAGTTGACGTACACGTCGAACTCGGCCCGAGGATCGAAGTCGTGGTGCAGCTTCGATTCCTCGGCGTGGTTTGGAAAGGCGTTGGTCAGCATTGCCGACCGGTAGGAGCGCCGCAGGCTCCGCACTGCAGCCACCATCTGCTGATCAAGTCGGTCGTCGGCGTAATACTCTTGGTAGAACTGACGGACCGCCTCTCGATGTCCGAGACCCAGGCGACCGGCCACATAGTCATCGTACTCCTGCTGCGAGATAGCGCCGATCTCAAGCTGTTTCCACTTTCTTCCCCACAGGACCCGGTTTAGAGCTCCTGGGGTCAGGCCCAGTCGCTCCTCCCACACCTCTGTGTGCTTGATGAAGTTCAGCGAGTAGAGCACCCCGCCCCAGTCGAAGATCAGGGCGCGGATACCCTGCACAGGGTTGAGCGGTTGAGTCTCCAGGGGGACTCCAGCTGTTGCCAGCGCTCGCCGCAGGTGTCTCGCACCTCGAAAGTGAATGGCCACCATCCCCAGCTTCCGGGCCGCCTCCACGTTGATCCGCTGGTCGTCCGCGAAGATCGCATCTGAAGGAGTGGCGTTCAGTCGGTCCAGCGCGAGCCGGTAGATCGCCGGGTCTGGTTTCGTCCTCTCCTCCAGGGCGGAGACGATCACCTCATCGAACAGGTCGTCCAGGCCCAGGTCGGAAAGCAGGCCCGGTAGATTAGAGGGATGGTTGCTGAGGAGCGCCGTGCGCAGGCCCAGTTCCCGCAGTTCGCGGATCAGGGCCACGAGATCGGGGTCTAGCCGGTCGCCAGCCCAGAAGTCGCGGCTCAGCGCGGCGATCTCCCTCTCGTTCAGTTTCAGATTGCGGCCCAGCTCGGTCCAGACGTCGTCCACGGTTGCCTGGCCGCGCTGGGCACGCTCCCACGCGGCCCCTCGGAACAGCAATTCCGCGAGTTCGCCCGGCGTCAGATCCAATTGGTGCTCCCAGACTAGCCGCGGGCGGATGTCGACCGTGCGCATGAGCACCCCGCCCCAATCGCAGATGAACGTCGTGCTCATTCGGTTTTCTCCGGTTCGGGGAAGAGGTCGGCTAAGTCGGAGAAGCTCCGCAGAGTGACTACTCGGTCGGGGTCGGCAATGGGGACCTGTTCGTAGTCCCATGGCTTTGCGTAGGGGATGTAAATGGCGCCGATGCCCACCTCCAAGGCGGGGTTGATGTCTGAACGGGGGCTGTTGCCCACCATCCAAGTGCGCGCCCGGTCCAGGTCGTGACGAGCCATAAGGTCCTGCAGTACGTCCGCTCCCTTCTCCGCCACGACGTGGATGGTCTCGAAGTAGGGCGCGAGGCCGGAACGCTCTACCTTGCTGTGCTGGGTCTGGTGGTCGCCCTTGGTGAGGAGGATGAGTTGGCAGTGCTGGCGGAGCGAGGGTAGAGTCTCAGCGACACCCTCCAGCAGAGTGATTGGATACTCGACAACCTGCTGACCGATCGCGCTCACCCGGGATTCCACTTGGGGATGAGCTTCACGTTTGTGCCGCTTGCACAGGCGGTGGTAGGCGATCGCCAGACTGCGGACAAACTCGTGAGGGGAATAGCCCACCGTGGGGATGCGGTCGTGTTCCACGTGGGTCAGTGTCTGCCGGGCCTCCGTGTGGTCGAATCCCTCCTGGACCATGAGCTCGATGAAGGTGTCTGTTGCCTCTTCATAGAAGACATTATTCTCCCAGAGGGTATCGTCGGCGTCCAGGATGAGAGTGGGTGTGTCCATATGGTGCGGTATTATACCCTAGTTCGCGGGAAAGGACGAATGAGGAGCA
>JASFWK010000093.1:0-8398 GCA_050049355.1 Anaerolineae bacterium | reverse complement strand
GAAGCGCACGCTCTGACCAGGGGCGATGTCTTCCTCGCCATCGACCGTCTTGACAATGGCCAACTCGGCCATATCCTCTTGCGCGCGCGGCGCTGCCAGGGTCGGTCGCAGCAGCAGCCCCACGGCCACCAGCAGCGCGGTGAGCACCACCGCGCACAACAGCGATCGTAAGACAGCAGGCCTGTTCACAGTCTACCTCCTTGAAGTCCTTCTGGCGGCGAGGGGGCTTGGAGTTCGATCGGCGGAGCCGAAGAGGAAGCGCGTATCTCAGGTCAGGGCGCCTACCGGGAGATGACCTCAACCTCCTCTGCCGGGACCTCCATGCGCCGGTCCTCTATCTGCACCACAACCGCTCCTCTGAGCGGCAGGAGATCGATCACCTTGCCCGACCCGTAGGGAGTGTGGACGCGGGCCTTGCGCGAAGGCAAGCCCTTGGAGGCCTCCACATACATCTCATGCTCGTAGGATAGACAGCAGCGGAGCCGGCCGCACATGCCGGTGATCTCTGAGGGCGTGAGAGAGATACCCTGGTCCTTGCCCATGCGGATGGAAATAGGGGTGAAGTCAGCCAGGAAACAAGCGCAGCAGCGAAGCCGACCGCAGGGACCGCATCCCCCACAGAGCTTGGCGTGGTCGCGCGGACCGACTCTCCAGAACTCCACCCGTACGTCCAGCTTGCCCGCCAACCGCCGCCGCAGCGCATTGGCATCCTGCTTCTTCCCAGAGGCGTAGAGAAAGGTCAACTGCCTTCCGTCGAGCGTATACTCGGCCGTCGCCAGCTTTATGTCCAGGCCCATCTCCTTCGCCATACGACAGGCGACTTCCATCGATTCCTCCGCCTTGTCCTCCCAGTGCTGTCGCAGCGCGAGATCCCGACCTGTAGCCCGGTAGAGGATGGACTTCAGGCCGGCCAGTCGCTTCTCGTGCGCTGGCTTCAGATACACAACCTCTCCGATCTGACGCCCCCGGGCCGTGTCCACGACGGCGAAATCCCCAGGCGCTAGATCTCCGCAGCCAGCGCGAGCGAAGTCGTAGACCTTCCCACCTCGGTGGAAGCGGATCCCGACGACTTGCGCCTCTTCTCGGTTCGAATCCTCAGCCATGGTCTTCAGCTAGACTCAGTCACGCTATCACATCCATCCGGATCCGGATGCCACGCGAAAAGCGGTTAGTATTCCGGCGCGGCCTCACGACCGCGCCGGCTCACTTGCCTCGGTAGACCCCGAAGCTTGTTCGCGGTGGAAGCTCCAGTGCACCACGAAATCAGATCTAGATTCGCTGACCCTCACAAATCAGCAGAGAGTTGGGAACCCCTTTTGCCAGTCCCCTCGACTTACTTCTCCTCCGCGTACTCCGCGGGATGGATTTGGGCATGATAAGAGAGCGGCTTGAGGAGCCGTTCCGTATCCAGCAACAGCCCTTCCTCCCGTTCAAAGGTAGCGACCTCAATCTCATGGCCCATCTTGATGGCGTCGAAGGGACAGAACTCAGCACAGAAGCCGCAGTTCATGCAGATACTGATGTCTATGCAGAACTCCGCCGGCTCCCGCTTAGGCTTGCCGGTCTCGGGGTCAGTGGCGCGCACGATCCAGATGCACTGTGGCGGGCAGACCCGGCTGCACATACCACAAGCAGTGCAGCGGGGCCTCTTCTCCCCGTCCTCCTCCTCGTAGACCAGAAAGGGGAAACCCCGGAATCGCTCAGGGAGAGGAAGCTGCTCGCGCGGATACTGGACTGTAAAGGTCCCGCGTGCCTTTGGACTCTGCCGCACCGCCAGCGCTTCGGAGGACCATCGCTTGCCGAAGCCACCCTTGACGAACCACTTCAAATCGTCGATGTAGGACTCAATGAAGCGGCGCACGGTCACGCTGAAAGCCTTGAGAATACCCAATCCAGTGTACATTACCGATCTACCTCCCCCAGAGTGATGTCAATGCTGGCCAAGATGATCACCACGTCCGCGATCAAGTGCCCGCGGCAGATCTCCCCCATCACGCCTAGATTGACGAATGAGGGGGAGCGCACGTGATAGCGGTACGGGTTAGTGCCTCCGTCGGAGACGAGATAGAAACCCAGTTCTCCCTTCGGCGCCTCGATCCGGCCATAGCCCTCACCTTCTGGAACCCGATGAGTGTGACGACTCCTACCCGCCATCACCGGTCCGTCGGGCAGGCGGTTCAGCGCTTGTTGGAGGATCCGCAGGCTTTGACGCATCTCCTGTATGCGCACCATATAGCGGTCGTAGACGTCGCCGTTCTGGCCAACGATCACGTCAAAATCGAATTGGTCGTAAGCGGAATAGGGTTCAGCTCGGCGCACATCGTAGGGGACACCGGAGGCACGTAACACAGGGCCTGTGCAGCCATAGGCGACCGCCGTCTCTGGCGGAAGCACCCCCACGCCAACGGCCCGTGCGCGGAAAATCTCGTTGTCGCTGAGCAAGTTCTCCAGCTTATACACAAAGCGGGGAAGCCGCTCAAAGGCCAACTCGCGAGCCAGCTCGACTGCCTCGTCGGTCATATCGTGTGCCACACCCCCGAAGCGCATATAGTTGCACATCATGCGCGAACCGGCGGTCATCTCGAACAGATCCAGGATCAACTCCCGCTCCTCCAGCGCGTAGAGCATGGCCGTGAAGTAGATGCCCAGGTCGTTGCCAGTGAAGCCGATGTCTACAGCGTGGTTGAGGAATCGGGTGAACTCAGCCATGATCACCCGGATGTACTCCGCTCGCTCCGGAACCTCCACATCCAGCAGCTTCTCCACCGCGACGGCGTAGGCCAGGTTGTTGGACATTGAGCAGACGTAGTCCAGCCGGTCAGTGTACGGCATGTTGGCAAGCCACGTGTTCCGCTCGCCTATCTTCTCGTGACAGCGATGGAGGAAGCCAAGCACGGGCTCCAGCTTCTTGATCGTCTCACCCTCCAAGGTGACCAGCAGACGCAGCACGCCGTGAGTGCTGGGATGGTGGGGACCCATGTTCAGGACAATGCGGTCGGTTGGCATCCCAGGGTTCTCCTGCTGAGCCACGGCGTCGTGCGACCGATACCCCCAGACATCCTCAGTGGACTCCCAACCCTCAGGTGACCAGTTGGGCGGGTAGCGCAGATTGCGCCCCAGCTGACTCCGGCTCTCCGCCGCCACGGGCTCACCATCAGGGTGACGGCTGGCAAAAGGCTTGTGCTCCTCCTCATAGTAGACCTCGTGCCAATCCTTGCGCAGAGGATGGCCATCGAACCCCTCCCAGAGGAGGATGCGCTGCAAGTTGGGATGCCCATCAAAGCGGATACCCATCAGATCCCAGGCCTCACGCTCCTGGAAATCGGCGGAGGGAAAAAGCGGGACCAGAGAGGGAACCACTGGGTCGTCGCAATCAGCGTGGACGTGTACGACCAGTGGCCCGCCGGTGCCCTGGTAGAGATGGTAGACCACCTCGAAGCGGGGCGGCAGGCCATTCGACTCCTCCCGATAGTCGACGCCAGTGACGCTTGAGAGATAGACGTATCCCAGTTCGTCGCGCAGATGAGCGGCGATCTCTGTCAGTTGGTCGCGGTCAACGATCAGCCCCTGGTAGGGATCTGGGGCTGGCTTCACCGCGCCAGGAAACTGCTTCTGGAGATATGCTGTCAATTCGTCCATGGGTTCAGATGCGACTTCTGTTGCCATCGTGTGCCTCACTCAGCCCGTTGGATCCGATTAGCGATCTGCCAGTCCACCAGATCCGGCCCTAGCTCCGGCACCTGGACGCCTGCCTCCACCTCGCCCTTCTGGTACCAGCGCAAGTTGCGGATCGACTCCCGCTCCATTCGGGCATGGAGGGTGAGGAAGCCATGCAGAAGCGCCTCGGGCCGCGGCGGACAGCCCGGGACGTAGACATCCACGGGGATGAATTTGTCCACCCCGGAAACGACATTGTATCCCTCCTTGAAAGGTCCGCCAGAGATGGCGCAGGCCCCCATAGCCAGGACGTACTTGGGTTCCGGTATCTGGTTGTAGATGCGAATGACCTGTGGCGCCATCTTCTTGGTCACTGTGCCGTTGATGATCATTAGATCTGCCTGACGGGGGCTGGCCCGCATAATCTCCATTCCGAAGCGAGCGGGATCGAAGCGGGCTGCCATTGTGCCGATCATCTCGAAAGCACAGCAGGCCAGTCCGAAGAATATGGGCCACAGAGAGCGCTTCCGCGCCCAGTTGTAGATGCGGTCAATCGGCGTGACGTGCACACTGCCGATCAACTCAGGGGGAATCTCCGGTAGCTGCCTCTTCCGGGTTGGCATAGAACTGTTTCCTCCCTCGGGATAGTGGGGATATCTCAAACGGATGCCATTTTACATCGATCGTCCCGTTTCCGCAACCCGCTCAGTCAGTTTGGCAGATCCAGGGGCCGGTCCTCCCCTTCACCTATCGCGCGTCAGGTGAGCGAGAGGGGAGCTCATCGCCGATCGACAGACTTCCCAAACTCTCACACTTCCGGATCGGATCTGCCACAGAATCCCGATCAGCCCATCACCTCCCACATCGCCTGAAGTGCAGAATCAACGTCCTTGTCATCAATCCAATAGTGGGTTACCGCGCGGAAGCTGCTGTCCTCGCGGCCAAGCAGCAGCACCCTTCGCTCCACCAATCCATCCACCACCGCCTCGGGTGTCTTGGATGCCTTCTCAGTCAGCGCGAAGTAGACGATGTTGGTAGTCACTGGGGCGACCTCAATCTCCGGCATTCGTGCCATTCCTTCTGCCAGCCGCTTGGCCCGCTCGTGATCCTCCACCAGCCGCCCTGTCATCTCTTCCAGTGCGACGATCCCCGCCGCTGCCAGTATGCCCACCTGCCGCATCCCGCCTCCAACGACCTTTCGCGCCCGCCGCGCTTTGGCGATGAAGTCACCATCGCCACACAGAAGTGAGCCCACCGGCGCGCACAGCCCCTTCGACAGGCAGAACATCACCGAGTCCACCTCGCGCACCAACTCTCGCGCGTCCACCTTCAGCGCCGCTGCCGCGTTGAAGAGCCGCGCCCCATCCAAGTGAACCCGCAGGCCATGCTCGTGGGCCAGTCTCGCCACCTTTGCGGTGTACTCCGCCGTCAGTGGGGTGCCATTGCACATGTTGTGGGTATTCTCCAAGCATACGAGCCGCGTACGTGGAAAATGGACGTTGTCCCCCCGGATTGCCCCTTCGATGTCCTTCAACCATAGGGTCCCGTCGGGTTGGTTGGGGATCGGGCGCGGCGTAATGCCCCCCAGCGCCGCCATCCCTCCCTGCTCGAAGAGGAAGGTATGACAGCGATCTCCCAAGATCACCTCGTCGCCCCGACCGCAGTGGGTCAACAGCGCCACCAGATTGGCCATCGTGCCGCTGGCGACGAACAGTGCTGCCTCCTTCCCCAGCCGCTCCGCCGCCATCTCCTCCAGACGATTGACGGTGGGGTCATCTCCGAAGACGTCGTCTCCTACCTCCGCCCGATACATCGCCTCTCGCATCGCCGGCGTCGGTTTGGTGACGGTATCACTGCGTAGATCGATCACGTCCATCTCTACCCCCTTGCACTCCATCCAATCCGTGCCTGCGTGGGCACCCAGTTCGACCCGCTCATCTCCAGTTGTCGCGCGACTCGAATTATAGTCCCCCCGTCACTCAAGTCAAAGCACACCTGCAGGAGCGGATGCCCATTTGTGTGGATGCCGACGCTCGGATATAATCGGACGCGCTACCACTAAGCGACGCACCGCAGATTCAAGTTGCCGATCCCAAGGCGCATTCAGAAGGAAACCCCTTTCGGCATTGCCCATCCAAGATTGAGCGTGTGGACAGAAGGGCCAGGGAGATGCCCATCAGCCAAGAGACAAGAGAGAGACTTCTGGTTTACCAGGAAGACGAGATCACTGAACATCACGTCTATGCAAAGCTGGCCAAGAGAATCGAATCTCCGCAGAACCGTCGGATTCTGGAACAGATCGCCGAGGATGAACTACGCCATTATCACACTTGGCAAGAATACACACATCGGGATGTGAAGCCGAACAGACTGAAGATCTGGAAGTACTGTTTGCTCACCCGCATCTTCGGATTGACGTTCGGGGCTAAGCTGATGGAGAGAAGCGAGCAAAGCGCCCAGAAGAACTACGTCCAACTGCGTGGGAGAATCCGCGAGGCCGATGCCGTCATTCACGACGAGAACGAGCACGAGAGCGCGTTGCTCGAACTTCTTGACGAGGAAAGACTCCGCTATACTAGCTCCATCGTGCTGGGGCTGAATGACGCGCTGGTGGAGCTGACCGGCACACTGGCGGGACTCACCTGGGCGCTTCGGAACACCCGGTTGATCGCCCTGACTGGCTTGATCACAGGTATCGCCGCGGCCCTCTCTATGGGCGCATCGGAGTATCTCTCCACGAAGTCTGAACAGACCGAGAAGCATCCATTCAGAGCGTCGATCTACACCGGTAGCACTTACATTCTGACAGTGCTTATCCTCATCCTGCCGTATCTGGTGCTGGACAACTTCTACGTTTGCCTGGCCTGCACGCTGCTGGCTGCCCTCTTGGTGATAGCGCTCTTCAACTACTATCTCTCCATTGCAAAGGACCTTCCATTCAAAGAGCGCTTCCGCGAAATGGCCGGACTGAGCTTTGGCGTGGCGGTACTGAGCTTCCTCATCGGCTTCATCATTCGCTCCTTGTTGGGCGTTGAGATCTGAGCCGCGCTGAGATCCGCAGTCATCTGTGCAAATCTACGTCCGCACTTCCAGAGTAGGAATCATATGCCTGAGTCACTCAACCCCAAGATTGACCCCGCGCTGGCAGAGCGCCTGCTCGCCTGGTTCGCCCGCCACGCTCGCGATCTCCCCTGGCGGCGAGAGCGCACACCCTACCGCGTCTGGGTGGCGGAGGTGATGCTGCAGCAGACCCGCGTGGAGACGGTCGTGCCTTACTACGAACGTTTCCTCGACCGCTTCCCCACCCTCGAAGCCCTCGCGGCTGCGTCGCTGGAGGGGGTACTGAAAACGTGGGAGGGACTGGGATACTACGCCCGTGCCCGCAACCTCCACGCGGCCGCCCAGCGGCTTGTGGGCGCAGGCGACGGCCGGCTGCCCGATGCGTTCGAGGATCTGCTCGCTCTACCGGGCATTGGACGGTACATAGCCGGAGCTGTAGCTTCAATCGCGTTCGACCAGGACGTGGCTGCCGTGGACGGCAACGTCCGCCGTGTGCTCTGCCGTCTCTTCCAGATCCGTGAGGACATGACACGCTCATCAGTCCGCCGCCAACTGGAGGCATTGGCGACGCGCCTGCTCCCGTCAGGACACGCAGGCGACTTTAACGAGGCATTGATGGAACTGGGAGCCACTGTATGCACATCTCGTGCTCCCCGCTGCGATTCCTGTCCGCTCTCCGACTTCTGTCATGCCTACGCTCTAGGCGAGCCGGAGGCACTCCCTGTGCAGCGGCGCCGGCGCCCCGTTCCTCACTACGACGTCGCTGCCTCTGTCACCGTCCGCGCTGATGGCCGCGTGCTGATCGCCCAACGTCACGCCGATGATATGTTGGGCGGACTGTGGGAGTTCCCCGGCGGCATTTGCGAGGGCGACGAGTCCTTGCGCGAATGCCTGGTCCGCGAACTGCGGGAGGAGCTCGATGTGGAGGTCGAGGTAGGCGAGCAATTGACCGTCATCGAACACGCCTACACCCATTTCCGCATCACCCTGCATGCCTTCCGTTGTCGTCTGAAGCATGGAGAGCCCCGCTGCCTCGACTGCGCCGCCTTTCGCTGGGTGAACCCAACCGATCTGGATACACTGCCCATGTCCGCCGCCGACCGCAAGATCGCGCGTGCTCTGGACCACGCTTGAGCTTCTGCGAGGGGTTAGGACCCCAATGAGCCGAGCGCCGCAGCCTGCACGGGGTGCACCACAGCGAGCCGCTATGGATTGGCACTGCCACCACCTTCTCGAACACCAGCTTGGTCCTACCTGAGCTACTCCGATCACCTAGCCTCCACCTCCAAAGAGGAACCTCCGCTATTCTGAAGCCGTCTAGAGAGCGTGTGGGGCAAAACTGAGAACCGCTGAGAGCGGAATGAGAACAGGAGGTAAGAAAGATGAAGAACGTACTACGGAACACGCTCATCGTGATTGCCGTGCTTGGCTTGGTGAGCTGCAGCGGCTTGAGAGTCTCCCCAGATGAGGGTGAGGTGCCCGGGCGAAGCGTGCGCTCGGAAAAGGAGCGAGTGACATCACCCGACGTGGCGGCACCGGATTTGGCGCAGTTGGTGAATGGAAACAGTGGCTTCGCCTTCGACATCTACCAACTCCTCAAAGAGGACAACGACAACGTCTTCTACTCGCCCTATAGCATCTCGGTGGCGCTGGCGATGACCTATGCCGGCGCACGTGGCGA
>JASFWK010000092.1:0-8424 GCA_050049355.1 Anaerolineae bacterium | reverse complement strand
TCCGTAGGAGAGGAAGTTGCCCAGGCCCTCACCCAGGCCAGCCCAATCCAGATAGAAGGGAGCCACCGCCAGCACGTCCGGCAGATAGACCTTCTCGACGAACTCCCTCGCCTTGACAAAGAGCGAACGGAGATGAGCAATGCTGTCAGCGTTGATAGCCGCCTGACTGTTGGGATCCACCGGGCAAGCCATACCCCCAACCAGGTAGGTCTGCAGGTGAGGGTTCTTGGCGCCTAGAATGGCGTGAGCCTTGATGACCTCCCGCTGCCAGTCCAGGGCCTCCAGGTAGTGAGCCGTAGCCATGAGGTTGGCTTCTGGAGGCAACTGGTATGCGGAGTGGCCCCAGTAGGCGTTGGCAAATGGCCCGAGTTGGCCGCTCTCCACAAACGCGCCGATGCGATCCTGAACGCCTTTGAAGTAAGTCGTACTGGACTTAGGCCAATCGGAGATCGATTGGGCCAGTTCGGCCGTCGCAGCCGGGTCGGCATTCAGCGCACTGACGATATCCACCCAGTCTAGTGCGTGGAGGTGATAGAAGTGAATTACATGATCCTGAACGTATTGAATACATTCAAGGATATTGCGAATCAAACGGGCGTTAGGAGGGATCTGAATCCCCAGGGCATCCTCTACTGCTCGAACCGAGCAGACAGCATGTACCGTCGTTCAGACACCACATATGCGCTGGGTGAAAGCCCAGGCATCTCGGGGATCACGCCCTCTGAGAATGCGCTCGATACCTCGGAACATTGTGCTGCTGCTCCAGGCATTGGTCACCTGACCGTCTTCAACCTCCAGCTCAACTCGCAGGTGACCCTCGATGCGCGTGATAGGATCAATAGCAATCTTAGGCATTTTGCCTCCTTAAGTCTGTCCTTCTTCTTCCCTATTCCTGTGATTCCTCAGCCGATGCCTTCGCCTTCTTCCGCACAGCGCTGCCGACAGCGTGAGCAGCCACGCCGGCTGCGGCCGCTGCCGTCAGGCCCAAGCCGATCTTGTCCACGGTCGCCTCGACGCCGAAGCCCTCCACGTCTGGCAGCCGCTCGTAGAAGGGAGTCATCGTGTCCCAGAACCCAGGCTCGGAGCACCCAAGACAGCCGTGGCCAGCGCCGACAGGCCAGTTGGTGCCCTCGTTGTAGCGCACAGTGGGACAATTGTGGTAGGTCTCGGGCCCCTTGCAGCCCATCTTGTACAGACACCAGCCCCTGCGATGCCCCTCGTCTCCCCACTCCTCGACATACTGACCGGCGTCGAAATGGGAGCGGCGCTCGCAGTTATCGTGGATGCGCTTGCCAAAGGCGAACAAGGGCCGACCCAGGCGATCCACCGCTGGCAAAGAACCGTAGGTAAGGTAATGGACCACTGTCGCCGTGACGTTGACCACGTTCACGGGACAACCCGGGAGGTTGACCACGGGAATGTGCTTCACAAGCTCGCTCACGCCAACCGCGCCGGTGGGGTTAGGATCGGCGGCAGGGATGTTGCCGAAAGCAGCGCAACTGCCTACGGTGATGACGGCGAGGGCATCGCGGGTCGTCTCCTCCAGGATATCGGCGGCCGTGCGTCCGCCGATCGTGCAGTAGATGCCGTTGTCCTTTCTCGGGATGGAACCCTCCACGATCACCAGATGGCCGCCCGCCTCTACCGTGGCCGCCTTGGCCTCCTCCGCCTGACGGCCCGCGGCTGCCATAATCGTCTCGTGGTAATCTACAGACAAGACGTCCAGTACGATGTCGGCGACGGTAGGACGAGAGGCCCGCAGGAACGCTTCGGTGCACCCGGCGCAGTCCTGGAACTCAAGCCAGATGACCGGTGTTCTCTCGGCGGATTCCAGTGCACGCGCGATGCGGGGCCCCAGGGCGCTTTCCAGTGCCAAGGTCCCCGCCATAACCGTGCAGAACTTGAGGAACTCCCGACGCGAGACTCCTCGCTGGCTCAAACTATGCTCTAAGCTTGAACCTTTCATAGTGCGACCTCCTTATTCTGAGAGCTTGTCAGGAATCTGATCGATCGTCTTCTTTGTCGAGCAAAGGGGGATAGCTTCGCCAAGCAGCGGTCGGAGTTCCGTGCACTGCCAACTGACACCCGGGGAACAAGTCGCGGGGTACCTCCCGTCCGCTGGCTGATAGGACGCCAGTCGAAAGAGGCATAATGTGCAAACTCACGATCGTGGGCACGCGACATTCTTGGATCGCCTTCTGTGGAATGGCTTTCAATTATATGTATCTCAGGGGATTTGTCAAAGTCAGGGCCTTGCCAGCAATTCAGGATCGCCGCACCTTCTGCCCCCTCTGACCTGCCTACGACACGTCTTCCAGAGTAAGCAACCCCCTTCGCAAAGCATGAACCACAGCCTCGGTACGTGAGCCGACCTCCAACTTACTGAAGATGTGGCTTAGATGGGCCTGGACAGTGCGGTCGCTGATGAAGAGTTCGCTGGCTATCTCTCGGTTCGTAATGCCCTTACCGGCCAGTTTCAGAACCTCCATCTCCCGCTCGGTGAGCTGATGGGGAGCATCTTCGTCCCTCTTCTCATGTGCACGCCGCCCAAAGTGATCGACTACCTTGCGCGCAATGGCCGGATGGAGCGCAGATTCACCCGCCTCCACTGCCCGAATGGCCTCTACCAACTCACGAGTGGACACATCTTTCAGCAGGTACCCGGCGGCTCCAGCCTCCAGAAGCGCAAAGATATACTCGTCGTCATCATAAGCGGTCAGCACCAGGACGGCCGTCGTGGGACTGATCTCCTTGATCTGCCTGGTGGCTTCGATGCCGTTGAGCTTGGGCATGGCGATATCCATGACGACCACATCTGGATCATGCCTGGCCACCAACTGTACTGCCTCTTCCCCATCCCCTGCCTCGGCCACGACCTGCAGATCCCCCTCTTGATCCAGCAGCTCCCTCGTGCCCTCCCGCACCAAGACGTGATCCTCTGCCAGTATGATCTTGATCTCGTCGCTCACAACGCCCCTCCTTGCCGCCTGGAGGAGGCAATAAACAAGCTAAGCGTGCGATTCCCACCCCTCTTGAGACGTCTGGTCGGCTGCTGTCTCCAATTCCAGTTCCAAGATCCCGGCCTCCGCCATCAGCCGCAGCGTCTCTTGCGCCTCCTCTTCGTCCACCTGGCTAATGGCAAATCCCACGTGAACGATGACATAGTCGCCCACCTCTGCCTCCGGCAGATAGGCCAGGCAGACCTCTCGCGTCACGCCTCCAAAATCCACCTTCCCCATCCGCATCAGGGGGACGTCATCTACTTCAACGATTCTACCAGGAACTCCTAAGCACATCTCAGCCGCACTCCTTGTACGTCCGAATTTGCCGCCGCAGCCACTCCAGCCAGTCTTCCACCCCCTCACCGCTCTTGCAGGAGAGGGAAAAGAAGGCTAGATCGGGATTCAGGGTCTCCACGCCACGGCGGAAGTAATCCACATCGAAGTCAAAGGCCGCCAGCACATCTGTCTTGTTCAGCACCAGCACATCAACGCCCCGATACATCGTCGGGTACTTGTAGGGCTTGTCATCTCCCTCCGGGACGCTGGCGATGAGCACGCTTCGACGCACCCCCAGCTTGAAAGAGGCTGGGCAGACGAGGTTGCCCACGTTCTCAACGATGAGCAGATCCAGCCCCTCCAGCGGCAGTTTGGGCAGCGCACTCTGGAGCATCGCCGCGTCCAGATGGCAGGCGCCGCCAGTGTTGATCTGCACCGCCGGCACTCCCAGAGCCGCTACGCGATCGGAGTCCAAGGTAGACGCCAGATCGCCATCCACCACGCCGATGCGCAGTTCATGCTGCAAGGCTCCTATCGTGCGAGTAATGAGGCTGGTCTTCCCCGCCCCCGGGGAGGCCATGAGGTTTATCGCAAAAACGCCTGCTTCATCCAGCCGGCGCCGGTTGGCCGCAGCCAACTGGTCGTTTGCACTCAGGATATCTTCCGCAACAGATACACGTCTAGTCATCATCGCGCTCCGATTGGCCTGGCTCTCGCCAAGCCCCGCTCACACGGTCCTTCACCCCGCGGCGCAGAAAGCGGCTCTTTGGGATGTCCGAAGTCAGGCGATCAGCGACGGGCCCAAGGTAATGCCGCCCTGGGGCGCTAGTACTTCTTGACGACTCTTCGATACGCCCTCGGCTGACGGCACTGCAGGATCTGCGACTCCTCCCGCACTCGTCGTACCTCACCGAAGTCAATCCTCGCCACTGCGTATCCCTCAATGGGCTCATCAACCGTGGCCAGGATACGCCCGCGGGGACCAATGATGGTGCTCTGGCCGAAGAAGGTGTACGAAGGTTCCTCCCCCACCCTGTTGGCGGCTGCCACGAAGACCGCGTTCTCAAGAGCACGCGCCGAAAGGTAAGTCTTCCACTCCGCCAAGTGAGGCTCCTCCCAGTCGGCCAGCACCGCCAGCACCTCCGCCTCCCTCAGCACCAGGCTCCGCGCCACCTCCGGGAAGGCCAAATCCCACCCAATCATCATGCCCACAACGCCGAAGTCGGTCTCCACAGCCCGTATGCGGTAACCGGGGCGGAAGGACATCTGCTCCTCGCCGCGCAGGTGGACCTTGTGGTACTCTCCCAGGACCTCGCCATCCGGCCCCACCATCACGGCCGAGTTGTAGAGGATGCTCTCCACCTTTTCCTTTGTCACCATCCCAAAGGCGACGTGCACCCCGTAATCGGCGGCAGATTGCCCGATGATGTTGACAGCGGGTCCAGGCACCAGCTGGGCCATCTGAGGAAAACGCCGTCCAACCTCGTAACCGCTGGTCGTCAACTCCGGAAAGATAATCAAATCCACCGGCTGCTCAGTGGCAATACGGCGGATATACTCTCTCATCTTGGCCAGGTTCTCTTCCATCTCTCCCAATACTGGCTCCATCTGAACCGTGGCAATGGTGACCTCAGACATAGCTTGCTCCTTTGATCGACAGATTCAAGATCATTGCTTCAGGACTGCGAATTCGAATCTGCAATCTCCAATTCGCAATCTCGAGTTGGCCGTGCTCAAGACCTCAATCGCTCAAGCACCGCTGTCAGTTCGGGCGGCAAGGGAGCAGAGAGAGTGAGTTCCCTCTCCGTAGTTGGGTGGATGAAGCGAAGCTCATTGGCGTGAAGAAAATGACGATCCGGCAGAAGCGGCTGCCGTCTGTGACCATACACCCGATCCCCCACCAATGGATAACCCAACCAGGCCAGATGAACCCGCACCTGGTGAGTCCGCCCAGTACGAGGGTGCACCTCCAGCAGAGTATGGTCGCCAAAGCGCTCCACGACCCGGTAGCGGCTCACCGCCGGGCGTCCACTCCGGGTCACTGCCATCCTCTTTCTATCCCGACGGTCCCTGCCCACCGGCGCCTCAACGATCCCCTCCGGGGGCTGAACCTCCCCTTCCACGAGCGCCAGGTAGGTCTTGTGCACACGCCGACGCTTGAACTGGCGCTGCAGCATCGCGTGAGCCTTGGGAGTCTTCGCCACCAAGAGCACTCCCGACGTCTCCTTGTCCAGCCGATGCACAATCCCGGCTCGCTTCAGCTCTTTCCCCACCTGCGCCACTTGGGGGCAGTAGGCGAGAAGCGCATTGACCAAGGTCCCTCTCTCGTGACCAGGGGCTGGATGGACGACCATCCCCGCCGGCTTGTTCACCGCCAGGAGACACTCGTCCTCATAGAGAATGTCAAGGGGGATCAACTCCGGGAGGACTATCTCTTCTTCCTCTTCAGGCAGGATCACAGCGATGCAGTCTCCCGGCTCGACCCGGTAGGCGGGCTTGGCGGACCGGGTATTCACCGTCACTGCCTCAGACTTGATCAGGTTCTGCACCTGGGTGCGGCTCATATCCTGCAGACGATCCGCCAGGACCCGGTCGAGCCGTTCGCCCCCCTCCTCGACGGTGAAGGTGACCTGCCGCTCATCCGCCGTCAACCGTCCTCCCCCTCCGATTCAGGTTCTTCCTGCCATACCATCGTCACCGCGATGAGCACCGCCCCCGCCACAATAGAGGCATCTGCCAAGTTGAAGACTGGCCACTTCTGCAGCGGCCAGAAGTTGAGGTCCACAAAATCGACCACCGAGCCACGGGCCAGACGGTCGCTCAGGTTGCCCAGCGCTCCGCCCAGTTGAAGGCCGAGCGCAATCCGTATCACCACCTGGCCAGGTGGGAGGTGACGGTAGTAGAGCAGCAGCAGGCTCACGACGACGACAGCGACGATGACGAAGAAATCCCCCATCCCGGGCAGCAGGCCAAAGGCCACGCCAGTATTGGTGACGTGTGTGAGCCGCAAGACAGGGGCCAGCCAGGACCAGAGGTCCACAGACTGGCCGAATTCCAAACGTGCCACCACCCAGCTCTTGCTGACCTGGTCAACCGCAAAGGTCAACAGGACAACGACGGGGAGGATAATATGTTCTGCCCGGAGCCGACGCAACCGGAACCCCCTACCCTTCGCGCTCGATTCGGTCCTTACACGCCAGGCAGTAGACCGCGTAGGGAACCGCCTTCAGCCGGGCCCGGTCAATGGGCACGCCACAAGATTCGCAGATCCCGTACGTACCCTGTTCAAACTTGCCCAAGGCCTGTTCCACCTGCTCCAAGAGAACCTCCTCGTTCCTCTTGAGTGAAACCCCTTTCGACTGTTCAAAGGTCTCCGTACCGTCGTCGGCCATGTGGTTGCCGTAGCCGGTCCCGCGATACTCGTTCTCACCCAGTCGGTGCGTCTGTTCCAGCAGTCGTGTGCGTTCTTCCTTCAGACGATGTTTCAGTTCCTCGTTTGAGACAGGCATCCCAATCCTCCACTCCAGTACCAAGCACCTACTATGACACAGCTCATAAACCGAATCCTCTGCCAATCATCATCCATCAGGAACACCCGGCAGTCAAAGCCTTCCCGTACGCCGATCCCATATGGCGAGAGCTCATTGTACCATGCGCAATGGAAACCGCAACCAAAGCGAGCTCCCACGGATTGGAGAATCCACTCCAGAACTCGCCAGATTCCGACGAGGTAGCTCACGCCGCTCGCCGAACGCCGATCCGCAGCGAGCAGTCATCCACGCGGAACTCCCCCACGCGCATCTCCGGCTCCATCTCTCCAGCCACCAGCTCCACGCTCAGGGTTTCCGCTGCAATGTACTCTCGCCAGATCTCGATGGCCTCAGCCAACTCTCCTTCCGCCTGGTAGGCAGTTACGATGCGATCATCCAGGTTGAAGTCTGCCTCCTTGCGCAGGTTCTGTACGCGGCGGACCACCTCTCGAGCCAGACCCTCGGCAGTCAACTCGGGAGTAAGGACAGTAACCACCGCGACAGACAAGCCGCGCTCCGAGGCGACCGCCAGCCCCTCCCGGGGCTCCTCCTGCACCAGCACCTCCTCAGGGGCCAGTTCGATCTCCTCCCCCTCTACATCCAGCAGCAGAGGGAGCTGCGCCTCCAAGCGCCTCACCGCCGTCTGGGGATCCTGCGCTGCAAGCTCCGCCCGCACCGCCGGGAACCGCTCCCTAAAGCGCGGACCGAGTACCTCGCTATCCGGTAGAAGCCGGTAGGTGACCAGTTCGCTCGCGTCGCCCACGAAGACCACCTGCCTGACGTTCAACTCCTCCTGCACCAGGGCAACCAATTCGGCACGCAGGTCGCCAGCACCTGACTCCAGGTGGACCAGCGCGCGGGCCAGCGGCTGGCGCAGCTTTACGCCGGCGCTGTTGCGAGCAGAATGACCCAGGGTGACGACCTGCCGCGCCAGCGCCATCTGCTCCAGCAGTTCCTCGTCCACCGCCCCCACATCCGCCTGGGGCCAGTCGGTGTGATGAACGCTCTCGAAGGCATCAGAACCCACCGAACAAACCAGGTTCTGATACATCGCCTCGGTGACGAAAGGGACGATCGGCGCCAACATCCGACACAGCGTCGTCAGGACCTTGTAGAGTGTGGCGTAGGCAGCCCTCTTGTCCGCGTCCTTTTCGCTCTTCCAGAACCGACGGCGGCTGCGGCGGACGTACCAGTTGCTCAAGTCGTCCACGAAAGGTTCCACAGCCAGCGTTGCCCCATAGGCGTCGTAGTCATCCAGCTGCTCCGTGACCCCCAGCAGGACCTGGTTCAGCCGCGCCAGGATCCACCGATCCAGTACTGAACCCACCAAATCCCCAGATTCTGTGCTTTGCGGATTGGTGGCATCGGAGGGAGTCCAGCCATCTATGTTGGCGTAGGTCACGAAGAACGAATATACATTCCACAGCGGGATCAAGAACTGCCGCCGTACCTCGTCCGCTCTATTGTAGCCGAAGAGAAGATTGGTCTCTGGTTTGTGGGCACAGTAGAGCCAGCGCATCACGTCGACTCCCATGCGGTCAGCTGCTTCGTTGAACTCGATGGCGTTGCCCCACGATTTGTGCATCTCCCGACCGTCCTCGGCCAAGAGCGTAGCG
>JASFWK010000026.1:0-22373 GCA_050049355.1 Anaerolineae bacterium | reverse complement strand
GAGGCAAGTGATCAAAGCGCGGAGCATGTATCTCAGCGGCGAGTGGGACGAATTCTGCAACCAACGTCAGCCACCACGGCGCACCTACATCCGATGTGTCGCGTGACAACTCGTTAGCGCACCCCCGTTCGCCTTATCGGATACTTGACTTCGCCCGCGCCTCCGCTGTGCAGCTGTTCCTTCAGTGGACTCAAGTTTCTGTTGGGGACAGGAACAAGGATCGAGATGGAAGGGGGGGCGCTGGAGAGACTGGCGAATCATGAGGTTCCTGCAGAATGCGTCTTCGAATACCACACTGGCACGTTGCTGGTCACAGGATGGGCATTGAACAGCCGGCTTCAAGCTCACTCCTCATCCGAATGTGTTATGCGTCGCGCTGGGCGTCTAGAGCTCGGCCCAGGCCTCGCACTCGATTGACCGGCGGAGCGACGTGTCAAATAACCTTGAGCTTCCCACGCGGCGAGGATGAGTGTATAATCGGACTTGTGCCGGTCCCATCACAGTGCAAGGAGGTTCGCTATGCACGCGTTCATGCGAGTACTCCTCATAGTCACTTTGATCGTATTGACCCTGGGGCTGATTGGGTTCGGCTGCGGCTTCTTCGCTGTACGTCGCCCCTGGCCTCAGACCGATGGAGCAATCCAAGTAGAAGGTCTCCAGGCGGAGGTCACCATCATCCGCGATAGTTGGGGCATCCCCCACATCTACGCCTCCAACCCTCACGACCTCTTCCTCGCTCAGGGGTACGTCCACGCACAGGATCGCTATTGGCAGATGGAGTTCTGGCGGCGCATTGGCTCCGGGCGGCTGTCGGAGGTCCTGGGCGAGTCCGCCCTCGACTCTGACCGCTTCATCCGCACCCTGGGCTGGCACCGCACCGCCGTCCAGGAACTGGAGCAACTAGACGATGAGACCCGAGCGGCGTTGGAGGCCTACGCAGAAGGAGTCAACACCTACGTCTCAAGCCATAGGGGTCGGCTAGGGCTCGAGTTCACCATCTTGGGCCTCACCGGCGTCAAGTTTGAGCCGGAGCCGTGGACCCCCCTCAACACCTTCACATGGGCCAAGGTGATGGCCTGGGATCTCGGAGGGAATATGAGCGACGAACTCCTCCGTGCCCACCTCGCTGCCCGGCTGGGGACCCCCGTCATTGACACACTGGTGCCTCCCTACCCAGAAGACTACCCGATTATCGTGCCCCATCCCCTGACGGGAGCGTCGCTGGATGCGGTGCCTCAAGCCGCCTTTGAGACGCACGCCTTCGGAATGGGCGATGACCTGGGCAGCAACAACTGGAGCATCGCCGGGAGCCGCACCGAGACCGGCATGCCCATCCTGGCCAACGATCCACACCTGGGCATCCAGATGCCATCGATATGGTATGAGATTGGCCTCCACTGCGACCCCGTGGGGCCTGATTGCCCCTACAACGTCGTCGGCGCCTCTTTCGCCAGTGCCCCCGGCGTCATCATCGGCCACAACGATCACATCGCATGGGGTGTCACCAACCTGGGGCCGGATGTGCAGGATCTGTTCATCGAACGGGTCAACCCGGAGAACCCCAACCAATACGAATACCAGGGGGAATGGCTGGATATGGAAGTCGTCCGCGAGGAGATTGCCGTCGCTGGCGAGGAGGAACCAGTGGTGGTGAACGCCCGCATCACCCGCCACGGCCCCATCATCAACGACGTGGTCGGCGGTACTGAGGAGGAGTGGTCCTTCGGTTGGCAGCCGCTGGCCCTCTCCTGGACCGGGCTTCAGCCCGGGGCGCTGCTGCGCAGTGTGCTCCTCTTGAACCAGGCCACCAATTGGGACCAGTTCCGCGACGCACTTTCGTACTGGAACGTGCCCAGCCAGAACTTCGTCTATGCCGACGCCGATGGCAACATCGGCTATCAGGCCCCCGGACGTATTCCCATTCGCGCTTCCGGCGATGGCTCGATGCCGGTGCCCGGCTGGACCGGGGAGTACGAGTGGGTGGACACCATCCCCTTCGATGAGCTGCCCCGCGCGTTCAACCCGCCGGAGGGATACATCGTGACGGCCAACAACGCCGTGGTCGGGCCGAACTATCCCCACTTCCTCTCGATGGACTGGGCCCCAGGCTTCCGGGCACAGCGGATCGTGGAACTGATCGAGGCCGATGCCTCCCTCTCTCTTGAGGACCTTCAGACCGTTCAGGGAGATAGCAGGTCGGTCTACGCCGAGGCGATCGTACGCTACCTACAACCCCTTTCCAGCGATGAACCTCGGCTGGCGGAGGCGCTCGATCTGCTGCGGCAGTGGAATGGGCAAGCGGGGCGAGAAAGCAGCGAGGCCGCCCTCTTCGAGGTCTTCCATCTCCACCTGATCGATCTGACCTTTGGCGACGAGATGGGGGAGCAGCTCTTGCGCCGGTCTCGTGGTACCAGCAGGCCGGCGTTGGTGAACCTTCTGGCGGACCCCAGCTCACCCTGGTTCGATGATATCACCACGCCCGAGGTGGAGGCGCGGGATGAGATCCTCCTCGAGGCGCTGGATCAGGCGGTGGATGAGCTGACCGAGACGCTGGGAAAGGACGTGACACGCTGGCGCTGGGGAGATTTACACACCGCTACCTTCGAGAACCAGAGCCTGGGCCAATCCGGGATCGGCCCCATAGAAGCGATCTTCAATCGAGGATCGTTCCCGGTGGACGGCAGCATCGCCACGGTCAACAACACCGGCTACAGCCTGAATGATCCCTACGGCGTGGTGACCGTCCCCTCATACCGCCAGATCGTGGATCTGGGGGACCTGACCCGCTCGGTCTCAATGCACACCACCGGCCAGTCCGGCCACCCCTACCACCGCCACTACGACGATATGATTGATCCCTGGCGCAACATTGAGTACCACCCAATGTTGTGGCAGCGGAGCGACGTGGAGGCAGACGCAGAGGGAGTGCTGGTCCTGATGCCGCAGAGCTGACCGGCCGGGAGGTGCTGAATCTGATTTCCCGGGCACTCGAGCTTCTGGGCCAGATGACTCGGTGGTAAGTGGGGAAGGAAACGCCTTGAACTGTCGGGATCGCGTGTTAGCCGCCCTCGATTTCGAGGAACCCGACATCTTGCCCTACACCCTTCCAATGGAGGATGAGGTCGGACGGCGGATGGATGCCCGCCTCGGCGGCCCGACCTGGCGCAAGCGAGTGGAGGATCACATCGCCCTGGTTCAACTGCCCACGCTGAGCGTGCGCGA
The DNA here is from genome assembly GCA_050049355.1 of Anaerolineae bacterium. GTDB lineage: Bacteria > Chloroflexota > Anaerolineae > B4-G1 > DUEL01 > JASFWK01. Next base: position 19,151 of record JASFWK010000026.1, on the reverse strand, counting down.
AGGCGCCGCCTCCTACACAGACGCCTTCGGGTCCACCTGGTGCACGGACAAGCGCCCCTTCCATCTGGAGAATCTCGCCCTGCCGGAGCCCGATCTCTCCGACTACTCCTGGCCGGAGATCGACGCGCTGTGGAACGAGGATCTCGTTCATCAGCAGATCAGGAGAGCCCAAACGCACGGGCAATTCATCGTGGCCTCAACAGGATTCGGCATCTTCGAACGCTCATGGACACTCCGCGGCTTCGAGAACGCGCTGACGGACATGCTGCTCCATCGAGCGTTCTACGCCGAATTGCTGGATGGGGTCCTGAACATCCACTTGCGCATCGTAGAGCGGCTGCTGACACTGCCCATTGATGGCATCTTGCTCTCCGACGACTGGGGCGCTCAGCGCGGCATGATCATGGGGCCCAACCTGTGGCGGACGTTCATCAAGCCGCGAGTTCAGCAATTCAACTCGGCGGTTCACGCTGGCGGCAAATGGACGTTCCATCACTGCTGCGGCAATGTATTCGAGATCATCCCAGAGATGATCGAGTCTGGGCTGGATGTTCTGGAATCGCTTCAACCTGAGGCCATGGATGTCTACGAGATCAAGCGACGCTACGGAAGAGACTTGCGTCTCTGGGGTGGCTTGGGCACCCAACGGCTGCTGCCCTTTGGCACACCGCAGGAGATTCGTTCGGAAGTCAGGAGACTGTGCCAGGAGCTCGGTCGTGGTGGCGGCTATATCCTGGCCCCGTCCAAGCCGCTCATGTCCGAAGTGCCCACCGAAAACGCGTTGGCAGTCGTAGAGGCCTTCACCGCGACGACCCGATCGCCAACCCAGGCAAGTGCCCCATAATGGCAAAGCCCGGTCGACGGGACGACTCTGACACGTGGAAGGAAGATCTCAAACACACCAAGCACGTCTTCAGTCGGGAGGAGTAATTCGATAGATGAATAGGATCTTCACCCTCAAACCCAAATGGGCTCTGTTAGTCTTCATCTTCCTCGATACGATTCTCGTTGGTATGGGCATGGGGGTTCCAATCCTCTGCATCCTCTTCGGCTTCTTCGTCGGATGGTACATCGTCAAGATAACCGCCACGGCAGAGATCTGCGAAGCAATGGGAAAGATCCTCTGCTACGCGGCAGTCACCTCGGGCTTCACTTTGGTCGTGATGGCTGTGATCTGGGGAAGATGCATTCCCATGCTGTCTGACTCCAGCGCGGACCTGGCCAACTTCGGAATGCCGATGATTCTCTACGAGCCCAGAGCAAGCTTCATCGGCTGGTTGGTGCTGATGATAGCAATATCGCCGTTTCTGCAGTTGTTGGCGACAATCTTTGGTTCGTACCTGACCCTGCTGCACTCGCTCTGGAGAAGGGAGCAAACCACTGAGGTTCTGGGAAAGGGAACCTAGTGCTATTGGAGCGGTATCTACAGCAGGACGACCAATCAGCTCGCAGTGTGTATAGGAGAGTGCCCTGCAGGTCTCACACGGCACCTTCAAGCAGTTTCCGCAGCGTGGCCCGCTCTTCAGAGTTCAGCTGAGCTAGCGCCTCCTCATCCCCTTCCAGGATCGCCTTCCCCAGGCCAGAGCGCCTGAAGGCAGCCAGGTCCTCCTCAAGGGGAGTCCCTATCGTGTGCTCATGCACAACGCGACCGTCGCGCATGATCAAAACGCGGTCGGTCTGCCTGGCCACCGCCGGATCGTGCGTGACGACGCAGAAGCGCCTGCGCTTCCTCCAGCGAGATGGCCACCCCACTATCCTCGAACCCATCCCCCGTTTCGTAGATACCGACGACGCGAAAGACGCCGCCGGTGATGCGGAGGGCATCCCCCACCTCCTTATTCAGACTCCGTGCCGCGCCCCGCCCCAGGATAAGTGGCTTTCCCCGCACGCCGTGCGCCTCCGCTAGCGAATCTCCCGCGACGATGCGAAAGTGAGCGATGGATAACCCGTCAGGATCGTAGCCGAAGATGAAGAAGTAGGGAGCGTCCTCAGCCTGGACGTTGCCAATGAGCATGCCGTCCACATCGGTTACCTCCGGCCAAGTCAGCAGTTGGTCGGCAACCGGCTCCTCCACGCCCCCCATGGTGACATCTATCGCGCCTTTCTGGGTGAGCACCAAATCAGCTTGGCTGCCTCGGGTCATCGCAGAGTAGCCCGCCCTCATCCCCTCGGCCATCGCTCCCAGCGCAATAATGGCCGCCACGCCGATAGAGATGCCGACCAGGGTGAGAATGGTGCGACCTTTGCGGCGCAAGAGATTCTTGAGAATCATCTGACACTCCTACAGCCGTATTGCGTAATGAGGGGAACGGAACACGCAGTACCCAATATCCCTCACACATCACCAGAGGCCCGGCAGCAGCCGATAGCGCACGCGCCGGGCATACTCTTTGTAGCCATCCAGCTCATCCAATAGCGTCCTGTCCTCCAGCGCCGTTCGGACGACGAGAAGGCACATCCCAAGCCCAGCCGGAACGAGCGCCCACAGCGAGCCGAGGGCCAGGGCCGTGGCGAACGAGGCGGTGATATACCCGACGTAGCCCGGATGGCGCACGTACCGGTACGGCCCGCCGGTGGCGACGGTATGATCCCGGTCCGCCTGGATGCGAACAGCGGTGGAGAAGAACTTGTTAGATACCATCGCCCAGGTAAACAAGCCCTGTCCCAGCGCGATGAAAACCAACCCCAGGAGATGAATCACCAAAGCCAGTTGTGGCGACCACCCCCAGCGCTCATCCAGCCCGGCCACGATTGGAGCGCCGAGCGCGGGGAGGACGCTGAGGCTGGTAAGCACTCTGTCCCAGGCTTTGACGTCCTTCCTATCAGTCCGACCACGTTCCGCGATCAACTCCGGGGGCATGACCGACACGTTGACGATCAGGATACCCACCCCCACTCCGAGATGGGCCCACGCCCACATCCAGCCCAGATGGCCCGACGAGATGAACAGGAGCACCGCCAGGAACAGGAACTGGAAAATGACCTGGAGCATCCGTTTCCGAACTTTGCCTGTCAAGTCGGAGTTATCACTTGGCCGGCCGACAGATGCATTGGAGCCCATTCTACACTTCCTGAGCTATGTACACTTTGGCGACTACCAGATGCCCGGCAGCAGGCGGTAGCGCGTCTGCTGGGCGTACTCTTTGTACCCCTCAAGTTGTTCTCGCAACGCCTTATCTTCCAGCGCCGTGCGCACGACGATGGCGCACACCGTTAGCGCCGCCGGGAGGAGCGCCCACAGCGAACCGAGAGCCACCGGCGTTGCCAGATCGAACACAATCGCCCCAGCGTAGCCCGGATGACGCACGTACCGGTAAGGCCCGCCGGTGGCGGTGGTATGTCCCCGGTCTTTTTCGACACGAAGAACGCCATAGAAGAACTCGTTGGACGCCATCGCCCAGATCGTCAGCAAGGACCCCAGCATCACGATTGCCAACGCGACGACCTGGAGCGCAAGCGGCATCAGCGACGACCACTCCCAGCGCACGTCCAACCCGGCCACGGCCCACATAGCCACCGGGCCGAACAAGGCCATAATGCCGGCAAGCACCCTGTCCAAGTCCCTGGGCCCCTCACTCTGAGCGCGTTCTGCCAGCAACTCCGGGCTCTTGGGTATCAGGACGAGCGCGGTGACAACCTGGGCGGCGATGTATATGCCGATATAGACCCATGCCATCACCCAGTCCAGGCGGCTCGACGAGAGCAACAGGCTCGCCGCCAGGATCAGTGTGAAGACACCGACTCGTAACAGCCATCTCAAGATCCCGCCGGTTGTGCCAGATTCCCCCCCGGCCCCTTCCACAGATGTATTGGCGTCCACTGTAACCTCTCCTGGATGACATTCAGTTGCTTCGCATATTGCGCGACTACCAGACGCCCGGCACCAGCCGATACCGCACACGTCGGGCACAATCAGCGAAATCCGACAGCTCCTCGCGCGATGAGCAACCAGTAAGAGCCCAGGCGGCCCAGTGAGCAGAGGTACACCTCGCCCGACTGGGCCGCCAGCGCGCTGTTTGGCTATGCCTCATCGCCCGGCGCCAGCGCGGCGGAGGAAAGGCAGCGAAGGCAGCCTCCAGCCGCCCTCTCCACCCACGCGGATATCCCGCCGCCGGAAGCGCCACCAGGCCAGGGCGGCGAAAACCACCGCCGCGGCGAGCAAACCGGTGAACCAGGTACCATTCAGCCCCTGGAAGGCATCTTGGGTCTGATGGTAGTTGAGGGGCGACAGCCTGGCGACGGGCTCCAAATCCTCGTTGATCTTCGCCAGGCCGGTGATGAAAAAGCTGGCCACCAACAGCAGGCCGGCCGTCGTGGCCGCCAGGCGACGCGATGGGAGGAGCATGCTGAGGAACAGCGCAAGCGTGCCAAAGAGCAGCAACTCTGCCAGCAGCGATAGCAAAGGTAGCCACATTCTGCCCCATCCGATGTCCATCGAAGACCAGTTCATGGGAACGACGAGGCCCAGCCAGGCTATGACGAGGATGGCCACAGTTGCAGCGATGAAAGCCAGCAGTCGGCCTATGAAAAGCGCCGTGCGGCTCACGGGATAGGCCAGGATCAGATCCAGTGTACCGCTCTCCTCGTGGCTTACCAGCAGGCCACTGCCCGCCATCACTCCGAAGATACCCAGGATGAGCGGCATGTAGGAAAAGAATTCTATGGAGACCCATCCTTCCGGCGTGACCATGCTGCTAATGTCGCCCATGAACGCGGCGATCTCGGACGGATAGATCTCTAGCAGTTCCGCAAACTGTTCCTGCTCCGCTGCCAAAGAGTCCCACATCGAAATGAGCAACAAGCCCAGCAGGGCGAGGGCAATGCCCCAACCGAGGATTTGGCCTCGGAAACGACGCAGCGTATAGCGGAAGACAGTTATCATTTTCCCCTCCCTCTAATCACCCTCGTAGTAAGCCAGGAAGATCTCCTCTAGCGAAGGGCGCTCGGTCTCGAAATCGCTCACCGGGAAGGCGGCCAGCCCCTTGATGAGGCCGTCCATCTCCCCTTCCACCTGCAGCAGCACGCTCGTTCCATCATCCTGCGATAACACCGTCACACCAGGTACGTTCGCCAGCGGGCCGATGTCCACTGGCTGCTTGAAGCGGACATGGGCGCGTCGCAGGGCGCGGTTAATCAGAGTGGCAGGCTCGGCCACCTCCACCACCACACCCTTGCGGATGATAGCCACGCGCTCCGCCACCGCCTCTACCTCGCTCATGATGTGGGAAGAGAAGAAGATGGTGGCACCATTGGTCTTTGCCTCAGTAATCAAGCGAAGCACTTCTTGTTGCATCAACGGATCCAGGCCGAGCGTCGGCTCATCCAGCAGGAGCAGCTCCGGGCGGTGCATCATGGCCTGCACAACACCGACCTTTTGCTTGTTGCCGTGCGACAGGTTCTTGATAGGGGGCTTGAGAGGGAGATCGAGACGCTCGGTGAGCTGGCGCGCGAAGCCCCAATCCACTTTGTTTCCCCGTAGGGCATTGAAGTAGCGAAGCGTATCCTCGACCGTCATGTTGGGATCCAGCGCCAGCTCACCCGGCAGGTAGCCGGTGCGGGTACGCACTGCCACCGGGTCGGCCTGGGGATCAATGCCCAGCACCCGCACGGTGCCACCGTTGGGGCGGATGAGGTCCAGCAGGCAGCGGATGGTCGTCGTCTTTCCGGCTCCGTTCGGCCCGAGATAGCCAAAGATCTCACCGCGCTGCACCTCCAGATCAACGTCCCGCAGCGCGCGGACTTTACCGTAGGTCTTTTCCAATCCCTGGGCCACTACAACAGATTCTTCAGACATAGCTGCCTCCTTTAGCTGTCTATGTGACTCTCCAAAGCACGGGCGAACAGCTCCCGATCCTCCTCTCGGATGACCTCCAGCGCCCGGTCCCCCAACAGAGCCAGGATTTGAGGGAGATACAAATCGGTTCGCAGGTGGTGCTCGGCGACAAAGACGAGCAAGGGACTGCTGGTCCAGGAAGCCCGCGCTTGAGTCGCAGTCAGCCACTCGCCGACCAGGACCTCCTCACCGTCGATGACCAGAATCAACCCCAGCCCCCCTGCCTGGCTGAGGGCCTCCTCGGACATAGGGGCGACGACCACGCGCCCGCCCGCCAGGTCAAGGTCAGCTGTAGTGTAGACCACCACCCGCACTCCGCGTTCGCTCGCCCTCTCCAACAGAGGCTGCAACTCCTCGAACGTAGCTGGCAGGAGCGCTAGGTAAACGCGCGTCTCTGCCTGTTCGATCATCTCCTCCGCCTTGGCGAGGATGTTCTCGTGACCCTCAATGTTCCAGACATATTCCAGGTTAGGCGCCGAAGTGAGAGCGGAGAGCTTTTCCTTTAGCGCCGTGATAAGCTCTGTCTGTTCGCGGTGGAGTTGCTCAAGAAGTTCATCTGCCGGAACCGGCGCATACTTGGTGCTTCCCTCCATACGCAGCGTCATCGCTGCGCCTCGGGCGGCCAGCTTGCCCAAGACCTCATAGATCATGGAACGAGGGACACCAGAGATCTTGGAGACCTGATAGCCTGTAGCGGGGCTCGCTTTCAGCAGGGCCACGTAGGCCTTGGCCTCATACTCGGAGAAGCCGAGTTCCACCAGGTTTTCGACGGGCTCATCGCTCATTTCCCCCCCCCGGATTAGACGTTAGTACTATAACTGAGGCGTTAGTAATATAACGACTACAATTATAACCAAAGAGATTCGGTTTGTCAAGCACCAAAATTCAGAGATTGGGCGGAGCGCGGTCCCAGACTCCGATGCGGCCTGCGCAAGGTAGTCCAAAGCATCCCCCCATCTCGTAGGAACGAGTGAAGAAGCGCCGTGGACGTTCCCTCCAAGAAGCCAGGGCCACTCGGGTCTCGACCGAGTAGCCCTTGACAGTGTCGCAGATCTTGTGCCGTTGGATGAAGGGAAACCCCACCGTGGACGCCGTTCAGCCAGGCTCGATCGCCAGTCGCTCCACCTCCATCCATTGACGACCTGGCACATCCAGCAGCCCCCAGCCGAGGCGCCCTCGCGGTGTGACCACCATATACTGATTGTCCAGCCACATCACAAAGCCCAATGGTCCTCGAGGCGAGGGCGCGCCCTCCAGCACCGCCGCTCCATCTACACTGAAATGCGTCCTCTCTACACCCCACTCGAGGAGATAGGTGTGCCACTCCCTCATATCCACCTCGACTGTGGCCTCTCGGACATTCAGCCCCCGCTGGATGGGAGGCCACAGGAGGCGATAGAGGGAACGCAGGTTCATCAGCATGACCGCAAGCGGGGCAAGGGGGACCAGTAGCACGCCGACGGGGCGCAGGGCGTCTATCGTCGCCGCCTTCCAGCCATGGCCCGGCACCTCCAGATCCAGTCTCATATTTGATGGAGGCGAACCGTAGAAGAACCAGACAGCGCGGGGAAGGGTCGGTATTCGTGCCTCAGTCATCAGGAAGGGGTCGTTCCAGAAGCCAAAACCGGCCGTACCCCGCAGCCCTGCACCGACTCCCTCGCCCCTGCCAGCACCAAGCTCTCCATCCCCCGCCGAATGCGAGAATCTGGCACGCACCCTGAGCCTGAGCGGTGGACCCCAGGGGAACCGGCGGCGGGACAAGCCCCTGTAGTCGTCAATCTGTGCGTCGGAGTATGCACGGGAGGTAGCATCCGTGGTGACAAGCCGGAGGGTGGAGCCGGTGAGCTCCAACGCCCCCGTGTCCGCCACGTACTGTTTCCAGCGGGGGTCGATTCGCTCGGCGAACTCCTCGCAAACTGCGCTTCCGCTCATAAGCCAAGATCCCTCCAGGGCCGCAGGGAGTCAGCAAACTACCAGTGGGGGAGGAGATTCAGGTTGGAGTTTCAGCGCCCAGCACGCTCCAAGGATCACTTCCGGCTGGCATGGCACCAGCGGAAGTCGCAAACGGCATCACCTCGACCCAGGGTCTTGGTGCGCTCCCACGTAATCGACGATGGCAGGGCGTCAAAGGCCAGGTCGTCCGCGTTGCAGTAGAGCGCGGTTAGTTCCGGCGTTCCGTAGGATGTGAGAATGTCAAGGTAGAAGCAGCGCCGGACGTCGTAGGCCAGACACTGGTCGCTATCCTCCACCCAATCCACTTCCCAACCCTGCGGCGGGAAACCCACCTGCATAACCCACCAAACAGCCCTTCGGAACACAGCGAAGGGGTTAGGGAAGAGCGCCAGGGGTGGCATCAATCTACGAAACCGGCCGAATACGGCCTGGAACAGCGTCTCGACCTCGGCCAGCGCCGCCTCCCGGCCGCCGCTTTCCTCGCCCAGAACCTGATACAGGGCCAGGCCTGGCAGGATGATGCGTTCCAGGTGAAGGCGCAAAGCGCGGTGGGAGAAGCGAGGCCGTTGGACATACAGCTCCTCGTACCTCGACTGCACACGGCTGGCCAACATCGCCGCCTCCAGCTCACCCCGCTCCTTCGCCATCACCCGCTGCCAGGTGTACAGATAGGGCATTTTGCGGGGTGCTGTCAGCCATCGCCCGACGATGAATCCACCCAGCGCGCCAGCTACCAGCCCCAAACCCAGGCCGAGCGCTCCCCTTCCCCCCTCCTTGCCAGGAACCCTCTTCTCCATAGATTCCCCCTTTGTCCGCTCTCTACCGTCTCTAGCCGGACTCCTGCCGTCCAGGCCTCACCGCAGTATCCACAGACTGAGAGCCATGACGATCATGCCCACGGCCACACCGACGATGGATAGGTGCTCTTCGCCGAACGAACGTGAGACGGGCACCAGTTCGTCCAGCGAGATGAAGACCATGATGCCTGCCACCGCTGCAAGCACATAGCCTAGTATCGTTTCGTCTAGAAACGGCAGCAGGACGGCCGCCGCAAGTCCCGCGCCCAGAGGCTCGGCCACACCCGAGAGGAAAGACCACAGGAAGGCTCTGCCCCGGCTGCCTGTGGCGAGATACACTGGAGCGGAGACGGCCATCCCCTCTGGAATGTTGTGAAGAGCAATGGCAGTAGCGACGGCGATGCCCACAGAGGGGTCCTCCAAGGCGCCCGCAAAGGAGGCCATTCCCTCGGGGAAGTTGTGGATGCCAATTCCCAGGGCGACCAATAATCCCGTCTTGAGCAGCTCGCCGCTGCGCACATCCTCTCCGGGGGTGCGGCGGCGCTCCGCCATGTACTCATGCGGAATGACAGCATCAATCAGGAACATCACCCCCATTCCCCCAAAGAAGGCCAGGTGCGCGGGGGCAAACCCGAGGCTCCCAATGCTGCTCTGCAGCAACTCGACGAAGGAGACGAGGATCATAACCCCGCCGGAGAAGCCCAGCGTGAGCGACATGAAGCGCGGACCTGGCTTGCGGACGAATATGCCCAGGAGGCCCCCCAACGCCGTCGAAAGCCCGGCCAGGGTCGACAGCAAGAGCGCGAAACCGACTCCGGTCTTCACCGCTGATCCCCCCTACCCGTCACTAGCGCTCAATCCCTTTCCGCGCCGCAACGCCCTTCTGGTAGTAGTGCTTCACCTCGCGCATCTGGGTAACCAGGTCGGCTCGCTCGATCAGCTCCTGTGGGGCACGGCGTCCGGTGAGCACAACCTCCACCCGCTCCGGCTTCTGATCCAGTAACTCCAGCACCTCCTCCACCGCGAGCAGTCTGAACCAGATGGCCACGTTGACCTCGTCCAGCACTACGATGTCGTACTCGCCCGAGAGCATCGCGCCGCGTGCCTGCTCCAGCCCCTGGTGGGCCTGCGCCACGTGCTCCGCAGTGACCTCCTCGCGGCGTATACAGCATACGTCCCCGTACTGCTCGATCGCGATGCAGGGATGGTCACGCAATGCATCCAACTCGCCGTAGGGCTGGCCCTTCATAAACTGGCCGATGTAGGTGCGCATCCCGTGCCCCGCTGCCCGCAGCGCCAAGCCCAGGGCGGCGGTCGTCTTGCCCTTGCCATCCCCTGTGTATAGCTGCACGAAGCCTCGCTGAAGCCCCTGATCGCCCATATCTCCCCCGCTGACGGCGACGTTGATTCCCTAGCCCAAAATCACAGGGCCTTCAGCTTCGCCGCCCTCTACCCAGCCTATTCCTATCTCCAGCCTTCGTTCTATCCTTTGTCCCTTGCCCTTCTCTTCGGCTTCCGGATCCAGTTTGACGGTATCGGGGAGCGTCAATCCAGCCTCTTCCGCGCCCCGGCGCAAGATAATCTCCTCAGGCGCCATCCTATCGGCCAGCTGCAGGATACCTGCCACACTGCGGGGATCTGTCCATATCTTCGCTCTTGAAGAGCGATTCCTCTTGTGTCATAGACGCCCCCTATTGGCCACATACGGCCGGTGCGTACCTGGATTATACCTGAAACGGGCCGACGACTGCAAACTAAGGGCCTGCACGGTTCTCGAGGCAGAATGGGGCTGACGGTTCGCACACATACGGAAATTCCGTATAATGCTTCAGCCCCAAAGGCCCCTCCACTTCGTCACTCAGCGAGGCCGCCTATCCGCCCGACTTTCCCCCCTTTCTCCGTCAGGATCCACACCCGCCCGCCCTGTCCAGCCGCGCATAGCCCCGTCAATGAGCACCCGCCGCACTCCCCGGCGCATTCCCCACTCACCGGCTTCAGGTACCCCAAGCGGTGCAAGTCCTCCAACATGATCTCGACCAACCTGGGTGTCGTATCCAACCTGCGGGCGAGGTCGGTCAAGCGGTAGCTGCCTCCCTCCTGCAGCAACTCCAGCAGCTGATTCAACATGATTTTCCCCCGCGGACGAAGCTCGCCTTTGAGGAACCATCCATCCGCATCACAGCCCGGCTAACCTCGCCACCCAGAAGACTCCCACCCCAGCCCCAAACGAGACCACCAGCAGGAAAGCCAGGTTGAACAGGGTCCAACGCCACGACCCGGTCTCCTGCCGAATGACCCCCACTGTGGCCACACAGGGGATGAAGAGCATCTGTACCACGAGGAAGGCGAGCGCCGCGGAAGCGGGAAAGGCGTCCGCCAGCACCTCCGCAAGTCCGCCCCCCTGCCCCGCACCAAACAGCACCCCCAGTGTGGCAATGGAGTTCTCCTTGGCGATGAAGCTGGTCAACAGCCCCACAATCAATCGCCAATCCAGCCCCATCAGCCGCCCCGCCGGCTCCAGCCATCGACCGATGGCGGCCAGGTAGCTGTGCTCCACATCCCCACCGGGCAGGACCGAGAGCCCCCAAACCACCACGGAGACCGCCAGGATCAGCGTGCTGGCCTTACGCATGAAGGCCACGCTTCGCTGCCAGACCAATAGCCCAATGGTGCGCCAGTTAGGCAGATGATAGAGGGGGAGCTCCATAATAAATGCCGCTCGCTCCCCTTTAAAGGCAATTCGATTGATGAGAGCGCCCGACAAAGCGAGCACGACCAGGCTCAGCGCGACCAACCCCCAAGAGACAAACAGCGCCGAGCCGCCGAAGAAGGCCGGCGTCAAGAAAGCCAGGACCGTCATACGCGCCGCACAGGGAATCAAGGGAACCAGAAAGACCGTCAGCAGCCGAGCGCGTCGGCCCTCGATCACGCGGGTACCCAGCACGGCTGGGACGTTGCAGCCGAACCCCACAAAGAGCGGCAGGAAGGATTTGCCATGTAGGCCCATCAGGTGCATGAAGCCATCCATCACATAGGCCGCCCGGGCCAGATACCCCACGTCCTCCAGCGCGCCCATCACGGCAAAGAAGATGACAAGAATGGGCAAGAAGGTCAGCATCGTTCCCGCACCACCGATAACGCCGTCGACCAACAGGCCCCGCAGCCAGCCCGGCCCGCTGGCCAGTAGATTGCCAACTAGGTCCGCAAGACCACCCACAACATAGAGATCTATAAGATCCTGCAGCGGCGCACCGATGGCGTAGGTCAGCCAGAAAACCAGCGCGAGGATACCCGCCAGCAGGATGAGTCCCCACAAGGGATGGGTAGCCCAGCGGTCCAGCCGCCCAGTCAGGCCGATCCGACCGGCCTTGGGACGCGTAACCGCGGCGCGAATCATACGGCCGATCCAGTCGTATCGGCCGCTGGCAACAGCAACTAGAGCATCGTCATGGGCCCGCAGCACCTCGTGAACCCTCTCCCAGCGGCTGTCCGACACGCACCCCCGCATCATTCGCGTGATCTCTTCATCTCCCTCCAGCAGTTTCAGCGCTACCCACGCCCGGGGATAGGGGTCGGGCACGCACCCCGCGACCAACCCCTCGATCTCATCCAGAACCTGTCGGTGGTCGGCACGGATCTGGGGCGGTTTGGGAGCGCAGGCAATCTCGCCACGCGCTGCGCGGTCCATGGTCTCCAGGAGCTCCCGCGTGCCTGTGCTCCGGGTGGCGACCATCGGCACCACCGGGACACCCAGCGCCGCCTCTAGGACCTCTGGTTCGATGCGAAATCCTTCCTGTTGAGCTACATCCATCATGTTCAACGCCACGATCACCGGCACAGGCAGGGAGACGAGCTCTGCCACCAAGTAGAGACTTCGCTCCAGTGTTGCAGCGTCCACCAGCGCTACGACCACGTCCGGCCGCTCGCGGATAATGAACTCTCGGGCAATGACCTCCTCTGCGGAGCTTGCAGTGAGGCTGTAGGTGCCAGGCAGATCCACCACCCGGTAGGCGGTCCCATTGAAGGTGAACGTACCCTCCTTCCGCTCGACCGTCTTGCCCGGCCAGTTGCCTACGTGCTGGTTGAGGCCGGTCAGCAGATTGAAGAGGGTAGACTTGCCCACATTGGGCTGTCCCGCCAGCGCGATCAGAACAGGCCGTTCGGCCGCATTCGACCGCCCAGAAGAGGATTCCCGAACAGAGTGGCAAGTGGTCACTGCGACTCCCTACGCACATAGACTTTGTTTGCCTCGCCCCGCCCAAGGGCGATGCGGGCGTCACGTACGCGTGCGATAAGAGGCCCCCGACCGAAGTTCTGCACGATGGTGACGTCGGCACCCGGCGTGAATCCCAGGGTTGCCATCCGACCAAGCAGCCCTCTTCCGCCGGCCAGCTGAACCACCACACCGTGTTCGCCAGGGCTCAGGGCTGTCAGAGGAACGGCCTCCGATTGCCCCGCGGGGAGGGAGGTGGATTGGGTCCTATTCCGATCAGTGGTCATGTTGAGCAGATCCTCCTTCTAGATGAGATCCTGGTTGACATTGGCCGCAGTACCCACTCAGAAGCAAGTGGACGTCGGTGATTTGCAGCTCCTCTTGCTCACTCAGCTCGCGCGCCAGCTGCACAACCTGAGGTGCGTCGAACTCTATCACACGTCCGCACTCGCGACAGGTAAAATGGTAGTGGGGGACTTCCCGGACCGCCTCAAAGTGGGCATGATCCTCTCCCAGCTGGTGCTCCTCCACCAACCCTATCTCCTTCAACAGCGTCAACGTCCGATAGACCGTGGGGAGGCTGATGTTGGGATCGCGGGCCTTCGCCCGGTCGTAGAGAGCCTCCGCATCCAGATGCTCCTCGCTTTCCTCCAGCACCTCCAATACCAGCCGCCGCTGCCGCGTCATCCGGCAACCCTGTACTTGAAGAGCCTCAACTAGTGTTGTCTCTGGCACTGTTCTCCACCTATTTGAGAATGATTTTCATTTGCAATGATAGCACACTTCAAAGGGATGTCAAGTGGATGGAGCCGTTGACCCTCGTCAACGGGGCATCTCCTAACCCCCGCCCCTGCCATCTGGGTGAATTGATGCAAGAACCAAACCGAGCGCAGCTTGCAGAGCCATCCCTCCTGTGTTATAATGTAGCTGTCGTGGGGATGACAGGCTTCGACGGGGAAGGCTGGTCACGGACTGCGAGCCGGGGTGCTCTGACCCCGTTAACAACGGAGCACAAACCCAAGAGTGCCAACGATTGGGCTGCTATTCCCGTCGCCGCGTAAGCGGTAGTGGGTGAAACGGATCGCTAGCAAGCGGTCCCGTCCGCCCCGGTCTCGCGCTGGCGGGCCGGGGGTCGGGCGTCATACAGCCGGCGTGCGGCGGCCGGACGCCGATAGGGTCGCCCAAGAACCATCGGCTTGGCTCGGTGGAGCGCGGTCGGCGGTGACTCGCCGGGCTAGAGAAAAGGGCCGACTACGCTCGTAGAGGTCCCTGACTGAATTCTTCGGACGCGGGTTCGATTCCCGCCATCTCCACCACCAGGGCCGGTACTCTGTGGTACCGGCCCTTCTTACGTATGACAATGTGGCAACACAGAGTCGAGGTAGACCATCGTCCGCAGCCGGAAGGATTGCCAAGCAGTCCCTCCTTACGTGATGTATGAAATGCCGTATCCTCCTTGTCACTGGTGAACGAGGCTCGGGCAAGACCACCATCTGCCGTGAAGTGGCCAGCCGGGCACAGGCAGCAGGCTACACCTGCGGCGGGTTGCTCACCCTCCCAATCGGCGATTCAGACCAGCGATCGGTGGTCGATCTGCACACCGGCGATACGCGCTCGCTGACTGTATCCTCCGACGGGCTTCGTCAGGGCCGCTTTCTCATCGACCCCGACGCCTTCTCGTGGGGAGCCGAGGCACTGACCCACGCCGTCCCTTGCGACCTGTTGGTGGTGGACGAACTGGGTCCCGTGGAGATCGAACGACGACAAGGATGGGTGGTGGCCCTCGATCTGCTCCGCAGCGGGCAGTTCAATCTGGCCCTGGTCGTGGTTCGCCCGGAACTGGTCCACAAGGTGCAGCTCCTACTGCCTACCTCAGCGCCCACCGTGCTGACGGTCACATCGCGCAACCGAGACCGGCTGCCGGACCTCCTGCTGAGGATGTTGGAGCAGGACATATGATCGCGCTCGACGGTGTGACCGTTTCGTACAACTCACTCCCGGCGCTGCGCAACCTTTCCCTCCAGATTGAGGATGGCGAGTTCGTCCTCCTCACTGGTCCCTCCGGCTGCGGCAAATCCACCCTCGCACGTGCGCTCAGCGGCCTCATTCCCCACGCTTTCCCCGCCCGCGCCGAGGGAAGTATCCAGGTGGCCGGACTCGACCCACGGAGGGTTCCCCTATCCCGCACCGCCGCCCGGGTTGGCTTGGTCTTCCAGAATCCCTCAGCCCAGTTATTCAACCTCACAGTGGAGGACGAAGTTGCCTTCGGTCCACGCAATCTAGGATTGGATGAAGCCGAGGTGACCGAGCGGGTTGCGTGGAGCCTGGCGGCCACAGGGACGCAGGGCCTGAAGGGGCGAGCGGTCCACACTCTCTCCGACGGCGAGAAGCAGCGCGTGGCCATCGCCGCAGTGCTGGCGATGGGTCCGCAGCTCTTGATCCTGGATGAGCCTACCTCCAGCCTCGACCTGCCCGGTACTCGCAAGGTTGTGGAGACCCTGGAGCGGCTCCATCGGGAAAAGGGATTGACGATTCTGCTTATTGAGCACCGGCTGGGGGAGGTGGCCCAACTGGCAGGCCGCACGCTGCTGATGGAGGAAGGAGAGATCGTAACCGACGGTCCCACGAGGGAGGTTCTCTCCGGTCAAGCGGGGGAGCGACTGGGTCTGCAGCGACACGACCGGACGATGCCCGGCGACTGGGAGAAGCTGCTGCGCCAGGATGGATGCGTTCCCCCTCGAGGTGCAACACCTCTGGTCAAGCTGGAGGGTCTCGAGGCGGGGTACCGAGAACGGGTAGTGCTGCGGGACCTTGACGTGGCGATCCATCCAGGGGAGTTTGTGGCGCTGGTTGGAGACAATGGGGCAGGCAAGACGACCTTAGCCCGCGTCATCGCCGGGCTTCTGAAGCCCACGCGCGGGAAGGTGTGTTTCGCCGCTGGCCCGCGCATCCAGTTGGGCCGAGAGATCGGACTGCTCTTCCAGGATCCACTGGATCAGCTCTTCTGTGAGACGGTGGACGAGGAAGTGGCCTTTGGTCCACGCAACTGGGGCACATTTGACTCGGTCCTTCATGCGGAGACTCTCAAACGCACCCATCTGACCGCTCTGACCAGTCGGCCTATCTACGCCCTATCCAGCGGGCAGCAGCAGCGCACAGCATTGGCGGCGGTCTTGGCTCTCCGCCCCCGCCTGATACTGATCGACGAGCCGACGCTGGGCCAGGACCAGTGGCATTTGAGCCAATTCATGGCTTTCGTGGAAGAGCTCAATCAAGCCGGCGCGGCCATCTTGCTCATCACACACAACTACAGATTGGTCCGCCGCTACGCTCGGCGCGTAATCCTTCTGCGCGATGGCCGCATCGCGGCGGATGGAGTTCCTGCTTGATCGATGCGGTTTGACGCCTTCCTCCGAGAGCGGTAGAATCGCACCAGGGAGGTCGTTTGTGGCATACACCGTTCGCGACCTGGTCTACATCGGCACCTTCGGCGCGTTGTGGGGCGTCGTCGAAATGACGCTCGGCGACCTCCTGCACGCTATCGGTCCCATCCCCCTGAAGCCCTTAAGAGGAAGCTTCATCGCCGCCATCGGCATCGGAATCGCCCTGGTGGGCCGGCTCTTCGTGCCCAGGCGGGGAGCGATCCTGATGACAGGCATCATCGCCATGCTCCTGAAAGCACTCAGCCCCAGCGGCCAGGCGGTCCTGAGCGTGATGATCGCTGTTCTGGCCGAGAGCCTGCTGGCAGAGCTTGGACTGCTGCTGCTAGGGCAGGAACGCAGGTTGGGCTTCGTGCTGGCCGGTGCGCTGGCCACCGGTTGGAACATGTTCCATCCCCTGATCTCCCGGACGCTCCTCTATGGTCAGCGCCTTGTCGAGGTCTCCCTATCGATCCTGCAGCAGGGCGCAAGCTTGTTGGGGCTGGACCCCTCGGTGGCGTGGCTGGTCGTCGGTGTACTGCTGGCAGCGAACATGAGCATAGGCGCAGCAGGTGGTTGGGTGGCCTGGAGTATGGGAGGAGAGATCCAGCAGCGGTTGGGGCACAGAAGCCAGCCATCTCCGCCAGAGACAGAGGGTAAGCAAAGATGAGAAGTGCGTCAAAGAAGCAGCTGGGCCCGATTGGCTATCTGGCCTGCGGCGGTGCGTCTCTGGCTGCGGCGGTGGCGATACAGGGCTGGCGAGCAGCCCTGGCTTTTGGGCTGGCGGCGGCTCTAGCGCTGGCCTTCTATCCCAGCGCTTTGCGCGCGCTGCGTCGCCGCCGCTTCTGGCTGTTCACAGGCATGCTGGTGGTCTCCAGTGCCCTTTTCATCACTGAGGAGGGACCAGCCTGGCAGGGCGTAGCCCCCTCCCTCTACGGACTCCAACTGGGGTTGCAGATGGCCTTCCGCGCGGCGGCAATCCTGGTGGCGACGAGGGGGATCGTGGAACAGGTGGGGATCTCCCAGCTAGCGGCGCTCCTTGAGCGGCTTGGATTCGGTGGGCTGGGATTTGCCCTCGGTGTGGCTCTCAACGCCCTGCCGGTGATTGGACGGACGGCGCGAAACACGCTGGCGGCGCTGCGACTGCGTGGGGGATTCCGCCGCGAACGGCTGCGTGCCCTTCGCCAACTCCTGCTCACGGTCGTGACCAACAGCCTGCGTTACAGCGGGCAGGTGGTAGTGGCAGCGGAGGCACGGGCATACGTACCGGAGCGGGGCAAACCACTGCCGCTTTACTGGTCTTGGGCAGATGTGGCGCTGGCGGCCTGCCTGCTGACAGCGGTCGTGGCCCTGCAGTTCCTCTGACAACCACCCGGCCGACGCATTGGGCAGACCGCCGGGACGCACATGGAGATGCACGAACGGAAGCACCTAGGGCGGCTGCGAGGATCAAAGCCCGCCAAGATTGAATGACCTCGGGCGAACTGCGCTCATCCCTTACCGCCCAACGCTGCTCGCAGCGCCTCCAAGGCTACGAGCGCACATCGGGTCCGCACCCGACTCAGATTCACGCCCAGCATAGCCAACAAATCTCGATCCGTCAGCCCATGGAGCTCCTCTAACCCTCGTCCGTGGACATGCTCGGCGAGCATCGAGGCGGCCGCCAGGGAGATGACGCATCCCTTTCCACCGAAGGCCACCTCGGCCACGCGCTCGGCCTGATCCAGCTGAAGCTCCAGCCGAACCCTGTCCCCACAGACGGGGTTGTCGGCCTCGCCAACGAGGTTAGGGTCCTTCAGACGTCCCCAGTGGCGCGGATTCTGGTAGTGATCCAGAATGTGCTCGCGATAGGGCGATTGAACCATCGGGTCTTCGGACCTAACCTTTAAGGGGCTCATTCGCGTCACGATACCCCTTCAACCCCGCCCGCAGAGCCACCAGTGGGGTTAAAGCACAACGGCGGCGTCTGGAGGGGACCGTGACATCCAGCATCGCCAGGATCTCCTCCTCGGTGAGGGATTCCAGCTCCTCCAGCGACCTCCCCTCAACGTGCTCGGTGAAGATGGAGGCAGATGCCATGCTGATCAGACAGCCCTCCCCCTCGAAGGCCACCTTCTCAACACGCCCCTCGGGATCCAGTTTGATCTCCATATGGACTTGGTCGCCGCACGAAGGATCGTCGGCGTCAGCGACGATATCGGGCCTCTCAAGCCGTCCCCAGTTGCGAGGATTGGCGTAGTGGTCCAGGATGTGTTCGCGGTAGACCTCACTCATCACTCTTTCCCCAGCACCCGGGCTGCTTTCTCCAGCGCCTCGGCCAGCCGGTCGGCCTCCTGGGGAGTATTGTAGAGATAGAAACTGGCGCGCGTGGTGGCGGTAAGACCCAGGCGGTCGTGGAGAGGTTGAGCACAGTGATGGCCCCCTCGCACGGCTACTCCCTCAAGGTCCAGAAGGTGCGCCAGATCGTGAGGGTGGATATCGCGGAAGGTAAAGGCTATCACACCACCTCGCGCCTCCGCCGGCGGCCCGACGATGGTGAGGTCAGGCAACGCCGCCAGCCGCTCCATCGCATGGACAGCTAACTCCCGCTCGTGGGCGGCGATCGCCTCCATCCCAATCTCGCTCAAATAGTCCACGGCCGCCCCCAGCCCAATTCCTTCCACAATGGGAGGGGTGCCGGCCTCGAACTTCCAAGGAAGCTCGTTCCAGGTGGCGCTCTGCCACTCCACGCGGCGGATCATGTCTCCACCGCCCAGGAAGGGCGGCATTGCCTCCAGCAACTCCTCCCGCCCATAGAGGACGCCTATGCCTGTGGGTCCACACATCTTGTGGCCAGAGAAGGCCAAGAGGTCGCATTCAAGATCCTGTACGTCCACCGGCAGATGAGGTACTCCCTGCGCTCCATCCACCAACACAACCGCCCCGACGTCGTGCGC
>JASFWK010000202.1:0-3222 GCA_050049355.1 Anaerolineae bacterium | reverse complement strand
TAGAACTGAATGTCAGCCAGGTGGTGGAGACGGTGAGACAAGCCATCCACCAGAAACGCAAGCTGTACGTGCGCTACAAGTCGGACCCCGAGGCTCCCATGGAGGCCTATCTGGTGGCGCCCTTCGACGTTAAGCCGGGCAAGACGCCCGCGAGCCGGGCCAACGACTACTTGTGGGCCTACTCCTACGATCACGAAAGCATCGTCTCGCTGCGCCTGGGGCGGGTGATGGGAGTCGAGGTCAGCCAGGAGGCCTTCGACCCACAGGAACTGATGGCGGGCTGGAAGACACAGGAGCCGGATTGGAACGTGCAGAGGGAGTGGTGAGTCGAGAGGATAAGGCAGTATGCTCACCCTCAGGTGGAGCTTGGCATTCTGACCTGGGATATCCTCTAGTTGAACAAGCCGACTAAGGAGCGACCATGTCTGAGAGAATCAACCCCTACATCGCTGGCGCGCCGGTGACCGATCCCAGTATGTTCTTTGGGCGAGATGATGTCTTTGCCTGGATCGTACAGAACATCGGCGGCCGCTACTCGGACAACTCGCTGGTCATCCATGGTCAGCGGCGGGTGGGAAAGACCTCGGTGCTGAAGCAGTTGAGCCTCCGCCTGTCCGAGCGATACGTCCCCGTGTTCTTTGACTTTCAAGGCCGCACTCACACCACCCTCGACCGTTTCCTGTGGCGGCTGGCGCGGGAGATCGTGCGCACGCTGGGGAAGCAGGGAGTGGAGCTCGAGAGACCGGAGCGGGAACCGTTCAGCCGCGACCCGGAACACTTCGCCAGGGGATTTCTGGATCAGGTGCGGGAATCGTTAGGCGAGCGTAACCTGCTGCTGGTGTTCGACGAGTTCGACTCGCTGGAGGCCCCCACAGCCAAGGAGATGCTGGCGGTGGATCTGGTCCCCTATTTCTCTCGCATGATGCACGGGGCGGAGAGGGTCAACTTCATCTTCTCCATCGGTTCCAGCGGGCACAAGCTGGAACACATGCGGGCGGAGTACACCGATTTCTTCCGTCCGGCGCTGTACAAGAAGATCAGCTTTCTCGATCTGGAGCAGGGCCGCCGCTTGATCGTAGAGCCGGTGCGCGGAATCATGGAGTACCAGCCCGACGCGGTGGATCAGATCCTGGGCATGACCTCCGGCCATCCCTATTTCACGCAGCTTATGTGTCACGAGTTGTTCGCGCTGGCGCAGCAGACCCAAGACTGGACCATCAGGCTGGATGACGTGGAGCGAATCCTCCCCGACGTAATCGAGCGCGGGACGGTGAACCTGAAATTCATGTGGGATTACGCCTCGGATGCAGAGCGCTACACGCTGGCGGCGCTGGCGGAGATGGAAGAGGGGGGTAGCAAGCAGGATGTCGTAGCAACGCTGAGAAAGCACAAGGTGCGTATCAGCGAGGAGGAGGTGGGAACGGCGATCCTTAACCTGGTGGCGCGGGACGTGCTGGCGGGGGAATACGGCTTTACGGTGGACCTGATGCGGCACTGGATGCTGCAGAACCGCCCGATGGAGCGGGTGGTGGATGAGCTGGCAGAGAAGCACCCCATCGCGGTGCGCTTTAGCCAGATCGCTGTAGAGTATCGCGAACAGGGGGAGCTAGATCGCGCATTGGAGAGCTACCAGAGCGCACTCGACGCGGCACCGGACTACATCCCGGCGCACCTGGGAGTGGCCGAGATCCACCACGAACGGGGGGCGTGGCCAGAGGCGGCGGCAGCCTACCAGCGCATCCTGGAGTTGGATGACGAGCAGATCCAGGCGCGGATGGGGCTGTGTGAGGCGATGCTCGCCCTCGGTGACACGGCCCGCGAGGCAGGAGATACCGCCGGAGCGCTGGAACGGTACCAGCAGGTATTGGAGATCTATGCCGAACACACAGAGGCATGGGAGCGACTGGCGGGGCTGTACCTGACCCGCGCGGAGGAATTGGCAGGTCGCAAGAGATGGCAGGCGGCAGGGGAAGCGCTTGCTCAGGCGTGGAAGTACATCCCCGAAGAGGCCAGGGGCGAACGGCAAGAGGTGACGGGCGAGGAACGAGCGGCAATAGAGCAGGAGTTGGTCGCCCTGAGGCAAGCCCTGGGGATGATGAGGACGCAATTGGCGCATGAGCAGATCGCGCGGGCGGGGAAGCTGCGGGATGGGAAACAGTTCGGCGCAGCGCTGACGGCGCTGGAGCGAGCGCGAACCTACGCGCCCGAGTTGGCCGGGCTGGAGCAAGCCATCGAGGAGACGCGGGAGGCGGAGCGCGAGGCGGGGCTGGAGCGCATGCACGCAGCGGGAATGCGAGCGATGAGGGCCGGCCGCTGGCGGGACGCGGTATCCACCTTTGAGCGCCTGCTGGCCTTGGAGCCGGAAGATGCCAGAGTCGTCGAGGAGATAGAGCAGCAGCTAGCCCGCGCGCGGCAGCAGCAGACGCTGGCGCAGACCTACACGACGGCCGTGCGCGCGATGGAGGAGGGGCGCCACCGGCGGGCAGCCTCCCTGTTCCGCCAGTTGCTGACCCAGGAACCGACCTACCGCAACGTGCAGCAGCTGCTGGCGGACACCCAACGGCAGCGGCGGGGGCGGTGGCTGCGGGCAGCGGGTATAGCTGTGGCGGGGCTGATCGTATTGGGGGCCTTGGGGTACGCGCTGTCCCGGCCCGAGTCGCCGCTGATGGTGGCCCTGGGCACACCCACCGCCACTGCTACTGCGACGCCAATCCCCCCGACCACCACCCCCACGCCGACGCCCATTCCGTCCCCCACTCCAACACCCACGCCTATCCCCCTCGCCTGGAGACGCTTGACATCGAGTCAGTTCATCCGACGGGACACTGTGACCGCTGTTGTGATAGATCCCAGTGATCCTGACGTTTGGTATGCGGGGACAAAGAACGCCGGGATTTACAAGTCCATCAACGGTGGGATCTCCTGGGTGCCGATTCACAACGGGTTGGGACAAGCTCAGATTGATACGTTGATCATGGACCCTGAAGATCCGAACACTCTCTATGCCGGCACCTCGACGGGAGTCTACAAGACGACGGACGGTGGGCAGAGCTGGCAGCTTGCCAATAGTGGGATTGATGCTTCTGGTCGTGGGCACGGCGACATTGTGCTGAGTCCGCATGACAGCCAGCATCTGTTCTACACCACCGATGGTGATGGAATCTATAAATCGGAGGATGGCGCCGAGTCGTGGGACGAGCTTCCCCTGTCCTCCGTGATCGG
>JASFWK010000203.1:0-3222 GCA_050049355.1 Anaerolineae bacterium | reverse complement strand
TGACCAGGAAGGCGCTGGCGGCCGCCAGCAGGGTACAGAGGAGAATGAGCCACAGCCAATGGCGCACCACCCGTAGATACTGTCTCAGTTCTGGTTGGTCGGTCATGTCATACTTACCTCGCTAAGTGGAGCGGCAGATTCGGTCCTCTGGACTCCGGGAGTACCGGCGTGCCATAGGCTCTTTCGGTCAGACCCGGGTTTCGGCTTGTCCCTTACACAGCAAGAGGACCTCCGGGATTTCTCACCTCTGCCGAGGCCAACTTGAATATGATCCGGCTGCAGGCGGACGTCTCTCAACGCCCATGGGTCCCGCCCCTGGTCACCCACGAGGGCAAGCTCGCCGTCCTACCCCCTCCGTGGCGACCTATCACTCTGCAATAGATCCCGACTCTCTAATTGTTGAATGAAACGCAGCTGTCCCTTCACCTTGATCAGCCGTACCTCTCCAAAGGCTCCGATGGACGCCAGAGCCCGATCTACCTTCAGCACCTGATCAGGCGTCAAGACTTCCAGCGGCTGTGAAGAGCCTGAGTCGCCTTCCCGTTCACCTCTGTCATGCGGGGACACCGTCTTCCCCCTTCGATCCATACGAACCTAGTCGGCAGCGCCGCGCAACACCGCAGGGAGGTAGACGCGTGCGCTTGCCACCAGCAGGGACCCTCCCAGATCGTTGTTCTCCTCGTCCACCTCGAGTACGCCGTCGTCAGGATCCACCTGCACGGTGACTCTGTGAGAACCCTTCACGGCAAAGGTTAGCACTGCCGTGGCCTCCACCGATTCCCCGGCCGCCAGCGGCCCCACCGTGCGCCGCTCGGCCGGTTCTCCCTGCCCGACCTCTCCCACCCAGAACCATACCCCTGCGCTCCCCACCGGTTCCAGCCCGCCGATCCTGCTCACCACAACCGAGGCGGTTGCCGTCACCGGGCCTCCATCCGCCAGGAGAGGCGCCGAGGGGTCGAATTGGAGAGAACCCGGTGCAAGATCCCCCACCACGTACTCTCCATACCCACGCCCCAGGGCGGTTATCGTCTTGGTGTACGGGCCGGTGAAGAGATCCCCGTTGTATCCCTCGCCGATGCTCTGGCCGTCGTGGTAGATGTTGTCATCGAGGCTGTACCAGGCCCAGGCCTGCACCAGCCGGTGACCATCCCCAGGATAGCCGATCGCCTCGTCGGTGGCCGTGAGGAAGTAGTCGAACGTACCGTGCATGAAGGCGATCACCCGGTCGTCGCTGAAATCCTCACCATCCTCGTCCAGGATGTCCGACCACATCAGGATGCCGTACTCGGGGACCCAGAGCGGCTTCTCGCGCTGGTCGTGGTCGGCCATCCACTGACGGAAGCGGACGATCTGCTCGGCGAAGATGTCGAGTCGATCGTGATCCCGGATCTGGTAATCCATGCCCATCTCGGCGCAGTCGTCGCAGTCGTCCATGCCGGGTGGAATCCCCGCCCCCCACCCGGTGCGGGCCTCGCGGAGGATAAAGCCGTGGACCGTCCAGACGTCCACTGGCATCTCCTCCTCCTCGTCGAGCTCCTGATAGGCCTGCCAGACGAGGTCCAGGTAACGCATGCGCAGCGGCGTCGCTTGAACTAGACCCCCAAAGGCCACCTGCGCCGTGGGATCGGTATCTTTGATCAGATGGTAAAGTTCGTAATAAGCATCGGCGTACTGCTGGGGCGTTGTGTTGTCCATCCAGACGGAGTCCGGCTCGTTTCCGATCTGCCAGATACCGCCCGGGTTGGCCTGGACCAACTCGACGATCCCCTCGCTGGGAGCGTAGGTCCCTTCGTTAAGCCGGATCGTCTGCACAAACGGGGCGCCGTTGGGATGGGGGGGATCCAGCGCCGCTCCCCAGTTCACGTACCAATCTGCTCCCAGGGCTTCGAGATCGTAGGCCAGAATCTCGTCCGCGGGTCCGGCCAGCCCGACGCCGAAGCGTTCGTTCTCCAGCGGATAGGGAACCTGGGCGCGCCGGTCGCTCGCCCCAACTCCAAACAGGACCGCGACCACTGTAACGCTCAGAAGAACTGGCCAGCGAGCTCCTGTAAGGAGGGAACGCGCCCATCGTCGGAAGCCCTCCAACGGCACTCCTCCCATCCGCCCATGGAACTCTCCTGCTCCTCCCGCGCGCCCCTCAGGTATGCTCAGCCCACCGCCGCCCGATAAGCGCGACCGCAAATCCAAGCACCATAAACGCCAGCCCTAAAGCAGCCAGCCCCGGCCCCTGACCGGAAAGCGGCAGGAGAATCGTCGTTGGGGGCGATACAGAAGTGGAAGCGGGCGGCGGAGGGGTAGGGGTTGAGGTCGGAGTTGTGGTGGGCGTCAGCGTGAGGTACCACGGCGGTCTTGGTGATGGGTCCGCAGGCGCCTGCCCCCCAGCTGCACTGACGGGCATCGCTGCAAGGCCAGTCACGAAAAGCACCACGCCCAAGGCTATGAATGCAAGCGCCAGAGTTTCTGTTTTATGCATCGTGCAGTGCCCTCCTCGTCGTCACCTCAACACGCATCCAGATCGATGAAGACTACGGATGGTTCGGCCGCAAGGGAATGGAGACCTCCTCGTCCTCAGACGTCCCAAGCGCCCCTCCACCTGCGCCCACGTTGACCGTGACAGGCCCGGCCCGGTTATCCACACCCTCGTTGTGCTCCAGCACCCCGCCGAACCACACGGTCGCATTCCACGAATCGGCAAAGGCGTATAGATCGTGGCTGCCGCTATCTGCGAAGTAGCCCAGCCAATGGCTCTGCTCCGTCTCGTATCCACCCACCGACGTGAGCACCACCGACTCCCCGGGATCGAGTCCACTGTCCACGTACCAGGCGATTCCGTAGCAATCCTCCAGAGGACCGCTGCACACGTCACTCCAGAGCTGGTTGGCATCCGTGGGGGGTGGACTGGGGTCATCGTAGAGATCGACCCAAAAAGACTCGGTAGCCTTCTCCCCCACGTTCTCCACCTCGACGGTGACGGTCACCGGGTCGCCCGCCGTGGGGCTCACGGGGTCGACCCCAAGGGAAGTGACTTGGAGGTCTGGCTTCGGGGTGAAATTGCGCATGATGAGGGGGAGATAGAGGAGGGAGGGATTGACCGTGGTGGTGAAACACATCTCCTTCTGACTGGTGTCCCAGCTGAGGTAGGCACAGTTGACCAGCGGCCACCGCATCGTGCCCGCTGTCACCGTGACGGCAAGTGTCGTTGTGATGCGGTCCCCGCCGTCG
>JASFWK010000201.1:0-3229 GCA_050049355.1 Anaerolineae bacterium | reverse complement strand
CCCGTAGAGAGGCAGCCCCGCCTCAATGCGCAGAGAATCACGCGCGGCCAACCCCGCTGGACGCAGCCCAAAGGTGCCACCAAACCGGAGCAGCAGCTCCCACAGCAGCACCGCCCAGTCTGGGTGAACCAGAAGCTCGAACCCCATCGATTCGCCGGTATAGCCCGTGCGTGCGATGATCAGATCGAAGATGCCGCCGGGGGCGTCGGGCCAGGGCCACTCCACCTCAACCAGCTCCGTCCGTCGCATCCCCAGAAGCCGCCCCCGTATCTCGGCGGTGGCCGGACCCTTGGGGCTGGCAGCGAGCCACGCCAGAAGAATGTCACGCGACCGTGGCCCCTGTAGCGCTATGTTCATCCGCCAGTTGTGCTCTTGGTCCGGCGCGCGCAGATCCGTCAGTTCCGCGCGAAACGATGGGCGAATCCAAGGCCGCTTCGGATCCAGCCGCACCGATCCCTCGTTCACCGCATTCAACCAGGCCCAGTCCCTCTCAGTGTTGGCAGCATTGACCACAAGCATATACCGACCAGGGGCGCGCATGTAGAGCAGTAGGTCGTCCACGACGTGCCCCTCGGGATTGAGCATCAAGGAGTAGTGAGATTGCCCGGGGCGCAGCCGGTTGACATCGTTGGTGGTGACCACATCCAGGAAGGCAGCAGCAAAAGGACCCGAGACCTCGAAGATACCCATATGGCCCACGTCGAACAGGCCGGCTGCCCCGCGCACGGCGCGATGCTCGTCCAACACTGGCCCATACCGCAGCGGCATCTCCCACCCCTCGAAAGGGACGAACCGCGCCTCGAGCTGCTCGTGCGCTTCGTAGAGGGGTGTACGGCGCAACGGCTTCTCATTGGGCTCCCACTCAAACTCGGGAAGTGGATCCCCGCGCGGCTCGGCATCCCGGTGGGCCGAAAGGCCAATGTAGTAGGGCTTCTGAGAAAGGGGCGCCTGGAAGGGCTCCTCCGGCAGCGAGTCCTCGGGACCGTCCACCGCACCAAGATTGCGCACCACGACCGGCCCGGGGAGCTTGGCCCGCAGGTCCTGTGGATCGAAGAGCACGTAGCCATCGGAGAGGTCGCGCAGCCAGACCAGCACCCTCTGCATCTGCTCAGTCGGAACCATCAGACGGTACCGCTGGTGGCCGAAGCCGGGCCGGAAGAGATATCCCCGCGCCATCAGCCGGCCGTCCGCCTCCAGAAGCGTCACCGGACGATGAGTATCCGTCCTCAGGTCGCCCAGAGGCTCCACCACCGCCAGACTCAGGAAGGGCGCCACCGCATTCCCCTCCAGTTCGATCAGTCCCCAATCACCCTCCGGCGGCCGGACATCAGTGAGCAGGCAGTGGTGCGGATAGCCTGTGCAAGGCACCTCGTAGTCCGTTGCCCCCTTCTCTGCGAGCTCCGCCACGGCCAGTCGGGCGTCTTCCAGGGCATCGAAGTCCACCTTACCCCGGTGAATCGGTCCCTCTCCGCCCGGATAGGTATAAGGCTGGATCGCCCGCAGGGTCTGAGCGATGAGACGGGCGAGTTCTCGCATCTCAGGCTCGCGGAAGCCCCGCTGAGTGACCCATGGGGTGCCCAGGCGAATGCCGCTGGCCAGCGCCGGCGAGGGATCGCCGGGGATGGTGTTGCGATTGCAGACGATCCCGACGTGATCCAGGACACGAGCCGCGGTATCACCCAGCAGTGGATCGTCGAAGGGCCCGAGGACCGTCTTGCAGTCCACCAGCAGGAGATGAGTATCGGTCCCACCGTGGGGCACCCGCAGCCCCTCCTCCTGAAGGGCACGGGCCAGCGCCCTGGCATTGGTGACGATCTGATGCTGAAGCTCGCGGAAGGACTCGGTGCGGGCCAGCTGAAAGGCCACCGCCATGGACACGAACTTGTTTACGTGAGGCCCACCCTGGAGACCCGGGAAGACAGCGTGGTCAACTCGCCGAGCGATGAGAGGGTCCGTCGTGAGTATACAGGCCGCCCGGGGACCGCAGAGTGTCTTGTGCGTGGTGAACGTCACAACGTGGGCATACTCAAGAGGATTGGGATAGGCCTCAGCGATGACCATCCCAGCGACGTGGGCAATGTCGGCCAACAGGTAGGCCCCTACCTGGTCGGCGATCTGGCGGAACTTGGCCCAGTTTGGGGCGCGAGGGTAGGAGGTGTAGCCAGCCACAATCACCCTGGGCCGGTGCTCCAGCGCCAACTCCTCGATCTGATCGTAGTCGAGCAGCTCAGTGCGGGGGTCCACCTGGTATGAGATCGACTTGTATCGCTGGCCAGAGACATTGGCGGGGCTGCCGTGGGTGAGATGACCGCCGTGAGCCAGATCGAGGCCCATGATGATCTCTCCAGGCTTCAACAGCGCCTCGTAGACCGCGATATTGGCAGGTGCCCCGGAGAGAGGTTGGACATTGACGTAGATGCGCTCGGCGGGCAGCGCATCGGTGGCAAAGGCTTCGGCACAGCGCCGACGGGCCAGTGCCTCGGCAATGTCGGCATACTCCACGCCCATGTAGTAACGGAGATCACCATACCGCCGATAGAACGCCATCTGGGCTTCGTAGTCAAGGATCTGCTCCTCCGTCATCCAGCGGGTCTCCGGCAGCGGGTACCCCTCGGCGTAGACACTGGTGAAGACCGAACCCAGGGCACGCCGGACAGCGCGGGGGATGAAACTTTCGGAGGGGATCAATATCAACTTCCGCGCCTGCCGCTCCTCTTCCAGGCCAATCAACCCGGCCACCGCCGGATCCAGGGCTTCCAGGTCATCTCTGAAGAGAAAATCGCCCATCGCCTCCTCCCTCTTCCCTTGGTTCCCACTGCCCACCCACACCACTGACATTGTAGCAACGCGGGGCGAAGTGTCAACAATCGGCAAGAAAAAAGCCGATGGTCGAAGGCAAGTACAGATGAACCAATCACCTGTCTGCCCACCCCATCGGCGAGCACCACCACCCCAGGCAGGGTCAGAACCCTGATTCCTGGCCCGGGATAGCTACAAGCCGCGTTACCTGGGAGAGACTCCCAATTTGACGATAGCGGTCCGCCTGTTCCTCTAGCCCGCCCGGTGCAGCAGCGGGCGGAACTTGTAGCCGTAGCTGATAATCCCTTCCTCTCCCTCAGCTCGCAGCCGTCTGGTGACCATCTCCACGGGCATGCCAATCTCCACCTGATCTGCCTTCACGTCCGTCAGCTGGGCCGCCACCAACGGACCCTCCTCCAGGCGCACCAGG
>JASFWK010000200.1:0-3271 GCA_050049355.1 Anaerolineae bacterium | reverse complement strand
GGCGCTGGGGCTGGGCGAGATCTTGAGTACTGGCGCTGGGAGCTAGAGATCGGATAGGGAGACAGCTTGCTTCAAGGATGGTCGAGAAGGCGATCGTGGAGGAGGGGGACTAGTGTGAGAAGGAGTCCTACATACAGAGGGCAGCACGCAAGACGGGTAGTGTGGGATGGTGGGACGAAGACGGTATCAAGTATCGGTTCACAGGAGGGAGCGACATGTCACGCGATTTGACAAGGACCCGGGATCTGTTTCAGAAGGGCAAGCAGTTCATTCCGTACGGAGTCAACTCCAACTTCCGCTATTGGGGGGAAGAGAACACGCTGGTGGTGACGCATGGAAAGGGATCCCATATCTGGGATGCCGATGGCAACGAGTATATCGACTACCGGTTGGCCTTTGGGCCGATCATCCTTGGCCACGGCTACTCGCCCGTGGTGAATCGGGTGGTGGAGGCGATCCAGGATGGGACACTCTTTGCGTGGACCACTCCGTGGGAGATCGAGGTCGCAGAGCGGATCGTCCGTATGACCGGCGTGGAGAAGGTGCGTCTTGGGAATACCGGCACCGAGGTAACGATGCATGCCCTGCGCATCGCCCGTGCCTACACTGGCCGGGAGCGATTCATCAAGTTCGAGGGCCAGTATCACGGTATGCATGACTATGTCCTCTTCAGCACGGCGGGGAGCCCGGTCAGCGCACTGGGCTCTCGGCGCAGCCCCATCAACGTTCAATCTACCTCTGGAATCCCCAAGGCCATTAGCCAGTATGTCATCAACCTGCCGTTCAACGACTTTGAGAGGTTGGAGGAGACTGTGGAGGCCCGGTGGCACGAACTGGCGGCCATCATGGTGGAGCCCATGTTGGGCAACGCTGCTAGCGTGATGCCCAAGCCTGGCTGGCTGGAGAAGCTCCGCGAGCTCTGTGATCGGTACAACATCGTCCTCATCTTCGATGAGGTCAAGACGGGCTTCCGCATCGCCAATGGCGGGGCGCAGGAGTACTTCGACGTGAAGGCTGACTTGGTCACCTACGCCAAGGCGATGGGAAACGGCTTCCCCATTGCCGCCATCGGCGGCAAGGAGGAGGTGATGGGGGTCATTGAGCCGGGAGCAGTGGCCCACGGAGGTACCTACACCGGGAACGTGGTCGGTGCGGCTGCCGCTGACGCAACGCTGGAGGCTCTGGAGACCGAGCCCATCATCGAGACCGTCTTCAGACGTGGGCGGCGGCTGATGGATGGTATCCACGAGATCCTAAACCAGGCCGGCATTCCCAACTTCGTCACCGGGCTTCCACCGATGTTTGGCTTCATCCTGGGGCAGGCTACGGAGCCGACGGACTTCCGGGAGTACTGCGGGGGCGACGATGCGCGCTACGAGCGGCTGGCGATGGCCCTGGTCGAACGGGGAGTGCTGCCTGACTGTGATGGACGGGAGCCCTGGTTTATGTGCTACAGCCACAGCGATGAGGACATCGCGGGTACGCTGACCGCGTTTGAGGATGCAGTGAAGGCGGTAGGATAGCCGCACTCCTCTCGCAGTGAGCCACATTTGGAGAAGCTGTGCTCTTCTCTACTTGGGTGAAAACTGCTTGGCAACTGGAGTTTGAAAGGAGTCTCCAAGATGACGGTCCTAGAGGAACCTATCAAGGAACCTTTGGAGGTCAAGAACTACATGGACGGAGAGTGGGTTGGGTCGGAGGGGGAGGTCAAGAACGTTGTTAACCCCGCCACCGGTGAGGTGATAGCCACAGTACCGATCTCGACGAAAGGGGAACTCAATGCGGCCGTGGAGGCGGCCCAGGAGGTTTTTCCGTACTGGCGCAGGACTCCACCGGTGGCGCGAGCCAGGTGCTTGTTTAGATTGAAAGAGCTCCTGGAGGAGAACTTCGAGGAGCTGAGCCGGATCCAGACGATGGAACACGGCAAGACCATCGATGAATCTCGGGGGGAGACCAGGCGTGGGATTGAGAATGTTGAGGTCGCGACGGGGATTCCCTCATTGATGATGGGGACCAGCCTGGAGGACATCGCGACGGGGATAGACGAGTACCTCATCCGCCAACCTCTGGGGGTGTTTGGGCTCATCACGCCCTTCAACTTCCCCTTTATGATCGGCCTTTGGTTCGCGCCCTACGCCGTCGCTACTGGGAACTGCGTCGTCCTGAAGCCCTCCAGCGAGGATCCGCTCTGTCAGACGAACATCGTGGAGCTGGCAGAAGAGGCCGGTATCCCGCCGGGCGTGTGGAACGTGGTCCACGGCGGGAGGGAGGTGGTCTCCGGGATGCTGGACAATCGGGACATCAAAGGAATCTGTTTCGTTGGATCTACGCCGGTGGCGAGAGATGTCGTCTACGAGCGGTGTGGTAGGAGTGGCAAGCGGGTCATCGCCCAGGCAGGGGCGAAGAACTTTGCCGTCGTGATGCCGGATGCCGACCTGGAGCGGACGATGGCGGCCTGCATGAATTCTTTCTACGGCAATACGGGCCAGCGGTGTCTGGCGAATGCCAACCTCGTCATCGTCGGCGAGGGCCTCAGCGAGGCGGAGCACGATGCGCTGTACGATAGGGTGGTGGACATGTTCGTCGAGGCTGCCTCCAAGATCAGGATCGGGTATGGGCTCGACGAGACCGTTCAGATGGGACCCCTGCGCGATGAGGGGAAGAAGAAGCGGGTCGTGGCGTACATTGAGAAGGGCATCGAGGAGGGAGCGACGCTCAGACTGGATGGAAGGGATTTCGAGCTGGTAGGAGATTGGCCCGAGGACTGCTTTCTTGGCCCAACGGTCTTCGAGGAGGTCACGCTGGACATGGCCGTCGCCCGTGAGGAGATCTTCGGCCCAGTGGCGTGCATGATCAAGGCCAGGGACCTGAACGAGGCGATCGAGATGATTCACGACAATCCCTACGGCAACGCGGCTTCAATCTTCACCGCCAGCGGCAAGTGGGCACGCGAGTTCCAGTACCGGGTTGAGTGTGGCAACATCGGGATCAACATCGGGATAGCGGCGCCGATGGCGTTCTTCCCCTTCAGCGGGATGAAGGATTCGTTCTTCGGAACGCTGCATGGCCAGGGGCAGGAGGCGATCCGCTTCTTCACGGAGAGCAAGGTCGTGATCGAGAGGTGGTTCTAAGATGAGCGAGTCGCACCTAACCGCTTCCGGCATTGTCAGCTTCGCGCAGAAGCTGGAAGATCGCTTCTCTGCATTCTACGAGGAGCTCGCGGAGAGGTTTTCGGAGCAGGAGGAGGTCTTCCTAGCTTACGCCAAGAAAA
>JASFWK010000199.1:0-3273 GCA_050049355.1 Anaerolineae bacterium | reverse complement strand
CGCGCTGCCTCCAATCTCTCGACCTGGTTCTCGACAGCGGCGCGCACGGCGGCCTGGTGGAGGAGAGTCTCCTCTTGAGGGTTGGGCAGTCCCAGCGAAAAGGCCAGCGCTGTCGTCAGGAGGAGACTAGCGAGTGCTGCCCGTCGGGGGATCCTTCTTGGGAGGGCGGCTCGGATATCCACGCGGCGGGCGGCCGCCAGCGTGTCGGCCAACTGAGCGTCAGCCATAGCAGCCGTGGTCTCCACTCGGCCGGCTCTGATCTCCAGAGCGGTCGTCAGCCGCTCTGCCAGAGCCAGGCGGCGATCGAAGGCACGCGCCAAGCGGTAGGGAGAGCGTGGACGGAGCCAGGCGGCGGCCATTCCGCCACAGGCACCAACAAGCGCCAGCAGCGCCGCCAATTCGGCCAGGGTACGCGACATCAGCAGAGGAACGATCCTCGCTACCATTGCCAGCACCAGTCCAAGCGTCAGGCCCACAGCCAAGCCCCACGCTCCCCATACAAGGCCCTCGATCGATCGCAGCCGCAGTCCCCAGCGGTGCAGATGGTGGTCTGCCGTCATGTGACCTCCTGCTCGCGCAGTCGCCGTACCGTCAGCAGAAGCAGTACCAGAGAGAGAAGGAGGTAGGCCATCGCGTAGATGATCCAGGCGGAAGGGACCGAAGTGTAGGGAGTTATCTCCGTGATCCAGATGGAACTCCCCTCAGCCAGCGCCAGGCTGGTGAGGATGGGCGCCGCGAGCGGGCTGAAGCTGGCCAGGACATACACCGTGCTTATTATTCTCTCCTCCATCGCGGAGCTGATAAGGGAAGCGGAACCGTACGCCCAGATAGGGAGGAGCCCCTCGGCGATGATGAGCGCCAGCACCGGAAGACCGAACGTCACCAGCAGCGCGAAGGCGTTAGTCAAGACGATGGATGAGCGTGTCCGACGCACCATCGAGGAGAAGAAGAGTCCCACTGTGCCGAAGGCGAGAGCAGTCACCAGCAGAATGACCAGGGCCAGCGCCAGTTCTTCCACCACCACGCCGCCCAGCATGAAGGCCAGGCTCTCCAGCGGCACGGCTGCCAGTATGAGCAGGATCACGTAGACCAGGGCGGAGGCGAGTTTGCCGGAGACCAGCTTGCGTGCCGGTAGGAGCGTCGCGCGCAGCAGTTCATAGGTCTTCTGCTCCCGCTCGCCGCTTATGGCCCCGGCCGTCAGACCCGGTGTGATGAAGGCGACTAAGAGTACCTGCAGCAGGACAATGCCGCTGAAGACGGATCTGCCTATGTCGGCTGTGCTCGATCTGCCGACCGATGCGCGTAGGCCTTCACCGGAGACGTAGTATATGAGCGAGGCCAGACAGCTCAGAAGCAGCAGATAGACTGTCAGTACGACAAACGCCCGCGTGCTGCGAACGCGCCCCCTCAGCTCTTTGACCAGCAGCGGGTTGGGCTCCCGGAGGGGAATTGCTTTCTTCCTCTTCCTAGTCTCCACTGTCGTCTCCTCTGTCGGGGGTGGTGTGTTGCCTTCTGCAGCCAACCTGGGGTCCACTGCGGCTATGATACAATCCCCTTCGTCAGCCGCATGAACGCATCTTCCAGGTCGCCGGGCCGCTCACAGAACTTCACCACAGGGAACCCCTCCTCAACCATCGCAGTCAGCAGTCGGCTTACCGCTTCGTCACTGCCAACTAGACCTACCTTCAGGTCTCCGTCGTCGTCTGGCGGAAGCGCCGTGACGTTGATCACCTGCGGCTGGTCGGCCAGCCACGCCTGGGCTCTTTCCACCCCTTCGAGTAGGCCTATCCAGACGATGCGCTGAACGTCGACGCGCCGCTGCATCTCTCTGAGCGCCCCGGCCGCCACCAGCTGCCCTGCTTCAATGATTCCAATGTGGGTGCACACATCTTCAATCTCAGATAGGATATGAGAGGAGACGAGGATCGTCTTGCCCATTGCGCGCAGCTCGCGAACCAGCTCTCGTATCTCGATCCGCGCCCGGGGGTCGAGCCCCGAGGCTGGCTCGTCCAGGATCAACACCTGGGGATCGTGGACCAGGGCCCGGGCCAGGCAAAGTCGCTGTTTCATCCCACGAGAGAGGGCGTCCACGTAGTCGTCACGCCGGTGGGTCAAGTCGACCAGTTCCATAAGCTCGCTCACCAGTCGGCGACGCTTCCCGCTGGGAATCTCGTAACAGGCGGCGAAGAAGTCCAGGTATTCCCAGACCCTCATGTCACCGTAGACGCCGAAGAAATCTGGCATGTAGCCAACGACGTTCCGAACGGCCCGGCGCTCGGTGAGCACCGAATGGCCATCCACCCATGCCCTGCCTGCCGTGGGGCGAAGGAGTGTCGCCAGGATGCGCATTGTCGTCGTCTTGCCCGCCCCGTTAGGACCGACGAAGCCGTAGACTGCGCCTTCCTCCACCACGAGGTTCAGCTCCTCCACGGCCGTCAATTCGCCGTACCGCTTGGTCAGCCCCCGCGTTTCGATCACCGCTGCCATCACCGTCTTCCCTCTATTGTGATCGCAAGCCGCTGCAGTTCGACGTATTCCCCTTGAGAGGCTGTCGTCCTGATGCGTATGATGCCACTTGGGTGGACGTATCGGTCTGGCTGCGGGATGGCGTGGCTCCCCCAGCCAACATCCTGTGGCTCCCAGGCTTGGCTTCTCCAATCCCACATCGCTATGGCCGGGCTGTAACCTATGCTCTCCACGTGGAGGGTGAGTTGGCCTATCGAGCTGACCATGGCCTCCGGCCAGACACTGAAGCGAAATACGCTCGATGCCCCGGCCGAGATGACTATGCGGTTCTCCACTACGTCCACGTGGCCTCTCGCCTGCTCGAGTTCGCGGACGATGAGCGATGAGGGAATCGAGACAGCTTCCTCAGTGAGAGGAGCCACCGGTAGATCGAAGATGTAGAGGACGGTCTCAGACGCGCGCGACGAAGTGCCTGCCAACTCGACGCCGAAGGGGGTTTCGGGGCCCCAACCTATCAGGTATGCCCCTGGCTCCAGGACTAATCCGTCGGAGGGGAGGACCGCCTGCAGGAATTGGTGGCGGCGGTACTCCTGGCGGTCCCCCGGGCTTGGTGTTGAAAGCGGGGTGGGGGCCAGGTCTCCCACGTCCGCGACGGTTTGTCCGGACTCGAGATCTCCCAGCGCGTACCTGTTCGCGCCGACAATCAGGGCTGCGTCCTCCAGTCGTATCGGCCCGTTCTGAACGGTCCCCTGCACGCACACCGTGCCCTGGCTGTCCACGGTGAGCCGCAAGTCGGCCTGAGGTGGG
>JASFWK010000198.1:0-3289 GCA_050049355.1 Anaerolineae bacterium | reverse complement strand
CAGCAAGACCAGCTGGCGCCCGCGCTGCTTAAGAAAACGAGGTTCCGCCAACGCTCTCCACCCGAGGTACAGCCCGACGATAAACGTGACCAAACGCGCGCCGAAATACCCATACCACGCCAGGCCCATTGACGCGCCTGCCAGCACAAAGCCGCTCACGCTCTCGGTCCGCAGCCCTCGCACAAGCAGCCACAGGGTCAAGGTGACAAACAGCCCATCGGCGATTTGGTTGGACGCCAGACGACTGAAGTGAAGATGATAGTGACCACAGGCCAAGAGCAGGGCCGCCATCCATCCCACGCGCTCTCCCCAGAGTTCCCGGGTGAGTAGGAAGGTGGTCAGCACCGTGGCCGCGCCGATGAGGGCGGACAGTGCACGCGCCCCGGCGACCGTCGCCCCGAAGATTCGCATCGCCAGACCATAGGCCAAGAAGGACATCGTCGGGACGCTGAACCAGCCGGTGGAGAAGGGATTGCCCAGAGGCCGATTCACCAACTCCAGCGCATCCAGTGCCTGCGTACCTTCGTCGCCGCCGAAGTTGCGGGGAATCTGCCCCAGACCTGTCGCTCGCACGGCTACTGCAAACGCCAACAGGGCTACCAGCCGCATCACTTCCCCCCGATGGCCGCGAAGCCAGCCCACCAGCTGTCGCTGCCACCCCTGCCGCAACGGCGGAGCGAAGGCCAGGAGAAGAGAGAGCACGCCGATCAACCAGAGCCAGAACAGGCTGGCGAAGCTAACCTCGAAGGGAAGACGTACAGCCAGCCACCCGGCCAGCAGGGAAAGCGTCATTCCGCCGACGGCCGCTGTCGCTCTCAAGGGATGGTGACGCGCCCAAGTCAACCACCGCGCTCGAGGGCGGCGCCTCCTGGTTCGCAGCACGAGCCGCCACGCCCAGCCAAACATCGCCAGCGCTATCACGTAGAAGAGAATGCCATCCAAGTAGAACTTGCGGCGATAGAAGAAGTAGTATTGGCCCAGGAGGGCAGAGAGCAGCCCGATGGCCACAAAGACAGCGATTGCCCTTCTTCGCTCTCTCATCATCGTCTCCCCTATCCCAGACGTGATCCCCTCTCTGCCGTCCGAGCGATGAGAAACAGATACGCCCCCTCAGCGTCTGTGGGGATCGACTCTCCATAGAGAGGACGCAAGAGACGTTCGGTGAGCCACAGGTTGATCCGCGAGGGCCACACTACCCACCGTCCCAGCAGCTGTTTGGTGACCAGCGACGGCAGCCCGAGGTAGTGACCCCACTCCAGCGCAGCCAGCGCCCGAGCGGAGAAGTAAGGCCACCAGCGCACAAGCTCCAATCCTGCCCGCTCCAATCGGCGCTGCCAAACCTCCGCTCCGTCGGAGTGGTGGTGACGGGAAATGCGATTGAAGAAGACGCGGTAGGAATCAGCCAGGCGCTGTAGGCCCAGTCGATCAAGCGCGCGCCCCACGGAGAGGAGGGCAAGAAAACCCGGACCGGGGACGCAGAAGTAGAACGCGCCGCCAGGCTCCAACACCCGCCCAACCTCTTCCAGGACCGGCTGCACCCGGGGGATGTGCTCCAGGACCGAGTTGCTGACCACGGTGGCAAAGGAGTCATCTGCAAAAGGCATGCACTCCCCCTTGGCGCGGGTCAGCAGCCGGTACGTGCCCCGGCGGCGCGCCTCTGCCAGCGGAGCAGCCCAAGGGTCCACACCGACCTGGGGGGGGCGAGGGAGAGCCACCGCGCCGAAGTGACCGTCTCCGCAGCCCAGGTCGAGTACCGGCTCCACAAACGGGAGATCGGCGTAGAAGCGAGCCTCGGTCGCCCGCAGCAGCGCCCGGAAGGCAGGAAGGTCGCGCAGATGCCGCCACAGGAGGTCTTCCATCGTGCAAAGAGTATACCAAGAGCGGTCGGTTCGTCAACCCTCTCCCCCAATGGATGTGCGCCGATTGCGTTCTCATTCCCCGCCCTCGAAGGTGACGACGGCGCAAGAGGGCAGCGCGAGGGCATGCCAGGGATTTCGAAGCGAAACACCCGAACATGAAGAAGGGAGACAGCAAAGGGGGAGAGAGGGGGTTGATCGAAGAGATTTGACTGCCTTGGGGTCGCCCAAACGAAGCAGAAGCGAGGAGAGGATTGGGCAAGAGAGCAGCCCACCGGGAAATATGGGGCAGAAACAGGGCCCGAAATCAAGCGGCAGGCAGGGGGCAGCGCACCTCGCGGCAAAGCCACCAGGCAGGACAGCGGCTATGAGGCGGGAAAATCAGTCTCAGGCGCCGGTGGCGGCAGTCGCCTCCCGGACGAGACGGGCAAGGGTGGTGAGGTTGGACCAGACATCGGCGAGGAAGATGAGTGCCTTGCCGCGAGGTTCACCGTAGACCGGAAGACGTTTGAGGTCCCAGCGCTCGAAGGTGGCATTGCGGCTCTCGGAGGCGTTGCGGGCGCGGTGATAGAGGCATTTCCAGGCCGGAGACCCGACGGCGACGTCGCGAACGAGGCGACAAGATCCGTCTTGTTGGAAGGAGAAGTCCACGTTGAGGATCTGACCGTAGTCGGTGTGGGAGTGGAGATGGGGACACTCAGATAGACGATCTGGTAGATTGTCGATGGAGACAACGGGCTGGTGCCCCTTCCGACAGGCGTGAGCACAGAACCACTTGTGACGGTGTTTGCCAAAGTCGAAGCCATTGGAGGTGAAGGGATAGCCGAAGGCGCAGATAGGACGGCCCTTGTCGTCATAGCCGCGCAGGGGCCACTGGGACTGGTCACGATCGGTCTGATGGGCACGTAGATCGATCACACGGCGGGCTTGGAGAACCTGGTGAACGATGCGCAGGACAGAAGCATAGCCGAATGCAGCATCCCCGGCGACATCAGTGACGTGGAGGGTGGGATGGAAGGCGGGAAGTTGGAGGAGCTGGGCGGCAAACGGAACCTCTTGACGAGCATTGGCGGGAGAGAGATAGTCAAGCAGGATGATGTGAAAGCGGCGGGTGGGATCGGCGAGGAGGAGAGGAAGGCTGGCGTATCCATAGCGCGGCTCGCCTTTTTCAGAATCACCTGGCTCATCATCTGCATCCGGTTGGTTGGAGTTGCGGTAGCGGATGAAGCGGGCCTTCGGATCGCGCGGGGTGGCTCGGCGGCAGATCGAGACGCAGTCGACGGTGTCGCAATCACATCCGCGCAGACCCTTCTCCTTGGCCGGGCAAGGACGGGGGTCGTGGGGCGATGTGGGTTGGTAGCAGGTGTCGGTGACGCAGCCGCAGCGCAGGCGGGAAGCGGCATCGTGAATCATCCCATCCGGGCAGACGAGGG
>JASFWK010000025.1:0-23261 GCA_050049355.1 Anaerolineae bacterium | reverse complement strand
CAACCCCCACCTCCAACACGCGCTCTCCCTCGACCTGAGACCAGAGTCGTCTTCGCCAACCGCGGAACGCGAGACGCTCAACGATCGTCTCCATCAGGTCGTAGACCGGGGCGATGCGATCGTAGCGCGCCTTGGTTCGGCTTGTGGCCTTGTCGTTCACACTCAATCCAAAGCCTTCAGGAACTCGACCAGGTCATCCAGATCCTCGTGGCTCATCGTCCAGCGCGGCATAGGCCAGTCGAGGGGGGCGCCAGCCGGATTCAGCCCCCGGCTGATGGCCCGCTTGATGGTCTCGTCGGTGTAGGGGGGATGCTCCTCTTCCTCGCCTTCGTGTTCTTCGTGTTCCATTTCCTCTGAGGTGAGGGTCTCGTAGCGGATGTCGGGGGCCGCGAAGGTGCTCATCACGCGCCCGCCGCGGCCGTCGGAGCCGTGACAGGAAGCGCACGTCCGGCCACCCATCATCCCCATTCCCAGATTCGACGTGATAGGAGTGCCTCGCTGGCTGGTGGCGGTGAAGTAGATCTGTTCGCCGTTAGAGCGGAATGCTCTGAAAGGACCGCCGGGCTCAAAGCGCCATCTCGCGCCGGTCGCGGGGCTGATGAGGCCGAAGACCAGAGCCACGCACGCCACCATGATCAAGCCTGCCAGCATGCCGCCTCCTACCACGAGCCACCAGGGGATTTTCTTCTTGTTCATCTCACAATTCCTCACCGCAGTGAGGGCAGTTCTGCCAGTTGAGCTCGACTGGCTGGTCGCAGTTGGGGCAGGCGCCGGTCCGGATTGGAGCTGACGGGACGGCTCTACTCAAGCTACGCACCAACCAGACACCGCCGACAACCAGCAGGCCCAAGAGGCCGATGGGGATCAGCAGCCCCAGCACGGTAAAGGTCAGGCTGTAGAGGCCGCCCAGCATCCCACCGCCGCCGAAACGCCCCGTACCGCCACACCAGGGGCACCACCCGCCCATCATGCCGGTGCGCCCCATCCCCCAGTAGCCGCCGCCAAAGAACGTCGGCAGTAGGGTGAGGCCGACGAGGAAGACGACCAACACCACCATTCCGAATACCAACACCTGCGTCCAGTTGATCCTGTTCATCTCCCACACTCCCTTCAATCACCGATTGGTAGGGCACAGATGGGGTCGGCGCGCTTGTGCTCAATCCCTGTCCGGTGCCTCCACGCTGAGCAGCGCGTCCAGTCGGACACGGTCGAAGCCGACCACCACCTCGCCGTCAATCACCGTGACTGGCGTAGTGAACACGCCCAATTGCTCCAGCTCGGCCAGCGCAGCCTCGTCCTGTGCCACATCACGCTCGACAAACGGCACCCCTCGCTGGGAAAGAAACTCTTTCACCCGTTCGCAGAAGATTCAGGTGCTCTGGGTATAGACGGTCACTTCCTTGAACATCGCGCATGTACTCCCGCCTTGGTTACTTATCCTCTTAGGTCTACCCCTCTCAGTAGCAGGGCGTTGAAGGCGACGATGACTGTGCTGGCGCTCATGGTCAGCGCGCCCCACTCGGGCCGCAGCGTGATGCCCCACGGCTGCAGCACGCCGGCTGCGACCGGGATCGCGATCAGGTTGTAGGCGGTGGCCCAGACCAGGTTCTGGCGCGTCTTGCGCATTGTCGCGCCGCTGAGTCGAATCAGGTGGACCACGTCGCGAGGATCGTTCTTCACCAGCACCACGTCGGCCGACTCAATCGCGACGTCGGTGCCTGCGCCGATGGCGACGCCGACGTCCGCCTGCACCAATGCGGGGGCGTCGTTGATGCCGTCGCCCACCATTGCCACGACCTTGCCCTGCGCCTGGAGTTCCTTCACTCGGTCCGCCTTCTCCTCTGGTCGCACCTCGGCGAAGACGATGTCGAGTCCAAGCTCCCTGGCGACCCAGTCGGCGACCGTTTGACTATCCCCGGTCAACATCGCCACCTCCAAGCCCATCGCCTTCAGTGCCCGTACTGCCTCACGCGATTCCTCCCGGATGAGGTCGGCCAGGCCGATGGCGCCCACGAGCTCCCCGTCAGCGGCAGCGTAGATCACGGTCTTCCCCTGTCGGGCGATCTGGCTGAGAAGGGGGTTCTCAGGCACGGAGAGTCCCAGATCGGCCATCAGTGCTGGGTTGCCTACGGAGAGTCGTACGCCGTCCACCTTTGCCTGCGCGCCCTTGCCGGGAATGGCTCTGAAGTCAGCAGCCGACGGCAGGGAGAGATTGCGCTTCTGGACCGAACGGACGATGCCCTGGGCGATGACGTGCTCGGAGTTAACCTCCGCCGCCGCGACGCGCACAAGCAGAGCCTCCTCATCCCAGTCGGCCAGAGGCACCACGTCGGTGACGCCGAACTCGCCGCGGGTAAGGGTTCCTGTCTTATCGAATACCACGGCGCTCAGCCGACGGGCGGTTTCGGCAGCGGCGGCGTTTCGGATCAGCATCCCATTGCGCGCGCCCAGCGCGGTGGAGATTGTGGTCACCACCGGGATGGCGAGCCCGAGCGCGTGGGGGCAAGCGATGACCAAGACCGTCACCGCCAGGGTCAGGGCGAAGACCAGCGACTTCCCACCGATCAGGGACCAGAAGAGGAAGGCGGCCGCGCTCACGGTCACCGCGATGATGGTGAGCCAGTGGGCGGCCCGGTCGGCCAGGCGTTGGACGGGGGGCTTGGAGGCCTGGGCCTCTTTGACAAGGGCGATGATCTGCGCCAGCGCCGTCTCCTCACCAGTGCGGGTGACTCGCATCCGCA
This sequence comes from Anaerolineae bacterium, assembly GCA_050049355.1. Classification (GTDB taxonomy): domain Bacteria; phylum Chloroflexota; class Anaerolineae; order B4-G1; family DUEL01; genus JASFWK01. The sequence continues at coordinate 20,520 of JASFWK010000025.1, read as the reverse complement.
GCGCTCCCTCTCCGTTGAGCGTGCCGCCTACAAGCGAGCCGCCCGGCTCCTTAGACACGGGTGTTGATTCCCCAGTGATCATCGCCTCATTGACGGTGCTTTGCCCTTTCATCACCTCGCCGTCAATGGGGACTTTCTCACCTGGCCGCACCAGCAGGAGATCGCCCACCTGCAGGACGGAGGTGGGCACCTCCTCCACTCGGCCGTCGACGATGCGATTGGCGGTAGGCGGGATCAGTTTGACCAATTCCTGCAGCGCGCCGGTGGTGCCGCGCACGGCGCGCATCTCCAGCCAGTGGCCCAGAAGCAGAACCGCTACCAGTGTGCTGATTTCCCAGTAGAAGTCTACAGCGGTGAAGATGAAAGTGGCGCCGACGCTGAAGAGGTATCCTGCCGACACGGCCAAGCTGACCAGCACACTCATATCGAGCACGCCACTGCGAAGCGCCCTGCGAGCGTTCTTGTAGAAGGGCCAGGTGCCGTAGAAGGTGATGGCTGACGCCAGGATGAAGAGCAGGTAGCGGGCGCCGGGAAAGGTGAGGGTGAATCCGAACCAATCCTGGATGGTTGGCGAGAGGAACAGCACTGGCAGTGTGAGGGCCAAGACGACCCATAAGCGACGGCGGAAGTCTCTCTCCATCATCGCGTGGTGGTCGTGGCCTTCGGCCCTTGCGCGTTCGTGTTCCATGTGGGCCTGGGCGGGGCGCTCGGGCTCTCCCTCGCAAGGGCAGCCTAGTTGAGCCAATTGGTGCTTGAGATGCTCCAGGGTCACCGCATCGGCATCGTAGACCAGGCGGAGGGTGTCGGCTACGGGGTTGATGTGCACCTCCAGGACGCCCTCTAGTGCCCGAATCCGCTCCTCCAGCCGACAGGAACAGTCGGGGCCTACGACGTTCTTCAATGCCAGGGTAACTCGTGTTTCATGCATCTGGTGCTCTTCCTGCTGCATGCCACGCAGCACCTCGACGACACGCTGCAGCCGTCTTCAAAGCAGCAGTGGTTTGCTCGATCGGGTGCTCGCAGGGCACATTGAGCCAAGCTCGTAGGGCGTGAAGGGGAGGCGTGCCGGTCATCTCTCCCCCCCGCCGCTGCAGCCCAACATCGTGGGCGTCAATGTCTTCTTCGAGAGTCGGCGTCAATCTCCGCTGCCAGATGTGGTGACGAGGCACGTTGGGGCTCTATCGCGGACTCTAGTGTATCACAATTGACGTAGGATGCCAGTAGGCCTGTGGATCTGAACTGTGAGGCCTCCTGGCGACTGCTGGCTCACCGTGGGCCTGTTGAGACGTGACCGACTTCAACCAGGAAATCGGTCACGGGTCTCCTGAAACTCATCGATGGCAATCTCCTCCGCCGCCAGCCGCCGCGTTGTGGAAGAAACTCCTATCGCTCGATCTGCGAGCGAATGGCTTCATATTCTTCCTGGTCAATCTCTCCCTTGGCAAACCGCTCGTCCAACGTCTGCCGCGCCGTGGATAGGCGCTGACTCATGGATGGGCGAGTGGCCTTCGCCAGCCAGATCACCAGTAGCGCACCTCCGATCACAATAGCGATCGAGAATCCCCAGAAGAGCAGCATCCCTAGAAACCCAAATCCCATCATCGTCCTTTCACCTCCTCATACAAACCACACCAAGATGACAGCGCCGACCGCTATCATCCCCAACCCGGTCGCCAGCCGCACCCAGCGTCGGCTCGATTGCTCTGCCAGGCGGATACGGTGCATCGTCCGTCGGTTGCCTACGCCGATCAGGAGGAGAAGCAGCGGTGCGACGAATGCCAGGTTGTAGAGTCCCAGGTAGCCCACGCCTTGCCAGTGGGTAGCCTGCGCCGCCAGCAAACCTACGATTGCCACGTAGATACCGCCCGAGCACGGAAACGTGCACAGGCCGACCAGAAACCCGCCTACCGCCGCTGCCGGCAAGGTGGCACGCTTCAGCCAATCCTGAATCGTTCCGTGAGCAATGGTGGGGATGCGCAGATGAATGGGCAGCTGGGGGAAGAAGTAATCCTTCACATTGATAAGCCCCAGGCTGATTACTAGCCAGGCGCCAATCTTGGCCATCAGATGATGCCTTCCGGCGAAGATCACCGCCTGCATCAACCCCAAGCCAATGAGGAAATAGGCCAGGTAGATGGCTGCAATGTAGATCAAACCCATTGCCCAGATGGAAGCCGAGGTTCGCCGGATGGTGAAGAGAAATGCAATGAAGAAGAGCAGCACGGCGAATGCGCAGGGGTTGAGCCCGTCGAGAAAGCCGGTGATGAAGACCAACGGCAGCAGCTTGCGCTCCTCCTGGGGAGCGGGCGACAGAAGTTCTCCCTGCTCCTCCAGGTAGCCCAAGTACTCGCCGATGGGGGTGTCGAGAGGATAGGTCTTCGGCTCGCCGCGAAACGCCCAAGCTGTATACTCGGTGGCCCCGCTCATCTTGTCCTGGTAGATCAGCATGCGGTCAAAAGCATCGGCGGGGGCGGCCAGGAGATCGGTCACCACGTGTTTGGGAATGTGGCCCTCCAGGATGAGCCAGTCGCCGACGAAGACCGTCAGATGGGATTGGAGCGCCGGCGGAACGCCCAGGGCATCGCTTCGAGTCAGAAGTTCGGCGCGGTTGTCCGGCTCGTTGATGTAGTCTTTGTAGACCAGTTCTGAGTAGCCCGCGTCGCGGAGCAGAGGAGCGACCGTCTCCTGGATGTAGTGCAGACAGTCGGCGCAGGCGCGATTGTAGTAGACTGTGACGGGGTCCGGTGCGTCCGCCCATGCGCTGCTGGCGTACGAAAGCAATATCAGCGATGCCATGATCAGGGCAGAAACGACGCGTCCCGTTGTTGACTTCATCGTAATGCACTCCTTCTTCACCTGGTCACCTTGACATCAAAGGCGACGTCTAATCGAGAGTTCAGCGGATCGTTTGAGGAGATTGAGATCACTCGTCGGAACTGCCCTGTTGCCTCGGAACCGTGGGCCAGCGGATCGAAGGTGGCGATCAGCGATGCCTCCCCGCCTGGGGCCAGCACCACCGACCAGTCGGTCGGGTTCTGGCTGAGGTTGGCACCGAAGACGGGGCCGGTTCCCTCAGCAGTCTCAAGCATCGCTGTCGTGCATCCGCACGAGGTCTGCATGCCGTTGATGGTCAGATCGCTCTGGCCAGCGTTGCGAACTGTGAAGGTGGTGCTGACCAACCCGCCGGCGATGGGGATTCTGCCCAGGTCTGCCAACGCCGGCTCGACATAAAGCACAGGTCGACTGTTCGGCAACGTTTCCAGCAGATCAGACCTCGCCTGGGCAGCCAGCTCCTGATCGAAGAAGGCCTCAGCTCCATACGCCTGGAACATGGCCTGGTAGATCTGGATCCGGGAGGCGTTGTAGGCCACGTGCTGGTCGATGAAGCTCCGCCGCTCCTCGGCCATCCCGCATGTGCAGGCGCCGATGTCCTGGCCGCAGCAGGGGCAGACGAATGTCTGATAGAGGCTGGCGGCGGTGCTGCTGGCTGTCGGATCGCTGGCGATCTCTCCTACTTCCGCCGGTTCGACAACTCTCACGCGGATGGCAAGAGTGGCTTCCGGTGTATCGGGGTCGTTGGAGCGGACGTAGACCACGCGCATGAACTCGCCCGTTTCGCCGTCGTGGACCTGCGGATCGTAGGTTACCGTCAGATCGGTCGTCTCGCCGGGCGGCAAGCGGCGTCGGGCGACTTGGGCCGTCGTGCAGCCGCAGGAGGTGCTCACGCCAGCGATCTCGAGTGTCCCCTCACCCACGTTGCGGATTTGGAGCACCTGAGTCACCGGATCGGTGTTGGGGATGGTGCCGAAGTCAAACTGGGTCGCACCTAAGTCGATCTGACCCGGGGCGCCGTCAGCGGTTCTGCAACCGGAGGCTGCTGCCAAGAGTAGGAAAAACAGGCCGATCAGCGCCGGCCCTATAGGTATTCGTTTCTGTCTCATCTTGTCTCCTTTCCAGCCAGCTCGATGACTCGCCGGAAGATCTCGTAGGGCTGTGCACCTACCAGCGGCTGGCCGTTGATGAAGAATGTGGGGGTGCCCCTCACACCACGCTGCGTTCCCTCGGCGGCGTCGGCTTCTACGTCAGCGCGCGTCGCTCCAGAATCCAGACATTCGCCAAAGAGATCCGTATTCAGGCCCAGTTCGATGGCGTATTCCTTGAAGATGGCGTCTGCCTCTCTTCTCCCGGACCACTCCGCCTGGCGCTCAAAGAGCAGATCGTGCATCGTCCAGTACGTGTCTCCCCCGCCCACCGAACCTGCGCAGTTGGCTGACTCAGCCGCCAGCCGGGACTGGGGTTGGGACGCCAGCGGAAAGTCCCTAAAGATATAGAGCACCTGCCCGGTTTCGACGTAGTCTGCCATTACCTGAGGATAGCTTTCACGAAAGTACTTGCCGCAGAAGGGGCATTGGTAGCTGGAGAATTCCTCGATGACTACCGCTGCGGCTGGGTTGCCCCTGAATGGTTCTCCATGATTGGTGAATCCCTGTTGATAGCCGCTCTCGACAGCAGGCGATCCTGCTGTGGTCTCACCTGCGATGGCGGTCGGGGGAGCGGTCTCGGTCTCTGCCGGCTCGATGGGATCGCCGGCTGGTCGCCGGCAGCCCACCAGCACCAACGCCAGGGCCAGTGTCCCCAATGCCCATGTCAAGTGTCCCGTGTGCCTTGTCATCCTCTACCTCTTACTACTAGTCCGTTTGCTTCTCGATGTTTTAATGATCGCTTCCAGGTGGGGATAGACGAACCATACCAAACCGAGCCCAAAGAGCCCTCCGGTCAGCAATCGCATCCACGAATTGAAGGAGCCCAGGCCATGGCCGACGTAAAAGGACGGTGAAATCCGATGCCCTGTCAGCTCCGCCAGCCATACATTCGTCGCCCGGAATCCCTGGTCAAATCTCGCCAGGTCGCTCACCAGGTGCGTCCCGCCGTCCAACGCCGTCGGCGCGAGCAGGAGGAGAAACATCCATATGGAGATCGGACGAACCTGGCGCCTGACCAACGCGAAGAGCAGTCCGAAGATCAGGGTCGCGGTGTACATCGCCGCCATTCGATCCGACCAGGCGACTTTCCAGCCCATCTCCTCATTCCCAAGGATCTCCCGCAGCCCGCTGGGATCGACCACCGCCGGCCAGATGGCCTGAAGATCGGCTGTGGCATACATCGGCTGTTCGCCGAAGAGGAAGAAGGAACGCTGCGCCAACTGGTGGCATTGTGTACTGTAGAAGGCATACACTGCTTTTCCTGGGCCATCGGCGCCGACGTGCATCAACACCGGGGCCAACCAGGGTAGACCGGCGTAGATGATCCAGAAGAGATTGACGAACGCCAACCAGTGGTGGCGTCCCAGACGACGGATTGCCTTCATCACTATGTGTTCACCATTCAGTCCGGTGGTATGGAGAAGCACTGCTGGGCTTGCTCAGGAGACTTCGCTCAGCCGGCCCAGCGCGCAGCATAGCGATTACCTGGTCACCTCGAGTTGTGATCTCTCCCATCAGAAGCTCGCTACGCGCCTATGTCAAACGGTGGTCTCCATTGGGCCAGCCAACCCAGGTTGTCCGTGAAGACCATCACCCCGAGCAGGATGAGAAAGAGCCCACTTGCGATGGTCACGGCTTGCATCGTCCTCTGCCGTCGACGCAGGAAGCCGGCTGCCCGGCCTATGCCCAGGGCCATAAGCAAGAAAGGTATTCCTAAGCCCATTGAGTAGCCAAACAGGAGGAGCGCGCCGCGCCCCACTGTGGCCTCGCTCAGTGCCAATGTCAGGATCGCCCCCAGCGTCGCACCCACACAAGGGGACCAACCAGCCCCGAAAAAGAAGCCCATCAGGGCAGAGGATAGATAGCCCAGTTCTTTCCGAGGGCGATAGTGGCGTCGCGTGTCGCGGTACAAAAGTGGTATTTTGAGCACGCCCAGGGTGTGCAGTCCGAAGACTACGATGACCACCCCGCCGACCCTCATCAGCATCGGCCGGTAGGTATACAGCAGCTGCCCAATACCGCTGGCAGCCGCGCCCAGCGCGACGAAGATGGCGGAGAAACCCAGGACGAAGAAGAGACCGTGGAGGAGGGTGGTCCAGCGAGAGGACCCCTCGCTCTTGCCTGTCGCCGTCTGCACGCCCAGGTAACTCAGGTAAGCTGGCACCAGGGGCAGGACGCAAGGTGAGGCAAACGAGAGTGCGCCTGCACTGAAAGCCAGTAAGAATGATACGTCCATCATTGGTTCACTGTTCACTGCTGCAGCTTGCCGAGGATAGCGGCATGACAGAGAGGCTCCCCGCCGACCGATCTCTGGCGGGGAACCTCTCTTGATGGTGCCGCCTAGTCACCGTGGTGGTGTTCCTTGCTCCCCTCGCCCGCCAAGTACTTCTGCGGCTCTTTCTCGAAGGCGGACTTGCAGCCTGGAGCGCAGAAATAGTAGGTCTCTCCCTTGTGCTCGGCCTTGGCCGGAGCTTTCTTGGGGTCTACCTTCATCCCGCAAACTGGATCCTTTGCCATATCACTCACCTCCTTCTCTCTGTCCGTCTTCGGCAGTAGATTGTGCTGTTCAAATCACGCTGTGGTTCTGGCTGGCCGACTGACGACCTCGCGGGCGGACACGTGCGGCGCTTTGCGCGCATACTCCGGCTGGATCTGGACGCGCCGGAGGGTATTGGCGTTGGTGACCACGGTGACGGAGGAGGTTGCCATAGCGATCTCCGCCAGCACCGGGTGCATCCAACCGACCACTGCCAGCGGGATCATCACCACGTTGTAGAAGAATGCCCAGAAGAGGTTCTGACGGATCTTGCGGAACGTGGCCCGGCTCAGGTTGACCGCCTCCACCACCCCCGTCAGCTCCCCCCGCACCAGCGTCACGTCGCTGGCCTCAATGGCGATGTCGGTCCCGGTGCCGATGGCGATCCCCACGTCCGCCTGGGTCAGCGCCGGTGCGTCGTTGATGCCATCGCCCACGAAGGCCACCAGCCCTAGCCGCTCCTGCAGCTTCCGCACCTCGGCCACCTTCCCATCGGGCAAGACCTCCGCCAGCACGTGATCGATCCCCACCTGCCGGGCGATCGCCTCCGCCGTGCGCTGGTTGTCGCCGGTGATCATCGCCGTCTCCAATCCCTGGTTGTGCAGCTCGCCGATGGCAGCCCCCGAATCCTCCTTCAGTGTGTCGGCCACGGCCACGGCGCCTGCCAGCTCCCCATCGACGCTCACCAACATCGCCGTCTTCCCCTCCCCCTCCATCCGACGCAGCGTCTCCTCCAACGGCTGCGGATCCACTCCCCGCTCCTCCATCAGCCGCCGCGAGCCGACCAGCACGCGCCGCCCTTCCACCCTCGCCGCAATGCCCTTGCCACGTATCGCCTGGAACTCCTCCGGCTCGGCTAGGCTCAACCCCTCTGCCTCAGCCCGTTCGACGACCGCCCGCCCCAAGGGGTGCTCCGAGCCCCGCTCCGCACTCCCCGCCCAGTGCAGGATCCGCTCCTCTCTCATCCCTGCTGTCACTACATCGGTCACCTCGGGCTTCCCCTTGGTGATCGTCCCCGTCTTGTCGAAGATCACCACCTTGACGTCCTTGAGGGTCTGAATCGCCTCACCCGAGCGGATCAGGATCCCGTGCTCAGCCCCCATCCCGCTCCCCACCATCAACGCCGTCGGCGTCGCCAGCCCCAAGGCGCAGGGGCAGGCGATGACCAGCACCGCCACCATCGAGACGATGGCCAGGGTGACCGCGCCCAGCCCCGGACTGACCCAGGGCAGGAGGGATCCCGCCCTCACCAACGACCCCATCACCCCGGGGAAGAGGAGCCAGGCGCCCAGGGTCAGCAGGGCGATCGACATCACCACCGGCACGAAGACCCCCGTCACCCGGTCGGCGAACTCCTGAATGGGTACCTTGGAGCCCTGCGCCTCCTCCACCAGCTTGATCACCTGGGCCAGGAAGGTATCCTTGCCCACCTTGGTGGCGCGCACCTTCAGCAGCCCCTCCTGGTTGACGGTCGCCCCGATCACCTCATCCTCGGGGCGCTTGTTGACCGGCATCGACTCGCCGGTGGCCATCGATTCATCTACTGCGCTCTCCCCCTCCAGCACCACCCCGTCGGTGGGAATCTTCTCCCCGGGGCGGATGACCATCACATCGCCCACCTCGACCGCCTCGATCGGCACCTCCACCTCCTCCCCCTCCCGCATCACGCGCGCCGTCTTGGCGCCCAGCTCCAGGAGCTTGCGGATCGCCTGCGAGGCGCGCCCCTTGGCCGTCTCCTCCACGTACCGTCCGGTGAGGTGGAAGGACATGATCATCGCCGAGACGCCGGCGTAGTTGGCGACGGGGAAGAAGAAGGAAGCCGGACCGGTCAGCAGCGAGGCACCGGTGCCCAGGGTGATGAGGGTATCCATGTTGGCATAGCCGTGCACCACCGCCGTGAGACCGCTCCGGTAGGTGCGCCGGCCGACCCAGAAGAGGACCGGCAGGGCGAGGAGGATCATCCCCAGGTTGAAGATCGTCTCGTTGGGCCAGGTCACCCCCGCGACCATCTCCGGCACCATCCAGAGCATGATCGGAACGGTCAAGGCCCAGGCCACCAGCATGCGGAAGCGCGCCTGGCGCATCTTGCGCACCGCTTCGTCCTCCCGTTCCTCCTCGACGGCAGCTGGAGTGGGGAGCTCCAGCACCTGGTAGCCGGCCTCGGCCACCGCCCGCTTGAAGTCGCCCAGGCCTGTCGTGCCAGAGACGAAGGTCACCCGGGCCTTCTCGGTGGCCAGGTTGACGTTGACCTCCACCACCCCCGGCAGCTTGTTGAGGGCCTTCTCCACGTGGGCCACGCAGGAGGCGCAGGTCATCCCCTCGATGGGCAGGGTCATCGTCTCGGTGGGGATCTCGTAGCCAGTGGCGTTGACCGCCTCCACCAGGCGCCCCACCGGGGTCTCGCCGCCCAGCCGGAGGCTGGCCTTCTCGGTGGCCAGGTTGACGCTGACGTCGCCCACCCCCTCCACCCCCTTCAATGCCTTCTCCACGTGAGCCACGCACGACGCACACGTCATCCCCCGCACCGGTAGGATCACTTGTCGTTCAGACACCGTCAACCTCCGTCTTGCTCCCCTGTCTCTTTGGGGATCTACCTCAGCAACTCATAGCCGGCCGCGTCCCAGGCCCGCATGCCGCCGTCCAGCTCCATGACATTGGTGTAGCCTAACGAGACCAACGTCTCCGCAGCCGTCGTACTCATGGAGCCGCTGCGGCAGTAGAGGACGATGGGTGCATCCTTGGCCGGCAGATCCTCTAGATGGTCTGTGATCTCGCCGAAGGGGATGAACAGGTCGGTCTGCGGGATCTCCCCTTCGTACGGAATGTGGACGTTGACCACGGTGAAGTCCTTCTCCTCCAACATCGTCGCCAACTGCTCTGTAGTGATCTCGGTGTAGCCGGCGCTGCCCCGCGAAGATGACAACGTTGTCGCTCCAGCACAAGCCGTCACAAGCAGAATTAACGCAGCCAGCGTTGTCACTGGCAGCCACGCTCGCTGTCTAGTTCTCATTTAAACCTCCTAGCTATCGTCTTTATTGTACTATGGGCTTCTCATTGATCACCAGGGGGGTTTGGCCCATTCTCAGACCCGCCATTTGGCGGGCACGCGAAAGGGCCCCTCGCCACTGGTCGGCGAGGGACCCTTGTCTCGGATCCCGTCTACCTCGTTGTTCTCAGCGCCATCGACTCACGACGTAGTGTCTGAGGTGATCAGTGGGTCACTTGCTTCTCGGCTCCGGCAGCCCCATCGTCAGCACATAGCCGGCCACGCAGAGCCCCAATGACAGGGCGAACGGGCCCGCGAAGCCAAAGAGGTCGACCAGGAGCCCGCCCATTGCAGAGATCATGAGGGCCATTCCCTTCAGCGTATTCGAGAGGCCCAGGTATAGGGGCCGCTCAGCCTCAGAGACCAACTCCAGCAGGAAGTTGCTGCCGGTCAGCACGTGGGCGGGCCACGTTGCACCTTCCAGGAAGAAGAGGGGAAGGACCGAGTAGGGGAGCCAGGCCCCCTGCGGGTGCAGGAGCCCCACCGCAGCCACCAGAGCGAGCGCCAGGAGCGCTGCCAGACCCTTTCCGAGGCTCAGCAGGCGCATCACCAGCCGGTTTCCGTGGCGGTCGCTCACCGATCCCCAGGGCAGGTTGAACAGCAACTGTGAGACGACGCGAGTGGTCACGTAGACTCCCACCATCCCCTCCGGAGCCCCCAGCACGTTCCTGGCATAGACCCCGTAGAACGGGAGGGCGATGATCGCCATCGTCAAGCTCAGCTGAGCGGCGATGTAGCGGCGGTAGACGTGATCCTCTACCAGGAGCTGCCTTGCGCGCCTCAGCTGTTCTCCCACGGTCACCAACTCGGCGATGGTCCCACCCGCCGGTTCCCGGACCGCAATGAAGGCGCCCATTGCCGGCGCGATCAGGACGCAGTAGAGGGCGAAGAGGAAAGCGTGACCGCGTGGGAACGGGAGAGCTGAGTGATTGAGGACTGTCTTCACGATCCAGCCGGCCCCCAGCGCCAGCCCGCCGCCCAGGAACTGTCGCCAGGCGAAGAGACTTCCCCGCCGCCAGGCTGGAATTGTCTTGGCCAGCACGTCGAAGAAGGTCAGTCCTGCCAGCCCGGCCCCCAGGCTGGCGACGGTGTAGAGGACGAAGAAGCTCGCCAGCAGGAGAACGGGATCATCCAGCAGCCAGAGGGCTGCTACCAGTAGGAGCCAGCAGAATACGCGCGCTACCGCCGCTGCCGTGTAGTTGGGCATCTTCCGCTGCATGCGCTGGATGCGCGCGGAAATGAAGATCTGAGGCAAGAACCAACCTGAATTCCCCAGCGGCGTGACCAGTCCAATCAGGAAATTGGAGGAGGTCAGACGGCTCACGAACCAGGTGAGAACCAGCGGTGGGTCGATCAGCCGCTTGGCGAAGTTGAAGACCGCGCCGTTGAAGACCGTCAGCAAGAAACTGCGCTGGACCTCGCTCTTGGAGATAGTGACCTCCGCACTCACTTTTCGCTCCCCTGCACAGGAATCTTCCGGCGAGTCACCTCCGACCACCCGGCCATCGCGGTCAGTACTGTCTCGGGCGTCTGTCGTAACTGTTCTGCCATGAATTACCTCTCGGAGCTGGTTTGCTGAACTTCCTGGTTTCGGCAGAGCCATTCCCGCATTGGGCAAGATCCAGTGCGTCCATCGTAACTCTCATCTCAAAACGGCCCAGCCTCTGAGACGTCTGGTTGGGCCGTTCGTTGTGTCATCGTGCTACAGGTTGTGTAGCCCTGCTCCGCTCCCGCAGTGAAAGCCGTGACTACAGTTCGATGGGACAGGTGGTCGAGCGCCAGCCGGCCAGCCCACCTAACACGACGATCAGGTTCTGCCAACCGCTACGTTGTAGGAAGCTGGCGCCGACCATAGCACGCCGACTGCTGGCGCAGAAAACGTATACGGGACGATCGCGAGGTACCTCCCCCATGCGGTGGGGCAGTTGGGTAATGTAGATGTGATGGGCATTGGGGATCTCGCCTTCGCTCGTCAGCTCCACGCTGCTTCGAACGTCTAGAATCCACGGCTCTTCGTCAGCGTCGAGCCGGTGGCAGAGTTCCTGCACCGTCACCATCTGTATGGCCTGGCTCTCCCTTCCAGCCGTGTGCCAAGCCAGCATGCCGCCCGAGAGGTAGCCGGCGAGCTCGTCATAGCCCAGCCGGATCAGGTGCCGGACAACTGGAGTGGGATCGTTCGTCTCGTTCACCAGCAAGATGGGGTGGTCGTAGTCTAAGAACCACCCGGCGAAGCGGCCCAGTCCTTCCATCCATATGGACTGAGCTCCTGGGACGTGCGCAGCGCCGAAGCCTAGTCCCATCCTGGTATCGAGGACCGCGCCCTCCCGCGCCCACTGGGCGAACTCACGTGGTGGTAGGGGCGTCGGCACAGGCAGTGCTCCCAGCAGCGGTGGGCCTTTGAGGTTCAACTCCTCCATCCGCCGGAAGTAGGGCGGTCGCTCAAGTTCTTGGGCCGCGTTGGCGATGAAGTCATCCCGATCGGTGTATGCCAGTTTGGGGTTGAGGCGGCGCTCTAACCCGACTGTCGTCCATACCCTCTCGGCGATCGAGGCGCCACAAACAGAGCCCGAGCCGTGAGCGGGGCAGACGATGATCTCATCCGGCAGCGCCAGCAGCCTGTCGAACAAGGTCTCATGCAGCACCCCCGCCATCTCCTCCAGCCGATCCACTCCCAATAGATCGACGCGTCCCACGTCGCCTGCGAACAGCGCGTCGCCAGAGAAGAGGACCCAAGGGTCGCCGTCAGGATCGTGGAGCAGGTAGCTCATAGAGCCGGGGGTGTGACCAGGGGAGTGGATGGCCCGCAGCTTGAGGCGGCCCACTCTCCAAGTCTGTCCGTCCTGCACTGGCTGACCATAATGGTAGTCCCACTGTTCGTCGGCGTGCCAGATCTCGGCGCGGGTGCGCGAGGCCAGTTCCGGCGAGCCGATCGCATAGTCCTCGTTGCGGTGAGTCTCTAGGATGCATGCGATGCGGAGGCCCTGCTTGGACGCCTTTTCGATGTATGCATCGCAGTCACGCCGTGGGTCAATGACGGCTGCCTCTTGTTGGTCGCCGATCAGATATGAATAGTGAGCGATCCCTTCCGACTCGATCCGTTCGAAGAGCATGTCCGTACTCCCTGATCGATGCGCCTGCCCCATCCCTTATGGGGGGGCAGGCGGTCGTCTCGCTGACGAGGATTCTCTCCGGTCACCGCCGGGCTCCCGGATGAGGACTCCACTCGGTGAGGGAGTCCTAGTAGGTCAACTCCTTTGAGGAACCCGGGTGCAATTTGAAGAGGATGAACTCATTGGTCGCCGCCCGGCCGGTGATGACTATCTTACACGGATAATTCCTGCCCATCACCCTGCAACTCTCCCGCCTCCTCCGTGGTTACAGGGCCCCCTTGTCTGCCCCGACCAATTCAAGAACCTCCTCACCGGGAATCTCCTCTTTCTCCAACAACCTGGTTGCCAGTCGTTCGAGTGCATCACGGTGCTCTTTCAGCGCGCTGATAGCCCGCTCGTATGATCTATCGAGGATTGACTTGATTTCCTCATCCGCCTCGCGCGCGGTCATCTCGCTGTATTCCCGGCGGTGTGCGATCTCCTCGCCCAGGAAGACCTGCTCCCGTCGGCCGCCCAGGGCGACGTGTCCCAGCCGCTCGCTCATGCCCCAGTCCAGGACCATCTTGCGGGCCAGGCGAGTTCCCTGCTTGAGATCGTTCTCGGCCCCACTGGTGGAGGTTTCGAATACCAGCTCCTCGGCCGCCCGTCCCCCCATCATCACCGCCAGCCGATCCAGCATATACTCGCGTTGATAGATGTATCTCTCCCTCTCAGGGAGTTGCTGCGTTGCCCCCATCGACCTGCCGCGGGGTACTATCGTGACCTTGTGAATAGGATCGGTATTTGGCAGCACAGCGGCGAGGACGGCGTGACCCGCTTCGTGGTAGGCGAGGAGGTTGCATTCTTCGTCCGTCAGCGCGAGGCTCTCTCGCTCCAGGCCCATCAGAACCTTGTCCCTTGCTTCCTCGATGTCCTCGCGTTCGACCGCGTCCTTCTCCTTGCGGGCGGCCAGCAGGGCGCCCTCGTTGAGCAGGTTTTCGAGGTCGGCGCCACTGAAGCCGGGGGTGCCTCGCGCGATTCGCTCAAAGTCGATCTCGTCCGCCAGCGACTTGTCGCGGGCGTGGATCTTGAGGATCTCCACCCGATCCTGGAGGGTTGGCAGATCGACCGTGATGCGCCGATCAAATCTCCCCGGCCGCAGCAGGGCAGGGTCGAGGATATCGGGCCGGTTGGTGGCTGCCATTACGATGATGTCCTCGTTCGGCTCAAAGCCGTCCATCTCCGATAGAAGTTGGTTGAGCGTCTGCTCTCGCTCGTCGTGACCGCCACCAAGGCCGGCGCCTCGGCGTCGGCCAATGGAATCCAACTCATCTATGAAGATGATGCTGGGGGAGGCTTTCTTCGCTTCGCTGAACAGATCTCGCACCCGTGAGGCCCCCACGCCGACGAACATCTCCATGAAGTCGGAGCCGGTGATGCTGAAGAAATGGACGCCGGCTTCGCCGGCCACCGCCCGGGCCAGCAGGGTCTTGCCGGTCCCTGGCGGCCCGACGAGCAGCACCCCCTTGGGTATCTCTCCGCCCAGGCGCTGGAACCGGGTCGGGTCCTTTAGAAACTCGATTATTTCCTGAAGTTCGGCCTTGGGTCCTCGCAAGCCGGCCACGTCGTCAAAGGTGGTACGTTCTTTTCGGCGATCATACAGACGGGCCTTGCTCTTCCTCATGGAGAAGATGGATAGAGCGTTCTGACCCCGACCCTGTATGCGGGCGAGGAGCAAATAGCCGAATGCGCCAAGCAATACAAGGGGGAATAGGTTGAGCGCGATGTCCAACCAGGAGAAACCTGTCTCCGGCTCTGTCTCGATCTCAACCTCCTGCGCCTCCAACAGTGAGAGGAGTTCATCATCGCCGAAGGACGGGAGGTAGGTCACAAACTCCGTGTACGTGACGGTCTCGCCGTCGACGTTCTCCTTCTCTGCTGCCTGCTTCAGTTGACCCTCGATCTGCTCTCCGATCACGGTGACCTGTTCCACGTTGCCCGCTTGCACCTGCTGACGGAATGTACTATAGCCGATCCGGGGGGCTCTATCCAAGCGCTCCCTCAGTGGACCCCACGCCAGCAGTGCGATGGAGGCGATGGCGAGGAGCCAGATAGAGATCCCCCTCAGGCCGCAGCCAGGTAGATTGGATCTATCCTGCGGTCGAGTTTCCCGATCTTGTTTCTGTTTATCGATTCGACTCACCGATTCTTTGGTCCTTTCTGCGAATGCTTCAGGCCGTGTCGGTCGGCGGCGGAATTCCAGCCGGAGTGAACGCAGCCTTCCATATCTGGGCTCCAGGGCGTTGCACGACCGTCTGCTCTACCGCCCCTCCACACACAGCCACGATTTGCAGGGCTGCCTTCCCTCTCCGAACGGAGCGCGGATATGCAGCTGTGCTGAGCGAGCAATCCCGGCCTCGTCCGTGCAAGCGAAGAGCGCGAGGGAGCCCGCCTTCCTATGTTCGGCTCAAGTGTCTATAGGAGCTCGATCTCCTTCGAACTCTCCCACAGCCCGTGGATGTTGCACAGCGTGAGAGCGTAGAGTGTACCGGGTTTGTTGATCCTCATTGAAGTGGCGACCTCGTGGTGTGTGTAGACAGGCCCTTCATTCGGACCCCTGGTGGATTCGCCGTGGGCGTTGAACTCGAAACGGCCCACTTCGTAGGTGAACTTCTCCCCTTCGGGGTGGAAGTAGAGGACGATCCACCGCATGTGATGTTCGGTGGTGTTGGGGTGGGCGATCTCCTTTCCCAGGGTGAGTTTGACGCCGAAGAACTCGTCTGCTTCAACGCTATCTGGACATTCAATGACCGGTACGTGTTTCTCCTTCTTCCAATCTGCGTGTTGGATCTTCTCCCCCAGCATCTTGTCCCTCCTCCATTCTCAACTTGTGATCTCCGACGAGCTTTCACCGCTCACTCTTCCGGATGACTCGTCGCCTGGATCTCTCTGGTGCGTATGCTAGACCCGTCTGGACCGGCACCGTACGTGATTCTGAAGGAACACCGCGGTACCAAATGCCGCCAGGGGACTGATTGGATGACCTCATCTGAGCGCGGCGATGATTGCACGACAGAAGGCTGGTAGATCGCCAGGCATGCGTGAAGTGATCAGGTTATCGTCCTGCACCACCTCCTGATCTACCCACTCGGCTCCGGCGTTGATGAGGTCGTCTTTGATCGCAGAGACAGAGGTGAGTCGTTTCCCCTTCACGATGCCCGCGGAGATAGGCACCCACCCGGCGTGGCAGATTGCACCGATGATCCCCCCGCGTTCGAAGACGCCCCTCACCAGGTCGAGCATGGGTGGGTGGCGACGCATTCGATCCGGTGCATAACCCCCTGGTACGATGACGGCGTCGAAATCCTCGGCCGATACGTCACTGGCGGCGACGTCGGGGTTCACAGGGTAGCCATGTTTGCTGTGATAGACCTCCACGCCGGGCATCCCGACGACCTTTACCTCGGCTCCCGCCTCTCGCATACGCAGGAGCGGATACCATAACTCTAGCTCCTGGTAGTTGTCCTCGGCCAGAATGGCGATGCGCTTCCCTTTCAATTCCATCTGGGCCCCTCCTTGCCGGATAGTGTGTGTCGACCCGAGTGCGTTGAGTACTTTCTGACTATGCTCCTCCCAACGGCGTGGCTGGATGCCTCTGCGCTCAACGCTTGACGCCATTGGGCTTGAGCTGCGGGTTGGACGGTGCCCTCGGTGCCCATCCTTTAGCCGAATACGGGGCAACCGCAGGTCGCTGGACTTGGCTCTGATTGCCGGTGGGATTGGCTGGGGGCGGTTGGAATCTGATGGCTGATCGAGGTTGCCGGCGCGGCCAACTGGACCTTACAGCCTATGTTGGCAGAGTAGGGCACCTTGGCGAGGTAGCCCCCTGGTCGTCTGCGCAGGCGGTGCGCCCTGACGGCCTGGCCGCGTTCGGTCAGAGCCCCCATCCAAAGGTCGATCTCGGGGCGGGTCTGCAGATCCCAGGACAGAATCGGGTTGTGCCCTTCGCGCTTCGTATTGAGGAGCAAGGAGGCCCGAACCCGCCCACGTCGGTCGTCTGAACCTGCCGATGGCGCCTTGTCACAAGCGACATCTCTTCACACGTCGGTCAAACATCCGCCGAAGTCAGACTTGGATCCCGTCGGTCAGACGCACGGGGCAGTCGTACTGGCTCCTACCGGAGCGCTTTCTCAGTATCTCGGTCGAAGATGTGCATCTGGTTCATGTTCAGGGCGACGGACATGTTCTGGCCTACGCGGGCGGAGGTGCGTGGGTCGAAGCGACCCAGTAATTCCTGGTGCTCTGTCTCCAGGTAGACGACGACCTCGTTGCCCATCAACTCTACCACACTGACTCTTGCATCGATGAGGGCCCCCTCGATGCCCGGTGGTGCATAGTCGGGGTCGTGAACGTCCGAGGGCCGTATACCGAAGACGATCTCCTTGCCCAGGTGAGGCCGATAGACGTCCTGCTGATTGTCGGGGATGGGGAGCAGGCAATCCCTGGAATCGACGCAAATCTTGCCGTTTTGCTGCACGAGCGTGGCGAAGAGGAAATTCATGGCCGGGCTGCCGATGAAGCCAGCGACGAAGAGATTGGCCGGGCGGTTATACAGGTTCTGAGGGGTGTCAATCTGCTGCAGGATCCCCTCGTTCAGCACCGCGATTCGGGTCCCCATGGTCATTGCCTCCACCTGGTCATGAGTGACGTAGATGAAGGTGGTCCCCAGCCGCTGGTGAAGCTTGCTGAGTTCGGCGCGAGCCTGAACTCGCAGCTTGGCGTCCAGGTTGGAGAGTGGCTCATCCATCAGGAAGACATTCGGCTTCCTCACGATTGCGCGCCCCACCGCCACTCGCTGCCGCTGTCCGCCGGAGAGCTGTTTGGGCTTCCGCTCTAGCAGGTCCTCTATACCCAGTATCAGTGCTGCGTCGCGTACCCGCTGATCGATCTCCTCGGTCGGCAGCTTCCGCAGTTTGAGTCCGAACGCCATATTGTCGTACACGTTCATATGTGGATAGAGAGCATAGGACTGGAAGACCATGGCGATGTCTCGATCCTTGGGTGGCACCTCGTTTACCAGACGGTCGCCAATGTAGATATTCCCCTCGGTGATCTCCTCCAGTCCGGCCAGCAGGCGCAGGCTGGTCGACTTGCCGCAGCCCGAAGGGCCAACAAAGACCAGGAATTCCTTGTCCTCGATCTCGATGTTCAGATCTTCGACTGCCACTACAGAGCCAAAGTGCTTCGTGACGTGTTCGTAGGTCACACTTGCCATATGTTAAATCCTTTCTGGCCAGCTATCTATTACTCTACCATGATACTAATAATGTAACAAGCTGAGCCTGTAAAGCGGTGCAACCTGCTGTTCGCTTGAAGAGTGTCCAAGAGAATCAGGATTCCTCCATCTGGCGAAACAGCTCTAGATAGTCCTTCAGATGGCGCGTGGTGAGGAAGTTGTGGCGCACGTGTTCCCGCCCCGCCTCACCCAGCCGCTTTGCCTCCTCTGGATGCTCCAGGAGGTACGCTGTCTTCTCCGCGCATCCCTCCACCGAATTCACAAGGAAGCCGGTCTCACCGTCGATGATCTGCAGCGGGATCCCCCCCACGTTCCCACCGACCACTGGTCTCGCCTTCCACAGTGCCTCGGTCACCACCAGGCCGAACCCTTCGCGCGTCGATTTCTGGATGACCACGTCGGACAGGGTCTGAAGGGCATTCACTTCCTCATCGTTGCTGCGTTGGAAGCACAGGACATGGATATCGGGATCATTGTCGGTGTACTCGTTGATGCGCTCATAGTACAACCATCCCTCAGGATCGTCGTCCGCCATGGAGGCCATTAGGGCCAGTCGCAGCTTGGGGAACTGCTGCTTGACGATGCGATAGGCGTCTATCACGCCCAGCGGGTCCTTCCAAGGGTCGAAGCGGCTGACCTGGGCTATGAGCGGGTGGCTCGCGTCCACGCCGAAAGGAGCCATGATCTCGCGGGCTTTGTCGCGCGTCATCGGCGCGTTCTTGGGCGTGAGGGGATCAATGGCTGGTCTGATGATCACCAGGTGTTCAAAGGCCACATCTGGCCCCACGTACTGCTCCAGCGTGAATATGCCGGCCTCGTACTCGGCGACGTAGGGTGCGAAGAAATCCCAGTAGGCTGGGTTGGGATGGGAAGTGTCAATGTGGGAACGCCAGATCCAGTGCTGTCCTCTTCCGTCCCCACGATAGCGGTGCAGACCGGCAGGCTGGGGGTCGTGGATGACGACAAAGTCGTAGTCTCCTTCAAACTTCTTCGCGTTTATCTCGTTGTAGCGCTGCCAGATCTCCTTCATTCCCTCTGTGAACGGCAGATCCATTCCCTGCAGCCCGTTGTGGCAGGCCTTGGTGACATTGAAGAACTCCTCTGTGCCTTCGATAACCTGCCACTCCGCATCTAGTCCCACGTCTCGCATTAACGGTACCAGCGTCTGCAGCATCTCGGCCACTCCGCCTCCGAAAGCGGTGGCATTGATGTGCACGACCCGAGCGCCTTGGAGCGGTTCCGCCAGCGCGCGGATCTCTTCGATGACTTCCTCGTCCACGATGGAGTCGTAGTCAGCCAGTGTCTTCTCTTGCAGTTCGACTTGTTGTAGCATTGTGCGTAGTCTCCTAACTCACTTCCAGGGGTAGTTGTTCACGATCTTGGTGGTGGCACGCAGGTTCTCCACCGGCGTGCGATAGGCAGTTGCGTCGCCTGTGGAAAGGATAAAGCGGCGGAAAGTCGGCATCTGGTCCAGAACACTGGCGACGTATTCACGCGTCTCCTCGGCGCTCACACGCTCCAGCGTCGGGGGGTCGAGCCCGCCGATGATCACCTTTTCCGGCCCCCAGGCTTGCCGGGCCTCGTGAGACCAGGTATCCCCCGTGGGCGGCGGGCAGACCGAATCTACGCCGTCCTGACGCCCGGCTCCGATCTGCTCGCTGAAGGCAGAGATCTTGCCGCACATATGCGTGACGAAGATCTTGCCAGCCTCGTGGCAGATGTCGGCATAGTCGTCGATGAACGGCGCGCAGTACTTACGGAAAAAGGTGGGGCTAATGACCGTCGATGAGGTGTCCTCGTAGTCGATGACGACCTCTGCAGGCCCTTCGCATATCAGCCGATATGCTTCCCTGTTCTTCTCGTGCATCACCTCGAAGCACGTCTCAACCTCATCTGGGTGATCCTTCAGCAGGTAGATGGTTTGCTGAACGCCACACAGGGTCTGGAGGAACTCTTGAATAGGCGACGTAGGCCCGCTGCTTGTGGCGATGCCGTCGTCGCCGATGCGCCGATCGCGCTCTCGCAGCGCGGCGAAGTCCTCCACGTAGCGTGTGTGTTCCTTCACGTATTGCAGCGCCCTGACATCCTCTACCGTCACGACTGGATGTTTGCTGATGTAGCTCGTGTGGCCCTTTCTGCTTGAGTGCCTCTCAATCGTCAGGTTGCCCACCGAGGTCTCGATGATCTCGCGTTCGCCGTCAACTCGCCTCTCCGTTCGACGAGCGATGGAGGGATCCTCTACCTGTCGGACTGTGGGGCAGTGTCGTTCGATGACATCGGCGCCCACAAGGCGGACTGCGTCGGGGACGCTGAGCTCTTCGTATCCCTGCTCGGGCAGCGACGAGGTGAAGTATGCGTCGACGAGGGGCGCCCAACACAGACGATCGGTCTCCTCGCCGCGCAAGGTGGCAAGGATGCGCTCCCTTCCGGTCATTGCGGTGTCCACGTCACAACAGCGGCTTACCTTCTAGCCCTTGATAGCGCCAGCCAGGTACCCCGCCTTGATCCAGCGCTGCATGAAGTAGGTCACGATGACCACAGGTATGGTGATGAGTGTGGCATAGGTGGCG
>JASFWK010000197.1:0-3304 GCA_050049355.1 Anaerolineae bacterium | reverse complement strand
TTCCGCCATCTGCTCGGCCCGGACCTGGGCGCTGTTCAAAGCCTCCCGACGGGCCTCTTCCGCCAGGGCCTCCGGATCGTCCACAGAGAAGCTCACCTCAGAGATGGTGTTTGCCCCTGCCTCCACTAGCTCAGCCAGCAGGCCGCCGACCTGATCCAGGTCGCGTAGGGTGACCCGCACGTTGTGAGACACGTGGTAGACGACCTCATCGGTGGGTGTGCCGGTTTCGCGGTCGTAGAGAGTCTCCACCCATAGGTTGTAGCCAACGGTCTGGATGTCCTCCTGGGCGATTCCCATCTCTTGCGCAGCAGCAATGGCCTCGTCAACTCTCTGCGCCGCCTCGTCTACGATAGCTGCCGGATCGTCGCCCCGCAGCTCCACGCCGAAGGTCACCCGGGCCACCTCTGGTTCGGCATTGGCCGTGCCCGTCCCCACAACCACCAGCCCCTCAGTGAACTGGCCGGTCTGCTGGACCACACCGCCGCCTCCCCTCACTGAGGAAGCCTCCCCCGCTGCCAGACTGTCTGGCGTCTCCACCTGACCGCAGGCGGACAGGGCCAGCACTACCAGCAGCAGAACTCCAATACGCCAAAACATCCCTTTCATTCTACCTACCTCCTTTTTTTTTCGCGCAGTCTTCCTCTACAGACGCAGGAATGGCAGGCCGGGTTCCCGTTCCAGGGGATGATCCTTAGCAGGGAATCTGCAGGGGAGAGATGGATAAGCCAAGTGGCCACCCAGGCGAGCCGGTCTGTAGGTGACGACCGAAGCGCGCTGAATCTATGTAGTGTATCTATTATCGCCGATTTTGGGATTTTGGCAAGCGTGCGTTCTGACCAGTGCGAGCCGGAGGTCCGCCCTGCCTGGCGATCACGATGCCAACCAGGATCAGAGCGCCTCCCACCATCGTCGCCCAGGTGGGAGGCTCACCTAGCACCACCCACGCCAGCAGGGTCGAGCCGACCGGCTCGGCAAGCACCGCCAGCGTCACGTACGTAGCCGTCAGGTGTCGCAGGGCCCAGTTGAGCGAGGAATGCCCTACAATCTGGGGAACCAGCGCCAGCAGAAGCAGCCACAGCCAGGCGATGCCTGGGTAGCCACTCAGCGGTGTGCTGGAGACACCGGCCATGGTCATCAGGATCAGCGCTGCCGCGGCATAGACCGGGAAGACGTATCCTATCAACGAGAGCCGTGCCCGAAGGCGTCGCCCGATCAGGAAATAGCCAGCTCCCGCCAGCGCTCCCACCAATGCCATCAGGTCCCCCACCAGGCGATGGCCCCCTTCCCCCAAATCCCCCAGCCCGATGATCGCCGAGCCGGCCACGGCAACCGCCAAACCTGCCGCCATCGATCGAGAGAGACGTTCATTCAGGAAAAGATGAGAGGCCAGACCGACGAAGAGGGGATTCATGGCCACCAGCACCACTGACGCTGCCACCGAGGTGAGTGCCAGGGAGGTAATCCAGGAGGCGAAGTGGATCGCCAGCAGGAGACCCGCTCCCAGCGCCAGCCCCAACTCCTGGCCGGTAAGACTCCGCAGCTCCTTGCGCCGAGTCGCCAGGGCGAGGGGAGTCAGGATCAGGGAGGCCAGTGTGAGACGCCAGGCGGCGACAGCCAGCGAGTCCACCTGGGCCCTCTGGGCCAGACGGATGAGCGTGGAGGCAGTCGAGACCGCCAGCACCCCCGTCACCAGGCCAAGGTGAGCGCGCGAAGATGGGGAGTGGGAACCGTTCATCGGCAGGATCGCGGCCGCCTCACGGAGCGGCGGAGGAGGACCCCTCTCCCTCGCTCCGAGTGAGGGAGACCCTCATCGCACGTAGATGGGGCTGCTGAAGATCCACCCTCGCTGTCGCCCCCGGAAGGATCGGAGCACCTCCACGCGGTAGACCCCCCGCTCGGCGGTGGTGAAGCGAAGTTCCGTCCCCCGCGCGCGGGCCACCATCCGACCGTCGTGCAAGAGTCGGATCGATCCCCGGCTGGGGGTCTCGATTTCAAGGATGACGGCACCGGCACGGGTCAGTTCCCCTCCTATCGTGACGGCGTTCGCCCCACTGCGGGCCTGGAAGCGGAAGCCTCCCGTAGAGGCTGGGCGGTCGTATCCGACCCACGTCCGCCCGGCGCGCAGTGCGTCGTAGATGAGACGTCTATCCCTCTCCAGATCCCCACTCAGCGGACGCTCAATGAGGAGATGCGTGTTGATCCACCGGAAGAGTCGCTCATAAGGAAAGACAACCCGCCGAAGAGAGCCCATCTGGTAGGAATTGGCGTGGGCGTCTGCCCCACCAATAGCGGTCAGCTTCCGATCTGCCGCCAGAAGTTCATCCCATCTGTGAAGAGTGGCACGGTACGGCCCGCTCAGCCCCAAGCCGGGGGCGAGAGTATACACGAGCGCCGCCAGCTTGTTGCGCAAGCGCCCCTTGAACTCCGACATCGCGTTCCAGATCTCAAGGCCCGCGTAACCCTCCACCTCCCAGTCTTCCCAGGGGATAGCGTCCAGATCGACGTCCACCGGACTCCCCTTCTCGAAGGGGTGGGCCAGGAAGGAGAATCCGCCACGAGCGCTGACTTCCTCAATCAGGTGCTGCGGATCCCACGAGTGGGTGACTAGCTCCGACTCCGCTCCGTAGATGAGCAGGTGGTTCGCCTGGGGGATACGCCTCACGTGATGGACTTCCTCCCCCACCAGAAGGAGGACTCCATCATAATACCCCTCCACGCCATCCACCCAGACGTTGTGGTCAGTGACGATGACATAATCGAGCCCGGCTCGCGCGGCTGCCTCCGCCACCTGCCGGTGCACCCCTGTTCCATCAGAGTAGACGGTATGGACGTG
Organism: Anaerolineae bacterium; assembly: GCA_050049355.1. Lineage (GTDB taxonomy): Bacteria > Chloroflexota > Anaerolineae > B4-G1 > DUEL01 > JASFWK01. The sequence continues at coordinate 471 of JASFWK010000197.1, read as the reverse complement.
TGGATTGCCAACGACCTCGTGGAATCGCATAGTGTGGTCAATGATACCTAAGTAAGGAATGTTGTCAAGCCCTGGTGCAAGCGTCCCTTTTCCCTTCCCCCTACCTCTCTGCTCTCCGAGTGGTCTCTGCAGAGAACTGGGCTAATTCGCGCGCGGCTTCACCGCAGATATGGCATTCTCAGCCACCGAATGGTATAATATGAACCGACCCCCAAGTTACAGCCTGCAAGGTCCTGTCAGAAAGGGAGGTGCGAGATGGCTCTACCGCTTCGAGGTAAGGGGCTTTGGGCCTACGCCCACGGTGACTTCGACGAGTTCGAGGAGCGCATCGAACGTGCCCTCGAGCTAGCTTCCCAGATGGGAGTCACCCACATACTGTTTAAGGTAGGACAGGGATCCAATTACTATGAGGACCGCGCCGGCGAAGCTGTGAGGCGCATTAGAGAAGCCGACCTGGTGCCCTTCGCATGG
>JASFWK010000196.1:0-3309 GCA_050049355.1 Anaerolineae bacterium | reverse complement strand
CGTCTTGACCCTGCCATCAATTGTGGGATAGCTCTGTCTCGCAAGATGTGCACTTGGGGCACGGACAGTCCGCCAAGTGCGTTGGATCCGGTGCTGATCCCAGGAGCTCTTCAAGCAGCTTCTCCACCCACTGGTCGGACAAGCTGTAGTAGACAAGCAGGCCATCCCTTCGATTGTCGACCACTGCTGCCTCCCGCAGTACACTTAGCTGTTGGGAGACGTAGGCCTGAGGCCGATTCAGGACTGCCTGCAGATGACAAACACACGCCTCCCCCCGGCGCAGCTCGTCCAGAATCTGGAGTCGAGCTGGATGTGAGAGGAGGTGGAATCGACGGGCTGCCTTCTTGTATGGTGCTCTCTTCTTTGAGTTCATATGCAATAGCCTGCATATAGCATACCACGGAAACCGTGCTTGTCAAGGAGCAGGGCTGGGGGAGCGCTGACAGATTCCGGCGTTTTGGGCGAAGTTGGATCCCGCATAGATGGTACCTGATGATTCGCACCTGTCGCTCTTGTCTCCCTTTCTCTCCTGTGGTACACTTCTCTGCACACAGATAGGAAGGGGGCTGCTGCACATGAGCGAGAAAGAAGGGCGTGTCTTCTCCGGAGCCCGACCCACGGACCGCCAACACCTGGGCAACTACCTGGGCGCCATTCGCAACTACGTCGCGCTGCAGGAGAGCTACGAGTGCATCTACTGCGTGGTAGATCTGCATGCCCTGACCACGCTGAAGGACACTGGGAAGATTCAGGGGTGGACGTATGAGATGGTGCTTGACTGGCTGGCGGCGGGTATGGATCCCGAGCAGGGCACGATTCTCTTCGTCCAATCCCACGTGCCTCAAGTGACCGAACTTCATACCATACTCTCGATGCTTGCCCCCTTGGGCCGGCTGACCCGCTTGCCCACTTTCAAGGAGAAGGTGCGCCAGCATCCGGACAATGTCAACTATGGTCTTGTTGGCTACCCGGTGCTGATGGCCGCAGATATCACCCTCTACAAGGCGGACACGGTACCGGTGGGGGTCGATCAGGCTGCTCATCTGGAGTTTACTCGCGAGCTGGTGCGTCGCTTCAATTACCGCTTCGGCGATGTGCTGATTGAGCCAGAGCCAAAGTACACCGACTTCCCGAAAGTTCTAGGAATTGACGGTGAGCACAAGATGAGCAAGTCGCTGGGTAATCACATCGAGCTCGCCGCCTCGCCAGAAGAGATTGAGCAGCGGGTAATGCGGATGGTCACCGATCCGGCTCGTCGTTACCGCTCTGACCCCGGGAATCCGGAGGTCTGCAACGTATTCACCCTCCATGGCTTCTTCTCACCCGACCAGGTGGGGGAAATCGAGGAGAATTGCCGAGCGGCGGAGATCGGGTGCGTGGAGTGCAAGCGACTGTTTGCGCGCAACCTGGCCGATCACTTCGCCCCCTTCCGGAAGCGGCGGGAGGCGCTTGCGGCCGATCCCGATCGTGTGTGGGACATCCTGGCCGATGGAGCACGGCGAGCCTCAGCGATCGCCTCAGAGGTCATTGCCGAGGTGAAGACGGCGGTGGGACTGCCTCTGGCGCGATGAGCGACGCTCAGATTACCGTGGCCCGGCTGCGTCGAGAGGTAGCCGACTTCGTGGCGGCGCGTGACTGGGAGAGCTTTCACACCCCTAAGAACCTCAGCCTGGCTATCGCCGTTGAGGCAGCGGAACTGATTGAGCACTTCTTGTGGCTGGGCGGGAAGGAGCCGGTAGAGGAAGGGAAACGAACTGCCGTGGCCGACGAACTGGCCGATGTGCTCATTTACGTCCTCGCTCTGGCGAATGTGCTCGATGTCGACTTGAGCAAGGCGGTGCTGAGCAAGTTGGAGCGGAATGAAGAGCGCTTCCCTGTTGAGGAATGGCGCGGGCGCATTGGGGGTTGAGGATGCGAGCGTGCGTACAGAGGGTTAGCCAAGCCGCCGTGACCGTCGGAGGCGAGGACGTCGGGACCATCGGAAGAGGCGTGGTCGTGCTCGTCGGTGTGGCCCACGGCGATACCGAGGAAGAGGCGGAGTGGCTGGCACGGAAGATAGCGGGCTTGCGTATCTTTGAGGACACCGAGGGTCGGATGAACGTGGGGTTGTTGGACGTAGGCGGGGACGCGCTAGTGGTCTCCCAGTTCACCCTCTACGCCGATGCGAGCAAGGGGCGTCGACCCTCCTTCAACAACGCGGCTCCGCCAGAAGTAGCGGAGCCGTTGGTCGAACACTTGGCCGACACGCTGGCAGCGGCTGGCGTATCGGTGGAGACCGGTGTGTTCGGCGCTCATATGCTGGTCGAGATACATAACGACGGGCCGGTAACTATCCTGCTGGAGCGCTGATCCCCTCTTCTCTCCTCAGCGAACTCGCCGTCGCCACTCCTCCTTGAGTTCTAGCGTCTGCAGATTCCCCGTAACGTTCAAGAACTCCCTCAGCAAGCGGTTGAACTTGTTCGCCTCCTCCAGCATGGGAAAATGGCGCGAGCTTTCAAAGGCGATCCTGCGCACGTTGTCCTTATGGTCGTCCAGCCATCCCCTTGGTGATGATGAGAGGCGAATGAGGGGGTCATTCTCTCCATAGATCAGCAGTACGGGCATTTGCACTGAAGCGAGGTCCGACCGCAGGTTCTCCCGCATCACTGCTCGCACGCTGCTGATCACAGCGGTTGCATCTATCTTGCCGGACTCCATGCTGACCTCGGGGTAGGCGGCCACCTGCCGCCGCCCCAAGATCCGCTCTGCAACGTCCTGGTTGTTACCGGAGAAGGTCGCCAGTGGGCGATCGACATCGGCACTGTCCAGCGGGGTGCTCACGACCATGACCTGTTCCACGCGCTCTGGCGCGGAAGCCGCGAACCGGAGTGCCACCACCCCTCCCAGAGCGTGTCCTACCAGCGGTGCCCGTCGGATGCCCATTTCATCCATGAACTGCTGAAGCAGCGCGACGTAGCCAGCAATGGAGTATCCCTTTCTTCGATCGGAATCGCCGAATCCCCAGAGGTCGAGCGCATAGGTTCGGTACTGGTCCGAGAGGTCATCCATTGTCGCCATCCAATAGCGCCAGGAGCCGAGCCAGCCGTGGATGAAGATCAACGGCCTACCTCGGCCCAGGGCCTCGTAGTGAACCAGTCCGTTCTCGATAATGATCGCGCTCATCGTTTGCTGCAGCTTGCTCGCAAAAGCGAAACGTTCGACTCCATGCCTAACTTTCCAGCGTATCCCGCACGCGGGTCACCAGTTCGTCTGGTGCGAAGGGCTTGATAATATATCCCTCTGCTCCCGATTTGAGTCCCTCCTGGATCT
>JASFWK010000195.1:0-3313 GCA_050049355.1 Anaerolineae bacterium | reverse complement strand
TCGTCTGTCCAGTCTCCAACCACCAGCCGGGCACGCCGTTGAACAGCTCAAGTGCACCTCCGCGTTCGGAGACCAGCATCTCACGCACCAGAGTAACAAGATCAGCAGCAGCCCAGGCATGGGGCATATCGCCACCAGAGAAAGAGAATCGATCTGGATCCACTTGCTCGGCCCAGGCGAACGTTCCCGGCAGAGTCTGATGATCCAACGTCCAGCTCAGGATCTGATGCACGACATCCGTGCGTCCCAGGCGCAAGTAGGCATGTGCCAACTCCAATCCACCGTATGGCCAGAATTGCCCCTGGCGATGGCGGAATCCTCCTGCATAGGGCTCGATCCACTGCTGATAGTAGTAGTCAAACGAGCGCTCAAGCAGTGCCGTCTGGCGCGGGAGCACCTCGACCGGCCACAGCGCAGGCACTGTCCCTCGCGCCATAGCGGAACCCTCCAGGTCCCCCACCGCGACGGGAATGTAGGCCGGCTCCGCGCCCATCACCGCCTCGACCGAGCTCAAGATCGCGCCCCGTAGCGCGTCCGCCTCGCTCTCCATCCACTCAGCATCCTGATCTTCGCCCAGTTCGCGCGCGGCGTAGGCGGCTTCCTCCAGTCCCGCCACAGCCCAGTAGTTGTCCCAGTAGTAGTGTCGGCGCTGCAACCCCAGATCCTCTGCGCTTCTGCTGGGGGGAAGCAACCCCTGGACAGATCCCTCCGTGTCAATCTGACCAGCACGCAGATCAACAATGAAACTCGCCGCCGCCCTCAGCGCCGGATACCACTCCTGCAGGGTGTCCCGATCATTGGTGTAGCGGTAGTACGAGGTCACCAGGAAGATAGCCTCCCCCTGCGCGTCCCACTCCTCGTAGTCCCACGGAATGTCCGCGCCCTGGATAGGAGGCACGCGACCGCTGGTCTCCTGAGCATCAAGAACCGCAGGGATATACGAACGCACCGCGTCAGCGTAACCAGTCTGCAGCAGCGCCAGCCCCACGTAGGCCGCATCGCGCACCCAAAGCGAATCGTGAGCCAACGGCCCGGGGTGAGGACCCTCTGCGTCAAGCGCGAGCAACAGATACCCCAAGGAGGCCCGCACGCTCCTTTCCACCCGGTCATCGGGCAAGTCGAGTACCACTCGGCCTGTTGCCTCCTCCCAAGAAGCGACGGTCTCCGCGAGACGCGCTTGGGCATCCACGTTGATGGGAGGGAACTGGTTGCCAGACGCCGAAGGCAGAGCAAACTGAAGTTCGGCCGTTTGCCCGGCATCCAAATCGAGTGGGTAGCTCAAGACAGCGACCGCATCACCACGTCGGGCACAGGGGACAACGCGCTCGGCGGGAACGCGGCCCTCCGTGGCCACTGCCATTGCCTCCTCCAGCAAGCCTACACCGGCCCTTTCCGGTTGTTCTGCAGCGATCAAGAAGGGAGCCCCGTTGATCCACAAGCGGGTCCCTTCTCGAAAGCCAGCGGCGCAGATCGGCGACGACGCCCGGTTGATCCCAAACGGCCGAACGACCAACAGCAGCCTCAGATCATGATCTTCGTCAGAGGTATCCCGCACAGTCAGTATCCAGCGAACAGCATCCTGCCGGGCATCTTGGAAGAGCACCTGTGCCACAGCTACCCCCCAAGCGGCCCACTCCCACTGCGGGATCGGAAGCGACTGTTCCACGAGCGAAAACCGAACATCGTTCCCCGCTCCCCGGGCCACCTCCCCGGTGGTTGGGTCATACAACCACGCCTCTACCGTCGGCCCATCCGCCCAAGGCGCCACCGCGCCGTCGGAAGAGAGGAGTGTCTCATTTGACTCTCCCATCCGGCCTGCCATCGTCCAAGCCAAAGGGCGCCCGCGCGCCCAGCCGGGCATGGGCCACTCGGGGTGGGAATCCGCCAGCCAAGCCACATACTGTGTATCGGTCATCGCCGCACGCCTCTCGGACGCCAGCCGCAGTGGCTGCTTGATACCTCCGTACCCACCACGATCGTGCACACGGAACGTGAGTTGGATCTCATCACCGGGATTCCCAAGATCCAACAGGTCGACCACTACGTGGCCTGCAGCAGACTCCCATGTCGCCACTTCTTCGCCGTTCGCCCACAGCGTGGCCGCATCGTCCACTCCACCAAACCCCAGATAGATGGCGGGCCAATCGGGCAGCGGGACCTCTGCGCGATACCAAGCCATGCCATCGTACGTCACCCCACTCAACTCCCACGGCTCCCCCGGCGTGAGAACTTCCCAGCCATCATCATCGAAGTCAGGCAAGTACCACCCTTCTATCACCCCTTGATCGTCGGGATCGGTGCGGAAACGCCACCCCTCCTCCAGAATGATCGTTCCTGGCCCAGCACAGCAGTCAGCGGCCGGGGTAGCAGGTGGCGAGGACAGTCCAGCGGGTACACAACACTCCAAAGCCAGCACCAGCACCGACAACGTCCAGAGATGAGCCCGAGGCGCAAACCTCCTGTTCAACGCCATCGTTTCACTCGCCGGTCACCAGTGCGCATGCAATGCGGGCCGCCACGCGGGCGTTGTTGACCAGCAGCGCCTCGTTCGCCTCCCGCGAGCGTCCTTCGGTGCGCTCCGAGAGCTGGGCTAACAGGAATGGGGTCAAATCCCGCCCACCTACTCCCCGTGCCTCCGCCTCCAATACGGCTGCCTCAATCTCCGTTTCGGCCTCATCGAACGGCAATTCCGCCTCCAAGGGGACCGGCACGCAGACCAAGACGGCTGCCCTCAGCCCCAGCTCATCCCGCGCACGAACGGTCGAGACGACCTCGTGGGGGGTGTCAGCCCGCGCCGGCACCTGCAGCCCAGAGAACCGGCTGGTGAAGGCGGGGAAGACATCGGTACCATAGCCCACCACGGACACGCCTCGGGTCTCCAACGCCTCCAGCGTGCGGGGCAGGTCAAGGATAGCCTTGGCTCCAGCACAGACGACAGTCAAGGGGATGGTTGCCAGCGCGGTCAAGTCGGCCGAGACGTCCTCGAGGTGACTTCGGTGAATGCCGCCGATGCCGCCAGTGGCAAAGACTCGGACGCTGGCTCGGTGGGCGAGATGCATCGTGGCGGCGACAGTCGTCCCGCCGGTCCACGCCCTGCCGAGGGCGGTGGGGAGATCGCGCAGGCTCACCTTTTGGGGTCTTCGGTGGCTGGCCAGAAGCGCCAGTTCATCAGCCGCCAATCCCAGGTGAGCGACGCCCTCCAGGACAGCAGCAATAGCGGGGACCGCTCCCTCCTCTCGGACGGTCTTCTCCATCCTCTGCGCCATCTGCAGGTTGAACGGCGCAGGGAGCCCATGGGTGACAAGGGCCGACT
>JASFWK010000091.1:0-8844 GCA_050049355.1 Anaerolineae bacterium | reverse complement strand
TCGAAGATGTGCGGGTGCAGACTATGGAACGGATGCGACGCATCTTCGTTCTCGTTCTGGTGGCCGCCCTGTTTGTCTATCACATCAACCATTCCTGGCCGCGGTCTGCCGTCGTGTGGCTCAGACACCTAGGCGGGAAGCTCGGCTGCCCTTCTGACTCCGATGGCCCCTACGTCCTTCTGGCTGGCATCCGCGCCGTCTTGATCACCACCGCTACCCTCGCATTTGCAGCTCAGCACCCCTTTCCGCGAGAAGGAGCGACTTGTGGGTCGTCACCAGTACCCAAGTACCTTGACGTTTTGCCAAGAAGATGGTAAAATAATTGAGCAGGGCGAAGTAAGTTTTGGTTGTGGTGCTAAGGACCGCCCAGGCTTGCGGAGACTGGGCGGTCTTTCAGTTCCCGCGCTGCTTCGCTCAGGAATCACGTAACACAAGGAGTACAGAAAGTGAGCGAAAGAGAAACTGGAACCGTCAAGTGGTTCAGCGACGCCAAAGGCTATGGCTTCATATCTCGCCCCACAGGCGAGGATGTGTTCGTCCACTACTCGGCAGTCGAGGGAGTGGGGTTCCGCTCTCTGCGTGAGGGCCAGCGCGTCGAATTCGGGGTTGAGGAGACTCCGAAAGGTCTGCAGGCCGTACACGTAAAGGTGCTGGAGCCAGGTAGTCAGTTGTAGGCGGTTGCCCGCTGCGCCTGGGGAATGTGGCGCGATGCCCTGGCACTGGCAGAGCACACTCCCATCCCCAGTTCAAATCTGAGTCGTACACGGACCTTCCATCAGAATAGGGCAGTCACTCCTGCCAAGACTCTATCGACAGCGCAGCGAAGCGGCAGACCGTCGCCGGTGCTAGGCGAGAGGCGAGCTACTCCGCACGCCTCACAGAGACTGACCGCACGGCTCCTCCGCAGGCTGTGCGGTCCTTCTATGTCGCCTCCCAACTCCGTCGAGCACCACCGTCTCGCTCACGAGTCTTGAACCCGCTCTCGACCTCAGAGCACCAATCCTGAGCCAAGAAGACGTCTTCTCCTAAGAAACACGGACTCCAGGTCCTGCACGCTTCTCTCAGGACCATGTCAGCCATCCCCTCCGCATCCACTACGACAGCGACCACTTCGCAGAATCTCAAACCTCACACAGCGCATGAACCAGACGCTGACAACGAGACCGATCATCTCCTGGAGAGTGCGTATGGCAGCAAGCTGGACTAGGCATACCTCACCCCTCCCGTCGCTTCTTCCCGCCCTGCCCTTCGACGGCCCTTGCTGCAGTAGCTCGCTCGACCAGGGAAGGTACGGCGTCGCAAACAGCAAGACAGATTTCAGTCTGCAACGCAATCGCCTCCCTATACGGGCAAGCGCACCACAGTCCACTACTAGGATGTCAAATATATTTTCTTTCTCTAACGCATTTCTAAGATACTTGTGCTAAGATGCAGACACGATCTGCTAGAGTACAACGAGAATCAGCCCCAAGTCTCTCGAGTTCGGACCGACAGCGCGCGCCGGGAGGGCTGGGAACAGGGCACTCGCCGGACCGGGAAGAAGTAGATGGCAGCGATCCATATCGTAAGAAGGCTATGAGGCCACAAGGAGGTCAGCAATGGAGTTGATCAAAGTCGCGTCAAGTTCCCGGTCTACAGCGGTGGCCGGTGCCATCGCAGGGGTCGTTCGGGAACGGGGCCGAGTCGACGTGCAGGCCATCGGGGCTGGCGCCGTGAATCAAGCGGTAAAGGCAGTCGCTATCGCACGGGGATACCTGGAACTGGACGGTATTGATGTCATCTGCGTTCCCGCCTTCACCGAGGTAATGATTGAAGGGCAAGAGCGAACCGCGATAAGGCTTTCCGTCGAGCCTCGATGCACCAGCAAGACCAGCGAAGTCGAGTAGACCTACATATCCACAGCACGACCTCCGACGGCATCCTAACTCCGTCGGAGGTCGTCCATAAGGCGCTTGAGCTCGGCCTCTCGGTGATCGCCCTGACCGACCACGATTCCCTGGGCGGGATCGAAGAGGCTCAGTCAGCAGCCGCTGACACGAAGCTGGAAGTGATCCCAGGGGTTGAAATCAACTCCGAACATTCGCGCCGAAGCCTCCACTTCCTGGGCTACTACGTGGATGCAAGCAACCCCTTCCTGCAAGAGAGGCTGAACGCGATACAGGAAGCCCGTCTGAGACGCGCGCAGAGGATAGTAGAGAAGTTGGCCGAGATAGGGCTGCCCGTAGGTTGGGAGGAGGTTCAATCTATGGCCGGGGGCGATTCAGTGGGACGTCCCCATATAGCGCGGGCCCTCCTCGACCGCGGTCACACAACCTCAATCAGGGAGGCCTTCAATCGCTACATCGGTCGCGATGGACCCGCCTATGCACCTCGTATGCGTCTGACTCCTACCGAGACAATCGAGGTCATTCACCGCTCTGGCGGACTGGCCATCCTGGCCCATCCCGCCCACTCTGGCGCCATCGACCTCATCCCCAGACTCGTCGCCCTCGGCCTGGACGGGCTGGAGGTCCATTACCCCAACCTCCGAAACCGGGACCTACAGAGACTGCAGGGGCTCTGTCGTCAATACGAGCTACTGATCACAGGCGGCAGTGATTTCCACGCTCCAGGGCACGAGGAAGGCGTGCCTATGGGATCGGTGTTCGTTCCTGAGGAGTGCGCAGCAGAGCTGAGACGGGCAGCAGGCCGATAAGCCTCAAAGTCTCACCCACCTGTTACTTGAGAAGGCCCTGGTTCGGGCGCCAACTTGGGATTGCCCCGCACATCCTCAACGGGCGAATCTTCATAGCCTGGGCAAGTCGAAGCAGACCAAGACCTCCAGTGTCAACCGGAGGTTGGTGTTGCGCCGCAGAAGGTCGGCTGCCTGGCGGGTCGCTCTTGTCAGAGCAGCCGCGCGCCTCGACCCAATAGAACGGGCCTGGCTGCGCAGCTCTTCTCTCATGTCCAGGTTGGTCAAAGGGCCGTCGGCACCCGCAGCTACCACCATCACATCCCTCCACCAGCCAGCCCATATTTCCAGCGCCTCTTCGACCACGTCGGGGTTCTTGGCCAGTTCGGATGCGTAGCGGAAACGCTCCACCAGAGAGGCCTCAAGGAGACTGCATAGCTCTTCAAGACGCTCGGCCCGGCGTTGGAGGGGAGCAGAATCAGCAGCGGCCCGCACCGCCCAGCCCAGCCGCCCCCCACAGAGGTGAGCGAGCAGCTCCGCCCGCTCCGCCTCCACTCCCCACCGCTCGACGAGAGCTTGTCGCACAAGCTGGACCGGCAGCGGGCGAAGGGAGACGAGTTGACAGCGGGAGACGATGGTGGGAAGAAGTGAATCGGCATCAGGGGCCAATAGGACAATCACAACGTTGGGAGGTGGCTCCTCCAGTGTCTTGAGGAGCGCATTGGCAGCGGACTGTGTCGCGCGGTGGAAGTCGTGGAGAATCGCCAGTCGACAACACCCCATACTGGGGGTCAGAGAAAGCTGCCGCCCCAGCTCTCGCACTTGCTCAATCCCCAACCTACCCGCTGCCGTTTCCGGCTCAACTGGATGCAGGTCCGGATGGGTGCCGCTGGAGATCAACTCGCAGGCGCGGCACTCCCCGCAAGGAGAGTCGCCCTCGCCCTCGCAGAGCAACACGCGGGCCAGCGCGAGAGCCAGCGTGCTCTTTCCCACACCAGGTGGACCCGTGAAGAGGTAGGCATGTGAGAGTTTGCTGCGCTCCAACTCACGCTGGAGAAGACGCACAGCCCACTGGTGCCCGAAGATCCCCCAATCTCTTCCCATGTCCATACCAAGATGGATTCTAGCACAGCCCCAGCGACTTGCAAAGCCACACGGGGAATGGTATAATCTGTTGTGCAACGTGAATAATGGGCGGTTAGCTCAGATGGCAAGAGCGCCACGTTGACATCGTGGAGGTCACAAGTTCAAGTCTTGTACCGCCCACACTGACAGCCGGCGGCCAGGCCGCCGGCTCTTTCTCTTCTTTACCCCGTTTCACCACACGACACCCAATTGCCGTCACCGTGGACCAGCCAGCGATAGCTCTTCTCGATGCGATCCCAGTTCTCTTCCCGATCAAGCGACCAGAAGCGACCGATCAGTGACACAAGCCTCCCCACCCCCAACCGCCGGCACTCCGCTTCGATGTCGCCCACGTATATCGCGCCACTCTCCGGCTTCTCGCCACGCCGTCCCAACATGCCGTGCACGTAGACCCGCCCCACCCCCTGATTCTCAGCCATCCGCAGCAGCGCCTTGAGATGCTCGACCGATCCATGCGAGCTGTAGAAGGAGATGATGCCCAGCAGGTGCAGGCAAGTGCCATCCCGCTTGGCGCCCTCCATCGCCCAGCGGAGGGAGGGATTCTCAAAGAAGCTGCCGTCGGCGATGGCCTGCTCGATCCGCAGCCGATCGGAAGGCACCACCCGCCCCGCGCCCAGGTGCAAGTGTCCCACCTCCGAATTGCCCACTGTCCTCCCCGGTCGGCCGGGGACTTTGTCCGGCAGCCCCACAACACTCCCTGCGGCCTCCAGTCGAGTGGAATGACGGGTCCTTTGCAGAGCATCCATCACTGGGGTATCGCTTTCCAGGATCAGGTTGCCCCGAGTCTCGTGCCGCGCTCCCCATCCGTCCAGGATGAACAAGGCAACACGCCGCTGTTCAGACTGTCGACCTACTCCTCCATCAACTAACGATGTGCCTGTCATGGCAGGCGGCTTGTCGACTCCCAACAGCTCCAGAATCGTCGGCGCCACGTCGATCAGCGTACCCCCATCGCGCACCTCTGCTCCAGACAGGTGCGGAGCGACCAACACAAATGGCACCGGGCTGTCCGTGTGGCCAGTATCAATGCTGCCGTCAGGATAGTACCACTTCTCCACCGTGCCGTGATCGGCGGTGACCAATGCAATGACTTCCATCCTCTTGGCTACTTCGATCACACGCCCAAGTTGAGCATCGACCGTGGAGACGGCCCGCTCGATGGCCTCGCGATCCTCGCTGTGACCGATCACGTCCACGTTGGCCCAGTTGACCACCAGCAAGTCAACCTCAGGATCGCGCAAGGCCGCAATGGCGGCGTCGGCGACGGCCTCGGCGCGCATCCGCGGCGGCGGCAAATAGCCCTCAAACTCCAAAGAGGGCACAATCCGCCACTCCTCACCAGGGAATGGCTCGCTGCGCTTGCCGTTCAAGAAATGGGTGAGGTGCACGCTCTTCTCCGACTCGACCACTTTGACTTGGCGCAGCCCTCGCTTGCTGACTGCCTCGCTCAGCGTATCGTGCACAGCCCCCGAAGGAGGGAAAGCGACGCGCGCCTTCAATTCGGGATCATACTCGATCATGGTCACCCAACGGGTGGTCATTGGCTCGCGCGCGAAGTGAGGGAAATCGGCGGCGACGAACGCCTGGGTCAGTTCGATCTCGCGCTCGCCACGGATGTCATAGAAGATGACATAGTCGCCATCACGGACGCGCCCGATGGGATTCCCTGACGCATCCACACAGACCAGCGGCTCCATGGTCTCGTCGTCCTCGCCGGCGCGATAGGCCGCCCGAACGGCGTCGGCGAGGGAAGAACCTGGGACATGAGGCATAGGTCGCTCCTAGCAGCGATATCAAACGTGACGGGTATCCGGCGGATTGTAGCACGACCCAGGATGATAAACAAATCACACACGGCTTGAACCTCATACTGCCCCAGAAGTATCCTCTCTGTCCACGCCGGCGCGAAGAAATGACAATGGCACGTGAGGCCGCAATCCATTGAGAGTCGTCCGCCGCCATCGTCTTGCGAATTGACATTCGCCCTTCTGCATGCTATAAACGCTCCCTTGGGAGGCAATATGGGCCTGAAACGAGATAAGAGCGGGCGACTGCATATCGACTCCTTCCTGATGGGCGAGTCGCTGATGGAGAAGCAGCTTCTGAAGGACACGGAGACTGACGGAATCTTCAAGCCGCTCCCTGATCTACAGGTGGTCAAACTGGGAGGGCAGTCAGTGATCGATCGAGGACGCGCGGTGGTGCTGCCTCTTCTCGAGGAACTGGTGGCCGCAAGGCAAGAGCAGAACTTGCTCGTACTCACCGGAGGGGGAACCCGCGCCCGCCACGCCTACGCCATTGCCCTCGACCTGGGGATGCCGACAGGGGTGCTGGCGAAGTTGGGCGCCAGTATCAGCGAGCAGAATGCGCTGATGGTGGCGCTGCTCCTGGCACCCAACGGCGGAATCAAGATCGGCCATGGCGACCTGCCCAAGCTGCCTGCTTACCTGCGGCTGGGGAGTATCCCAGTCATGCACGCGATGCCTCCGTACGGCCTATGGGAGGAGCCCCCCAAGGTCGGGCGAATCCCCCCTCACCGGACGGATGCGGGAGCGCTGCTCACCGCCGAGGTGCTGGGCGCTCGTCGCTGCATTCTGGTCAAGGATGAACAGGGCCTTTACAGCCACGACCCGAAGCGGAACCCTGAGGCGGAGTTCATCCCCGAGATAGCAGTCCATGATCTGATCGCGCGTGACCTACCGGACCTACCCGTGGAGCGAGCGATGCTGAGGGCACTGGCAAGAGCAAGATCAGTGAGGGAGGTTCTAATCATCAACGGACGCGAGCCCGGCACGCTTACGTCGGCACTTGAAGGGGAAAGTCCCGGCACGCGCATCTATCGGGAGAGCGATGGCTGATCCTGACGCAGCGCGCTGGTCACGCCTCGTCGACCACCTGCCCGCAGCGGGGACAAACCGGGGCGGTCGCCTTCCCCAATCCATGGAGCACTGCCCACGAGTACGCACAGGCAGGGCAGCGCCAGCGCTGCAGGGGAGCTTCCGCCTCGCCGATAAGCAGCGCCGCCTCCTTCACGAGCGCCTCCGCCACCTTGCATCGGGCGTCGCTGAGGGTGCGCTGGAAAGTAGAGCGAGAGATCCCCATGTGGTCCGCCGCTTCGGCCTGGTACAACCCCTCCACGTAGGCCAAGCGCAGTGCTTCCAGTTCATCGTAGGAAAGCCACACCTGGGGCAGATCGCTCAGGCGCCGGCCCACGGGCTTGTACGTCAGGTCAGCAGGCGCGTATTCAACGGTCCGTTTCTTGCGAGGGCGAGGCATCGGCTACTCCTGGGGCGACTTGAGAGGAGACTCATCTTGGCTGTCGGAAAGATAGATCAGCTCGGCATCGGCCACCTGGGCGATCTGCTCCAGCTCTCTCCGGCGCAGTGAAGGCCGAAAGAAGTGCAGATCTCCCCCTTCCACGGCAACCACACCGAACCGCGGTCGCCCCGTTCGGGGCCCCGCATGCCGTCGTCTGCGCACAAAGATACGTGCCATTCTACACCTCCCTGTTCTATGTTGGTAGTGGAATGCCCAATACCGCCAGCGGATCGGGGGACGGCAGTTATTATGGGTATAGGCTCAAAATTAAGTATACTGTCTCTGCGAGGATCGTCAAGTGCTCTGGATTGGTCTAGATGATACAGACGTTCGTGGCTCACCAGGAACGGGCCATCTGGCCCGCGACCTGGCGGCCTGGATTGGGAACCGCTTCCCTGTCCGAGGCGTGACGAGGCATCAATTGTGCCAGGATCCGCGGGTTCCGATGACCTCCAAAAACAGCTCCACGGCCATCCACCTGGAGCCGGCAGCAATGCCGGACTTGGCGAGCCTGGCTCAAGAGCTTGCGCATTGGGTGCAGGCGACCGCTGCGCCAGGGAGTGATCCCGGGCTCTGTCTTGCGAGGCAGGCACCGGAATCGGTAATCGCCTTCGGGAAGCGGGCCAAGACAAGCCTGGTCACAAAGGAGGAGGCACGAGCATTGGCTGGCCGGCATAGTCTCATCCTGCGGGGCCTGGGTGGGGATGGGAGTGGGATTATTGGCGCGCTGGCAGCGGTGGGGCTAGCGGCCACCGGGAGCGATGGTCGCTTCACATTATACGGGCGGTTGCGAGAAATGAACGGCGTGCAGCCGGTGTCAGAGCTGGTCGCCGCTGGTGTAGCGCGAGTGCAATCAATCGCGGGGCAAGTGATAACAGAGGGGCTGGTGGATACTCAGGGGAAACTTCGCCCTTCGTTGATAGACGGCCTACCCGTCCTATGGGTCGAACGGGGGGATGGGCATTGGAAAGCAACCCGGAGAGATTGAGGATTGAGGCACACGGCGGGTCACTCCGCCTCCAGCACCTCCACAGTATCTCCGACCGCCACCTCACCTGACCTCACCACGCGGGCAAAGATCCCCTCGCGGGGCATGACACAGTCTCCCACCGCCTGGAAGATGGCACAACCAGTGTGGCAGGTCTTGCCGATCTGGGTCACCTCTACCAGCGCCGCGCCCAATCGCAAGCGGCTTCCCACAGGGAGCTTGCACAGCTCCAGCCCCCGCGTCGTGATGTTCTCGGCGAAACTTCCCTCCTGTACATCAAGCCCCTGTGCCCGCATCTTCTCAATCGATTCCCGGGCCAACAGGGAAACCTGGCGGTGCCACCGACCGGCGTGAGCATCTCCCTCTAACCCCCAGTTTGCGCGCAGAACAGCGTGACCGACGTTCGCCTTCGCGGTGCCCTTCTCCTCACTGATACAAACTGCGAGGACTTCCCCCTCCATCATTCCAGCTCCTCAATCACAATATCCCCGCTCTTCCCGCCACTCTTGCGGATCAGGCGGATGTTGTGAATCCGCATCTTGCGATCCACCGACTTGCACATATCATAAATGGTCAACGCTGCCGCGCTGACTGCAGTCAGCGCCTCCATCTCCACACCGGTGACGTCGCTGCATCGCACTCGCGCTACGAGCTTGACCAATGACCTCTCCTCGTCGAACGAGAAATCCACCTCCACAGCGGTGATGGAGAGGGGATGACA
>JASFWK010000194.1:0-3324 GCA_050049355.1 Anaerolineae bacterium | reverse complement strand
GCATCGCACAGGACGTGATCCGTCGAGCGGTGCCCTCCAGCATTGGTATAGCGACGATGGTGGGCATGGCGGTGACAATGGACCACGCCGGCATGACACATCTCTTGGCGGAGGGGATCAGCCTCGTGGTTGGGCGGGCCTTCCCACTGGCCTCGCCCTTCATCGGCGCTTTGGGGGCCTTCATGACCGGTTCGAACACCAACTCCAACGTCGTCTTCGCCGCGCTGCAGGAGCGCGTGGCGACCCTGGTAGGAATGAGCCCGCTTCTGGCACTGGCGGCGCAGACGACGGGGGGCGCCATCGGGGGAATGTTCGCTCCGGCTAAGGTGATCGTGGGCTGTGCACCCGTCAAGGCGAGCGAGGGAGAGACCATGCGAAAGACAATGGTCTACGGGGTGGCTATTCTGGGGATGATCGCAGGGGTAACCGCGGCGGTGTCACAACTGTTGTCCTAGGGAGCGACGCAGTTCCAGTGCCGAGTGCTACTCCTCAAGGAAATCCCTCAGTTTGCGTGCGTGGCTGGGGTGACGGAGACGCCTGAGTGCCCGCGACTCGATCTGACGCACCCGCTCACGGGTGACGCCCATCTTGTTGCCTACCTCCTCCAACGTGTAGGTCTCCCCATCCACCAGACCGTAGCGCCACTTGAGGATGCGAACCTCCCGGGGCGGTAGATCCTGGAGAATCCCCCGAATCATCTCTCGCAGCATCGAATCGTCGACCGCTTCCGCCGGCGAGGTGATTTCCTGATCCTCGACGAAGTCACCCAACGTACTCTCTCCCTCTTCGTCGGTGGGCATGTCCAGGCTGAGCGGTCGCCGGGCTACCTTCAACATCCGCTCCACCTTGCTGGGAGGAATATCCAGTTCCTCCGCGAGTTCCTCGCTGGTCGGCTCCCTACCCAACTCCTGGGTCAGCCGATGGGAGGTGCGCAGCAGCCGGCTGATCTGATCTCCCATGTGCACCGGTATGCGGATGGTGCGGGATTGATCCGCGATGGCCCTGGTGACCGCCTGTCGGATCCACCACGTGGCATAGGTAGAGAACTTGTGGCCTAGCTTGTAGTCGAATTTGTTGGCCGCGCGAATCAGCCCGATGTTCCCCTCTTGAATCAGGTCAAGAAAGGGAACCCCTCGACCGATGTACTTCTTGGCCACGGAGATGACCAATCGAGAGTTAGCCTGAATCAAGTGCTCACGGGCTGCCCACCCATCCTCGACCAGGGTCTTAAGCTCCGCCCTCCGCTCTGGGTCTACCCCATCCTTCTGCAGCTCCTTCTGAGCCTCCTCGGCCTGCTCCATCCGCTTCGCCAGCGCAACTTCCTCTTCCCGAGTCAGCAGGGGGACCCTGCTGATCTCCTTCAAATAGAGGCCAATGGTATCGTCGGTCTCGACAGCACGAAAATAGGCCCCTCGCTCCGTGGTCGGACCGGCGTCCTCATCCTCATCTCCCTCCTCGCCCTCCTCATCCAGTTCGTCGGGCTCACCAATAGGGATATCGGCCTCCATGAGCAGCTCGAAGATGTCCTCCAGTTGCTCGAGGTTCTCCTCAGCCTCAGGGAAGACTTTCAGTATATCATCGAAGGTGACGTAGCCTTTCGCCTGTCCTACGGCGAGTAAGTAGTCCACGTCCTCTCCGTTATCTTCTATTTCTTCCGACAGAGATTTCAGAAACTCGTCCAAACCTATTGCCCCACATCCTTCTCGCTCAAGTTCTTCTACACTCCTCACCCCAACGGCCCGCAACCTCCGCACCCGACGTCCGCGAGAGATCGCAGTGCCTGTACGCTCATAGAGAGCACAGCACCGGCAGACAGCGCCGGGCAGTGTGCTCTCTACTGTGCAGGCCGTCCAGCACGATGTATTATTACTATACTCAATTCATGGCGCTTGTCAACCCCTATCACCAGGTTTGGACACAAGTTCGGACATCTCGCGGCACAAGGAGGATCGAGATCTGCTGCACGCCCAGGACGCTGCCCTGGACCATCTCTCCAGGACGCTGCCCTGGACCATCTCTCCAGGACGCTGCCCTGGACCATCTCTCCAGGACGCTGCCCTGGACCATCTCTCCAGGACGCTGCCCTGGACCATCTCTCCAGGACGCTGCCCTTCGGCGGGTCGGAGTTGGCCCTGCGGTGGCCCGATAGGGCCGATTTAGCATAGGCAGCAGGGGTCACAACCGGTGGGCCATCTCTATCTGTTCAACGGTCCGAGTTCAGTTGTGAGACACACCTTCACTTGAGATACTTGCCGACAATAGGGGAGAGCTTCTCCTTAAGGTCATCAGGAATCAGCTCTCGCCGCGTGATGATGGCGGTGGCCAGTGCGTCCCTGCACTCGCAATCCCGCTTAGCCTCACCCAGGCGGGGGACCAGGAGACGGATGGCCCGCTGGGCCAAAGCGGTATTCTTCTGCAGGGTACGGATGACCATCTCCACCGTCACCGGGTCCTCCGTCTCGTGCCAGACGTCGTAGTCCGTGACGTGGGCCATCACTGAGTAGCACATCTCCGCCTCCCGGGCCAAGAAAGCCTCCGGGCTAGTGGTCATCCCAATGATATCCATCCCCCAGCCGCGGTAGGTGCGGCTTTCGCCCCTCGTGCTGAACCGGGGCCCCTCAATAGTGATGAAGCGGCCGCCCCGATGGACGGTTCCCTCTGCCTCCGCCACGGCGCCGACCAGGTCTCCTGAAAGACGCGGGCAGAATGGATCTGCCGTGCCGATGTGAGCCACCAAGCCGTTACCAAAGAAGGTGCGCGCGCGCTGCCTGGTGAAGTCGAACAACTGGTCGGGCACGATCACATCCCCGGGGTGCAGGTGCTCCCTGAGGGAACCGCAGGCGGAGACGGAGATCACCTGCTCCACTCCCAGGCTCTTGAGGGCAAAAAGGTTGGCCCTGTAGTTCACCTCAGTAGGCATGAGCCGGTGGCCTCGCCCGTGGCGAGCCAGAAAGGCGACGCGCATTCCTCCGAGCACACCGACGATCACGGCGTCGGATGGCTCGCCGAAGGGAGTGGAGAGAGTTCGCTCCTCGATGTCGGTCAGCCCCTCCATCTCGTAGAGACCAGAGCCGCCGATGATGCCAATGCGAATGGGGGATTCAGACATAGGGATCCTCCTAAGTGAGTTATCGTCCATCGAATGCTTTCGAAAGTCGGGAGGGTCTGTGGCTCAGAGTTGACCTGGGACGGTTTCCCCGGAACCGGGCAAACCGTCGAAGTTCCTGACGGTGGTGATCCGGAAGCGAATCGAAGCTCAGAGAACCTATCTCCTGCTCACCGACGCAATAGAAGCAGCTATCTTCTGCACGATGCCGTCGTCAG
>JASFWK010000193.1:0-3328 GCA_050049355.1 Anaerolineae bacterium | reverse complement strand
GTTCTCCCAGAGGAGCCAATGATAGACTACCACCACGAGAGAGAAGTTGCGCAAGGCCAGGACTTGGGGTATCCTCTGGGGGTGATGTTTGTTGACGAGGCTGAGATCGAAGTTAAGGGAGGAGACGGAGGCAAGGGCTGCGTAGCCTTTCGCCGCGAGAAGTTCGTCCCCTACGGCGGGCCGGCCGGCGGCGACGGTGGCCGCGGGGGAGATGTCGTCATGTTTGTCGATCCGTCACTCAACACCCTCTACCGCTTCGCACGGCAGCGCCACTTCCACGCCGCGGATGGCCAGCCGGGGCGCGGCAAGAACCAGCATGGGGCCTCAGGGGAAGGCCTGCGCATCCCTGTGCCCCCAGGGACGGTGGTGCGAGATGCCAGGACCGACCAGCTGGTGGCCGACCTGACCGAGGCCAGTCAGGAGGTCGTGGTGGCGCAGGGAGGACGGGGAGGGCGCGGGAATGCCCGCTTCGCCACCTCCACCAACCAGGCGCCCCGCATGGCCGAGAACGGAGAACCCGGAGAGAGGCTCACCCTTCGACTGGAGCTCAAGCTCCTGGCAGATGTGGGATTGGTGGGCAAACCCAACGCCGGCAAGTCCACCCTCCTGGGGGCGGTCAGCGCCGCACGACCGAAGGTCGCCCCCTACCCTTTCACCACCCTCCAGCCCTACCTGGGCGTGGTCGTCCTCGACGAGCGGACCGATTTCGTCATGGCCGACCTGCCGGGCCTGATCGAAGGCGCCAGCCGAGGCAAGGGCCTGGGCCACGAGTTCCTCCGGCACGTCGAGCGGACCCGCGTGCTCATCCACCTCTTGGACGGAGCCGCTGAGGATCCGCTGGAGGATTTCACCGCCATCAACGCCGAGTTGGCTGCCTTCGGCCATGGTCTCCCGGACAAGCCACAGCTGGTGGCCTTCAACAAGATGGACCTGCCTGGGGCACGGGAACAGTGGCCGGCCGTGCGCGATGCGCTCGAGGCGCAGGACTACGAGATCTTCCCCATCTCCAGTGTGGTGAGGGAGGGGCTGCGGGAGCTTCTGTGGCGCGCGGTCCAAATGCTCGACGAGCTACCCCGCGAACCTGCCCCCGTCCACGAGGTCCCCGTCTTCCGGTTGGAGGACGACGAGCGGGCCTTCTGGGTGGAGCGTCTGGCGGATGGGTGGCGAGTGCGCGGAGAGCGCGTGGAGCGACTGACGGCCATGACGCGCTTCGGGCTGGACGAGGCAGTCAAGCGCTTCCAGCGAGCGCTGGAGGCCATGGGAGTGTTCGACGCCCTGCGCGAGGCGGGGATCGAGCCCGGAGATACCGTCCACATCGGCGAGGCGGAGCTGACCTGGGAGGAGTGACCGATCCTGCAAGCGGAGTCCGCAACCGTGAAACTGGGGGTTCTGGGCGGTACCTTTGATCCCGTACACTGCGGCCACTTGGTGCTGGCGAAAGCTGCCCTGGAGCAGCTGAGCCTGGCCCGTGTACTCTTCGTGCCTGCCGGCCAGCCGCCGCACAAACCGGACCAGGTCCCCTCTCCCGCCTTTCATCGCGAGGCGATGATCTCCCTGGCGATCGAGGAACACGAGAACTTCGTCCTCTCCCAAGCCGACATCGACAGGCCCGGTCCCCACTACACCGCCGACCTGCTTCAGATCCTCCATCGGGCCTACCCCGAGGCCGCTCTGTACTTCCTGATGGGCGGCGACAGCCTGGCCGAACTCCTCACCTGGCACAACCCGCCGCGGATCGCGGCTCAGGCCACCCTGGCGGTTCTCCGCCGGCCCGGCTGGGAGGCTGACCTGGAGGAACTGGAGCGGGCGATACCGGGAATCCGAGAGCGGTGGGTCTGGCTGAAGGATCCCGCCCTGGACGTCTCTGCCACTGAGATCCGAAGGCGCGTGCGGAAAGGACTCCCCATCTCCGGGCTGGTCCCGCCAGCTGTGGCGGAGTACATCTACCTCCACCATCTCTACCAGGGACACAGTGACCGGTCATACCGCGAACTCTTCCAGCCATCCTGACCACGGGAGGGATATGGAGCAGCAGATAACGATTCCCTCGGGGGGCTGTCAGCGCTGCGGGAGCCTGGCGGCAAACCGCAGCCGCATCGTGACCGGCTATGGCGCCATCCCGGCCAAGGTGATGTTCGTCGGGGAGGCGCCCGGCTGCCACGGGGCAGATCAGACCGGCGTTCCCTTCACCCGCGATCGGTCCGGACGGCGGCTGCAGACGCTTCTCATCCGGATGGGTCTCTCACTGGAGGACGACCCGGCCATCGAGCGGCCGCGCCTCAGAGGATGCTTTCTCACCAACGTCGTGCGCTGCAACCCTCCCCAGAATCGCCGGCCCAGGCAGTCGGAGGTCGAGGCATGTTTTCCCTATCTGGCGGCGGAGGTGGAGGCTGTTCGCCCTCGCATTCTGGTGCCGGTGGGCCTACTCGCCTCTCGGACTCTACTGAAATGGCTGGATCAACCCGATGGCCTCATGCGTGACCTCCACGCCCGTCCGATAAGAATCGAGCCGGGGAAGCTCCCCGGCCCACTGGAGGTCATTCTGCCGCTCTATCATCCCTCACGTGCCAGCAGCGCAAGGCTTTCGACCTTCGCCCGCGCCCTCGCCGCCCTCACCCCGCGAAGCGGGAGGAGCTAGAGACAGGCCTACTCCTCCGAGCCTCCCTCCATCACCCCCGCCGGAATAGGCCCAAAGGACTCCTCGATCTCCTCCGGCTCATAGATTTCCAGCATACACTGCCACCATTCCATCCCATCCCTCTTCTGAAAATGCCACCACTCGATATCTGGCCAGAAGTGTCGCCAGCGATACAGCGCCGCGACCCGCTCCCAGCCGTAGTCCGCAGCCAGGGTGGTGAAATCTACGTAGTAGCCGGAAGGGACCTTCTCCAGCGGCCGCCCGCCCTGCACGGCGGCCGTGCTGTCCTCCTCCTCTCGCGCCTTCAGATCCCAGGGAGCCACTCGCAGTGGCTCTCCCATGCTCCCATCCTGCTCAGAAGCCTCAATGAAGACCCGCCAGTAGGTCTCGTTCCCCACATCCTCCCGCACCAACTGGATCAGCTGATCGTCCCGGTCATAGAAATCTTGATTGACGTCAATCGCCCGCCCGCAGACGTGCCAACTCCTCCGCGATTGCCCGGGCCGAGGGGTATGATCCATCGGGCGCCAGGCGGAGCCCAGAATCGAGAGGTATCTCCATCCAGTCTCCTCCACCACGCGGCGGCGGAGGGCCTCAAAGCTGTCGTCCACCCGCTCGCTCAGCTGCGCTCGATCGTCCGCCCCGTTCACGTCGGATAGGTAGACGAGCCCATACGGCGGACCCGAGGTG
>JASFWK010000002.1:0-67868 GCA_050049355.1 Anaerolineae bacterium | reverse complement strand
GCTGCGGTGATCACGCTCGCGGGCCTCCTCCCGCGAGATGGCAAACTGGGAGAAACTATCCACGGTGACCGGACCTTCGTACCCGCCCAGGAGCGCCAGGTGCAGGATATTGTACATGGCGCCGAGTTTCAGCTGTCTCTTGCGCTCGAGCAGCCGACGATCGGACCAGACGTCGGGGCGATCGTCTTTGCAGAAGTCTTCGAACACCTGCTTGACGATGTCGCAGCTCTCGATAACGTCCTGGGCCTTAGCCTCGTGGTGGGCCTCGGAGAAGCTGACCACGTGGACGATGTCAGGCTCCATATACATCTGCCAGTAGGTGGAGATGGCCAGGTGTCCCTTGGCCTTATCTAGGTTGGGAGGGAAGTCAGAAAGACCGCCGCGCGTCTCCTTGATGATATGGAAGTCGAAGTGGCGAGTCAGTGGCTCGATGAGCTCGTAGGCTGCCTGGAACTTGGCCAGATCGTTAAGTCCTGAGGCGCCGGGCGGTAGGTCGTACATCATCTGCATCACGTAGTCCTTGATGCCTATCGTGAGGGCCACCACCCCGGCAATGACGTGATCGGCCACCAGCAGATCATCGGTGCTGTTGCGCAGCTGCCACTGGTGCGGATCGTTGATCTCGACGGCTTTGCCCTGTTGGGCCCACCAGCGCATCACCTCAAAGTGCTCGTCGAAACTGTCGCGGATGGAGATGGGACCGCGTCCGTCCAGCTGGTTGTAGAAGAAGATTGGCACCGCCGGGAAGGGCATGTTGAAAGTGCCTTCGAATAGCTTGGCAAGCTCGACCAGTTCGTCGGTGCCGGAGTAGATGCGGATCATTGGGTAGTTGCCCCGCTGCGTGGCCTCCTTAAGGCGCCGCAGGTCTTCCTTGGAGCGAATGGGCGTGCCCCCCTGTCCCCTGAGGTACTTGTCGGGGTCTTCTTCACCCCGCACGAACTTGGCCAAATACTCCTGGGAGGGCTGATCGGGTGCCAGCGAGACAATCTCCAGGCACTCGGCGTCGGCCATCATCTCGACAGCTTCCACCGTCGGCTCAATAGTGTCGGCGGCGATGCCGATGTGGGCGCGGACGATGGGGCGGTTCTCCAGTTCTCGCACTTGCTGGACTCGTTCCAGCAGTGCATCCCTCCAGTGGATCTCCTCTGCCTGATCGACGACAGCCTCATCCCGCGCGAATGCCTCCAATTCCTCCATGGTGATGAAGTCATCCACCACAAGGCCGAAGAAGCCTTGGAAAGCCTCGATGTCGCTGTAGTTCTCGACGATATCGTCCAGATCGTAGTGACGATCCTCCGGTGGCGAGAACTTGTCCTCCAGCACCGGCATGCCCGTCATCGCCCGTACCAGGTTGGCTGCTGGACGCAGCCCGCCAAAGGCGTAGCGGATGCCGCTCTCGCGGGGGAGCAAGTGGTGTTCCGCCGCGCTTGTGATGAACTCGCCGATGAGTTTGTCCACATGCAGGTCGCCCAGGCGCATGGAGATGGCGACCACCTCAGGACGCGATTCGCGTATCTTGTTGATCACGTCCTGGATGGGCACGGCTGGTCCTAGCTTGATGGCCACGAAGCCTTCGCCGCGGTCCTCCATCCACTCGGCGAAACTCTCCACGCCCAGCGAGTGGACGCAATCGCCGATGGAGCCGGCGAGCACGCGCCGTTTCTTCTCTTCTGACGTTTCCTTATCATCACTCACGACATTCTCTCCTTCGAAAGGGTTCTGGTGGTTACGTTCGACGGTAGTGGTGGGACACAAATGCAGTATGACAGCTCAATCCTCGACAGCAAAGGCGACCAATTGCTCCAAGCTCCGCAGGCCATACCTCTGCGGGATACGGGCCTCATCGGAGTTCTGCCCAAGGTAGCGCTTGCCCAATCGGTGACTTGCCCAGCCGATTACCTGGTCCATCACCGGCGTCTCCACGTCGGCCATGCTGGCGATGGCGCGACTGACGGCAAGACCAAAGGGTACATCCTCGGTCAGATACCGGGCCTGGAAATCAGGGATGAATTGGCTCGGCAAGACCTCGCGTACAGGGGCCTTCAGCCCGGTATAGGCCCGATTGGTGACAAATGCACTCAGCAGGCTGGACGGATCGCCGATCGCCTCACCGTATGATCGCAACAGCCATTCCTTCAACGGGCGCACCGCCGAAAGGTCCAGCTTGGATTCAAGACGCACGCGGATGGCCTGAACCTCGTCGCTCAGGCCTGATAGCACTCGGGCTCCTTCTTCACCCAGACCGTGGTAGAAGAGGGGGACCTCATCCGCCCCGAATGGAGTACCATCCCACTCGGCGAAGAGGCCATACATGATGCCTGGGTGAATGAGTTGTCCCGTGTTGGCGAGGGTCACAGAGAGGAGATTGGCTGCCGCTTTGACGGGAAGCCCCAGCATGCGCTCCAGCATCAGCTTGACGCCGGCGACCTTTGCGGCTGGTCGGCTGGCCGCATCTACCACCTTCTTGATGCCAAGGACGTGGACTGCCCGCCCGTACTCGCGGATGCGGCAAGCCCAAGGCAGCGTCTGCAGGCCAAAGATCCCTACATCCTCTCGTCCTTCGTCTCTCAGAACTTGGGCTGCGCAGTAGTCAAAACCGCCGCGGGCGGGCATGGCGCCCACCCACGCGTTTCTTTCCAGAGAGGGTACAATCTGCCTCAGGACGCTCTCGTGGGCGAAGGCGGGCACGACGAGCACGATCACCTCGGAGCCAGGGATCACCTCGGCGGGGTCGGAGCTGACCTTGTGGGGCCGGGCCTTGACCTGCACGGCACCGGCCGTCTCAATCCCGCCCTGGGCAGCGCCGGCGCGCAGCCGCGTGACTTCGTCGGCGAAGGGGGTGTAGACGTCTATCGGACACTGCAAGTTGTGAGAGGCGATGGGTACGAGGGTCTGCGCACCGTTTCCTCCACCACAGACCGTAATCTTACTCACGTTCACGGTGTCCATCCCGCAGTTCTACACCGAGAAGGCGTCGTAGCGCCCTTGGCACGGAAGCCCGTGGCAGAATAGCATCGTCCGTTGTGAGGGCGAAAAGACACTCGCAGAGATCGTGGCGGTCTTGCGATTCGCCTTTGGATGGCGACAGATCGAGGGCAGTGGTCCATCGTGGGTAGCCATCAACCTCTGGGCGAAGGGGACGTCAATTCGACCGAGAGCGGCGTCCAATTCCCGGGTCGCTTTTTCGTAGCGCTGAACTGAATTGCCCTTCATTTCTGGGGGATTGAGCTCCACGAAGCAATCTCGCAGTTGGCTACTGACGAAATGATTCGCGTTCACCAGCGTACCATCGTGGATCTCGAAGAGGCCATAGCGGCTGTGGCCGCTCTCAAAGACGGCCACGTGGCCGTGAGCGTCGGCCAGGATGAGGTTGTTTCGCCCCAGCCGGGGCACCGAGCGGAGGTAGTCTATCGCTGAGGAGACATCGCTGTGCTCCTCCAGGATGTGCATCATGAGTGCGTAGGTGGGCAGACCGGGACCCAGGTCAGTGGAGTGGACGTGGGTGTCGGCGACGGCCAGGCCGGTCTCGTTGATGCCGGCAGAGAAGACGCCCGGGCTGCCAGCGCTGCCAACATCGACGTGGCGATACCCAGACTCGGGCCTGGTACGAACCACGATCTGCAGGGAGATGTGCTGCGGCCGGGAATCGCGGTTCTTGGCCAGAACGGGTTGGCCGCTGGCAGTGGCTGCCCCTGTGGCGGCCCAGGTCGTGCACCCCCCGCCTGTATGCTTACGGATCACCAACTCATCACGGAGGAAGGTCACGAGGTTGTAGCGGAGCAAGATGTCGAAATCGAACTCCAATGCCTTGGCCTGCCCACGGATCAGGTCCATTGTGGGGGGGCTGTAAACCTCCATGGCTTCACGGGTTTCCCGCACCAACGTCTCAAAGCGGGCGTCGGGTCCGTCCTGTTCGAGTTCGTCAAGACGCGTCTCGATGGCCTCGGCGATCAGGGGGCGCAGTTTCTTGACCGCCCACCCGTGTTGCTGCCCGACGGAATGATGATTGCCATTGAGTGTCAATGTGAGGTACTTGCGCATGATGTCTCCCCTGGGCAGTCTGAAGGCCTACTCTATTGGATTCGACCCAGTCACGTGATCGGAGATGGCCTTTGCCACCTTTGCCATCTTCTCGGACGCTGGTTCCCTCACTTTAATCAGCAGGGCTTCGTAGATAACATCAACCAGAGCCAGCTGGGCGTTGCGCACGCTGGGCGATATGTAGGAAGTGTCCATTGCCAGCGCGGCCGTGTAGAGGGCGATGTCAGCTGCTTCGGCCACGGCCGAGCCAGGGTAGCTCGTCATAGCAATGGTGGTGGCCCCGCCGTCGTTGGCCAGCTGCAGCGCCTTGGCGACGTGTTGCTGCATTCCGGTGTGGGAGATACCGATTCCGACATCATCGGGCGTCAGAGCAGCGGCAGACATGACCTGCATCTGTGAGTCCAGGAAAGCATTGGCAGTGATGCCCAGCTGCATGCATTTGAAATGGAGTTCGCGGGCAGCAATGCCGGCACCGCCTATGGCGTAGATATCCACGCGCTGGGCCCCCAGCATACTTTCCACGACCTGTTCGAGAGCGGCCAGATCAAGGGTCTTCTGTGTGTCGCGGAGGGCTTGAATGTTGAGGGTGAAGATCTTCTCCGTCATCTTTGCCAGGGTATCGCCCGGCTGAAACTCGACGTACGTGAGCGTCTCTGGTGAGCCCAGCCTCTTGGCCAGCTCGATCTTGAGGCCCCGATACCCTCCGACGCTCAACCGACGGCAGAAGCGCGATATCGTTGTGGTGCTCGCCCCGCACGCCTCGGCCAGTGTAGTAATGGGATACTCAATGGTCTCGCGGGGGTGCCTCAGGATGTACTCTCCTACCTTGCGCTCTTGATCAGGCAGCATCGGCAGTAGTCTCTTGATCTCCAGCAAGACTTCCTTATCGTCATTCACCGTCTCCCCCTCCGCGGCTATTGTAACAGAAATTATTTCCAATGTCAAGGCTGTCTCGGGAAATTCTTTCCGCCCAATCGGAACAAGAGGCTGATTTATCTCTGGCACTAGGACAGTGGAGGCGGCATGTTCTGGCCTACGCCGCTCTGTGACCAACACGGTGGCAAGCAGTCTGATGGCCTTCGCTCACGGTTATGAGCGTTGGTTCTTGTTCTTGGCAGATATCTCCGCGCGTGGCAAAGCAGCGGGGGTGGAAACGACAGCCAGTGGGTGGGTCAATAGGGCTAGGTACGGTTCCCTCTAAGATGATTCGCTTGCGACGCGCGGCCTTATCCACGACCGGCACAGCGGCCATGAGCGCCTGGGTATAGGGGTGGACTGGGTGTGCGAATACCTCATCGGTTGGCCCTTCCTCTACGATCTTCCCAAGGTACATGATTGCCACACGGTCACTCACGTAGCGGACCACGCTCAGATCGTGGGCAATGAAGAGATACGTCAGGTTGAATTCTTCTTGCAGTTCATCCAGCAGGTTGATCACCTGAGCCTGGATGGAGACATCGAGAGCGGAGACCGGCTCATCACAGACGATGAACTTGGGCCGCATGGCGAGTGCCCGAGCAATACCGATGCGCTGCCGCTGCCCGCCGCTGAACTGGTGGGGGTAGACATCCATGCGGCGCTCGGGGATGCCCACTCGCTGCAGCAGGTAGGCGACCTCTCTCTCCAGGTTCTGGAGCCCTCTGATTCCCCGGTTCTTCAGCGGCACTGAGACGATCTGTCGCACTGTCTTGCGAGGGTTCAGCGATGAGTATGGATTCTGAAAGATCATTTGAGTATAGCGATAGAATCTGACGAGATCCCAATCCTCCTCGTCCTCTGGTGTGGCGTCTGCCATCACGGCGGCGATCTCCTGGGCCGAGTTGCTACTGTGAATGCTCTTGCCCTGAAAGAGTACTTCCCCAGCGGTCGGTACGCATAGGCGACTTAGGACACGCCCAAGCGTGGTCTTCCCGCAGCCCGACTCTCCAACCAGTCCCAGGGTCTCCCCTGAATATATCTTGAGATCCACCCCGTCAACCGCCTTGACCGTTTGCTCCCCTTGGCGGGTCAGGAGCTTCGTCAAGAAGCTGCGGCGAATTGGGAAGTACTTCTTTATCCCTCTGGCCTCAACCAGTGGCAGGGAGGAGCAAGCCTCACTGCGTTCCTCAATCATGTCTCACACTCTCCATCCGGACGGTGGCCTACTCGTACAGAAGACAACGCACCTGGCGTCCCTCTTCGAGTTCGACGAAAGGGAAGGATCTATTCGAACGACATTCGGGCATCTCTTGATCGCAGCGCGGGGAGAAGGGGCACCCAGGTGGCAGTTTGGCCAAGTCCGGAACGACGCCCGGGATGGGATAGATCTTCTTGCGCTCCCCCGTGATACGGGGCAGACAGCGGAGCAGTCCTTGGGTGTAGGGATGTCTAGGGTCATCGATCACCTGGTCCACGCTGCCCTTCTCCATCATCCAGCCGGCGTACATCACGACGACGGACTCACAGAATTCAGCTACCAGCCCAATGTTGTGCGCGACCAGGATGATGCTGGTGCCGTGTTCCCGGTTGATCTTGTTCAGCAAGTCAATGATCTGGGCCTGAATCGTCACATCCAAGGCGGTCGTCGGCTCATCGGCCAGGAGGAGACGTGGTTCGCAGGACAAGGCAATGGCGATAATGACTCGCTGCTGCATTCCCCCAGAGAACTGATGGGGATAGCTCTTGATCCGTGTCTCTGCTGAGGGAATGCCGACATCGGACATAGTCTCGATAACTCGCTCGTATTCGAGGCTTCTTCTCTCTCTGTGGAGGAGTTGGCCAAGGCGACCGCTCGATGGAGAGACGATGTTGTGAATGCACAGCGATTCGCGAATCTGGTCGCCGACGCGAAAGACCGGGTTCAGCGTGGTCAGGGGATCCTGAAAGATCATGGCGATCTCTCTTCCTCGGATCTTGCGCACTTCGCGGCGGGGCTGCTGCAGGAGATCCTTGCCCTGAAAGATCACCTCGCCGCCAACGATCTCCCCAGGGTAGGGCACCAGTCGCAGGAGGGAGAGCAGAGTGACGCTCTTGCCCGATCCAGATTCACCCACGATGCCCAGTTTCTCGCCTTCCCGAAGTGTGAAGTCCATGCCGTCGACTGCTCGCACCACGCCCCGCTGGGTGGGGAAGATCGTGGTCAGTTCGTTCAGCTCCAGCAGAGGAGGAGATGTGGTATCTGCGGGTTGTCTCTTCACTAGAAAGGACCTCCTTAGCACCAAGCGAGTCAACCGCCAGTTCCTTGGTCAACCGAAATCACTTCGGGTGACCTCTCTCAGGAATGGTCAGCTGGCACCAGTGACTGCTGTTCGACAGAGTCTCTCCTCACGTCTGTTTCTTGGTCTCTCTCACGATTTCGTCGAGCTGACTGACAACGTCATCTGTCAGTCTCGGCGGATGATGCTCTGCGAGGATGCGCCGAGCCTTCTTCCGAGCTCGTGCTCGCATGTCCGGCTTGCCGGACGCCTGCCAAGACCTCCGTGGCTCACGGCTGATCAGCTCCGGGATCAGCAGCTCGTCCCGAAAGTGCCGGAGCGTGTGTTGCGCGGCAACAAAAGCGCCGCCGGGTCCGATCTTGTGGATCAGTTCGAGGGCCATAGTCTCCTCATCTACAGTGATCCCTCGCAACGATCGTTCCACAATGCTCAGGATGGTATCGTCGATCACCAATTGCTCTGGGCTGAACGTCGTCTTGGTCTCCAGAGTGGATAGGTTGACCAGATCGATGCCGGCCAGCGCCGGGAGCATGAGGGTGATCAATCGCTCCAGTGCGGCCTGGGGGCCTGGCCGGTGGGCGTCGGTGCCAGTGCTCATGATGGAGGGAAGTCCAACCCGCCTGGCCAGCTGGGCCACCGCTGCCCCTAGCAACGCGATCTCCGGGGCGCCGGATAGATTGGCACCGTTCCGCATGTCCGGCACCGACGACGACATGCCATAGATCACCGGTGTGCCCGACCGCTCCAACTGGGCGATCGTCGTCAGGGCCAGGACTTCGGCGTGGGTGATTACCAGCTCCCCGGCCAAAGTCACCGGTGAGGTCAGGCCTGCCATGGGATGCGCGTGGAGTGTGAGTGGCAGGCCCCTCGTGGCGAAAGCGCGGACCACGGCCAATTGGCTGGGCACGAACCTCAGGGGGGAAGTCGACTCGGCCAGAGCGGTGAGGATGGGACGCTCTTGCAGGGCGTCTTCTCCTCCTACCACCGCAGCGAACATGGATAGAACTGGCTCAACGAGTTCCTCATTCAGGCAGACATATCCAAGTGGCTTGATCGTGTTTGCCAGAGCAAGCCTCACCGTGTGTAAGTCTACAGTGGCGACGGGCACATCGGCCGGCTGCACCGCCATTGTGCTCACACCATGAATTCGAGGCAGGGCGTCGGCCAGCCGTGCAGCGTCGGCCGCATCCTGTGAGGTGGCCTCCCGTCGCTGGCCGGTATCCAGGTCAAGAATGCCGGTGGCTCCGCTCGATGTGCGTGTGTAGAGCGGCCCCGCTCCCACCGCCATCGCCTCTTCCCCCAGACGGTTGTAGAGGGTGACCGTGGGCGGGACTTCAGCCGCCGCGTCTCCTACCACCGCTGCCGGTAGGCGGACGTGGCGCTGCTCGCGTTCCACGCGGCATCCCGCATCAGCCAACAGGGTCAACACCTCATCATCCCAGACGACGATACCGGTCTCGCTCAGGACCTTGAGGGCACTTTCGTGGATGTGCTCCACCTCGCCCTCGGTAAGAGTGCGCAGATACGCACCGTCAGAGCCTTTTCGATCGAACCCTGGCATTTAGCCCCCTACTCGATCCTCAGCCGGGGGTCCAGGATGTCCCGAATCCCCTCGCCGAAGGTGTTGATGGATAGGACGAGGATCAAGATGGCAATCCCCGGCAGAGTGGAGGCCCACCAGGCTGCAAGCAGGTAGTCGCGGCCCGCGGCCACCATGGAGCCCCATGCTGGCTCTGGGGGCTGGATTCCTAGACCCAGGAAGCTCAAGCTGGCCTCCATGATGATCATGTAGCCCATGCGGAGGGTACCCAGAACGAAGACAGATTGGATGATGTTGGGCAAGATCTCACTGGCGATTATGGCTGGGTGAGATTGGCCCGCCATCCTGGCCGCCTCGACGTATTCCTTGGTCTTCTCCGACATCATCTCTCCCCGTACGAGCCGGAAGAACTCGACCCAGCCCTTGAAGGTGAGTGCCATGATCAGGTTCGTGAACCCAGGTCCCAGGACAGCCATAACTCCGATGGCGAAGATGAGGAATGGGAAGGAGAGCAGCAGATCGGCGAAGCGGGAGAGGATCTGGTCCAAGATGCCGCGATAGTAGCCGGACAGAGCGCCCAGAGTAGTCCCCACCAAGACCGAGATTGCTACCGAGAGAACTCCCACCCCCAGGGAGATGCGAGAACCAAAGATGATGCGAGTGAGGAGATCGCGCCCCTGGTCATCTGTCCCCAGCGGATAGGTCGCGGTCCCACCCTCTTCCCATGACGGGGGGCGGAGACGTTCCCGCAGGTTGCCCAGGAAGGGATCGTGGGATGTGAGTTGGGGAGCGAGAATGGCTGCCAGAAGGTAGGCCAGGACGATGATGCCGGCCAGCAGGACAAGAGGGCGCAGCCATAACTCCCGCAAGAGATCTACGAGGTTCTGGCGCAGGACGCGGAAACGGATGCCCCACGCATAAGTCAAGCGCGCCCAAGGAGTTTCCGCACGGATAGATGTCTTCATCGCAATCCTCGAGAGCTATCAGGTCTGCCCTAAAGTGCTATCTTTGGATTCAAGTAGGTATACAGAACATCCACGATGAGGTTGGCTGTGACGTAGGTAAGAGCATAGATCATCACGGCGCCCTGCACCAGTGGGAAGTCGCGCTGGAAGATCGCAGCGACCACCAGACGGCCCAACCCCGGCCAGCCGAAGACGGTTTCCACGATCATGTTGCCGCCCAGGAGTGATCCGACCTGGAGGCCTACGACCGTCACTGTGGGGATCAGAGCGTTGCGCAGGGCATGTTTTACCACAACCGTGAACTCTATCTGTCCTTTGGCCCGCGCCAGCGTGACGTAGTCTTGCCGGAGGGCTTCCACCATGCTGGAGCGAAGCACTCGGGCCACGATGGCTGCCACCGACGCTCCCAGACTGACCGAAGGCAGAACCAGGTGTTTCAAGCTGGCTCTCAGCGCTGCCCAGTTTCTCGTCAGTAGGCTGTCAATCACATATAGACCGGTAATCCTTTCCAGACCCAGACCGTATGGCAGGCGGCCGCGGACGGGGAGCCAGCCAAGGCGTACGGAGAACAGCAACATCAACATGACTCCCAACCAGAACGCGGGCATGGAGATGCCCAAGAAGGCTCCTGCCATACTGAGGCGATCCAGCAAGGAGTTCTGTCGTACGGCGGAAAAGATGCCGATGGGCACAGCAACTGTGAGGCCGAAGAGGAGAGCTCCCCCGGCAAGCTCCATGGTCGCCGGTAGACGCTCCATGATGAGTTCGGTAACCGGTCGTTTCTGGACGTATGAGTAGCCCAGATCCCCACGAACGGCGCCTTTCAAGAACAACCATAGTTGCTTGGATAGGGGCTCATCCAGATGAAACTCATGACGCAGCTGCTCCATCTCACCAGCGGACACAGCCCCGTCCTGTCCCATCATGATATCTACGGGGTCGCCGGGCATCAAGCGCATGAATAAGAACACCACGATTGCCACGGCGAACATGATTGGGATCGCTGCTAAGGTGCGTTCCAGGATCTTGACAGCACGCATACTCGCAATACTCCAAGTGGGTCTGAAGCCTCGAGTTTGAGCAAAGTGGGAGAGACTCGGTCAGCTGGCGGCGACCCCTCCGCCGACCACGTGTGATACCACTGCTGTCTCTCGAGGCGTCTGGGCTCTACTCAAGCGGAATGAAAGTGGGTGGGGTAGATTGGCGTCTCGGATTGAGTACATCAATCTACCCCACCTCGATTCGGGGTTGCCGGCTACTCCTCGATGCAGACGTCGTGGAGGTTGATGCGGCTATCCGATGCCGGCTCCCAGTTCTGGATGTAGCTCTGTGATGCCTCTACCTCTTCGGGCAGAATCAAGAACACGGCAGGAGCTTCCTGGTAGACAAGCTCTTGAGCCTCGTCGTAGATCGTGTGTCGCTCGTCGACATCGGCGGTTGTCTCACCGAGCCTGATAAGCTCGTTTACCCGCTCGTTGTTGTAGCCGGAGAAGTTGCCGCGGCCATAGGGCTGACCTTCGACGTAGCCATGCCATTTGGCCTCGAAGTGCCCGACGGGATCAAAGGCCGAGTCTCCCCAGTCGTCGAGGAAGGCCAGACGCTCGCCGGCCAGTAGCATGGGCTTCAGGACGCTCTTGTCCCAGAAGCGTACGCTGGCATCGATTCCGATGGCGAGGTACTGAGTGGCCAGAGCCTCGGCCAGCGGTCGCCACTCCTCTATGGTGTCGATGGTGAAGACGAAGGGCTGGCCGTCTTTGTCCAGGATGCCATCCTCGTCCGAGTCTGTCCATCCGGCCTCCTCCAACAGATCGAGCGCCGTGTCCGGGTCATAGGGGTACGGTTCCAGGTCCTCGTTGACGAAGTTGTTGAAGGGCGAAAGGGGACCCGGGAGGGCGACGGCGCGGCCGCCGTAGATCTCTTCGATAATGAGGTCCTTGTCCACGGCATAGTTCATGGCTTGACGCACCCGCACGTCGTCAAATGGCGGGCTGTTCACGTTAAGCTCCACCCACTTGGGCTGAGTGCTGGCCGCTGTCCTGACCTCAACGCCTGGAGTCTGGGACAGGGTGTCGACCAGTTCCGGCGGCACCTGCTGGATGATGTCCACCTCGCCCGCCAGCAGGGCTGCCACCCGCGTTGAGGCCTCCGGGATCACGCGGAAGATCGCCCGATCCACACAGGCGATTCCCACGGGCTCCAGGTCAGGGGCACCTCCGAAGTAGTCGTCGAAGCGCTCTATGACGACCTCTTCCATTGCCGAATCCGCGGAGACGAACATGAACGGTCCGGTGCCAATGGGATGCTCAACGAAGCCTTCTGTGCCGACTTCTTCGAGGTAGTGCTTGGGCACAATCTGCTGGTGCACGAGCATCTGCAAGGCTGGTGGCCAGGGACCACTGAACTGCATCACCACTGTATAGTCATCGATCTTCTCGATAGACTCGAGCGGAGCGATTAGCCCCTTGCGAGGCGACGTATGGGGCTCGGGGTACTCAATCGCGTTTTCTTCAATCACGCGCTCGAAGGTGAACACAACGTCGTCGGCCGTCATCTCCACGCCGTCGTGGAACAGGACGCCCTGGCGCAGCTTGATCTCCAGAGTGGTGTCGTCGACCCACTCCAGGGACTCGGCCAATTCGAGGTGAACGCCGCTGGTGTTGTCACGGGTGACCAGCCCGTCAAACATGTTCCGGATGACTGTCTCGGCCTCGCGGTCGCGGTGGTCGGCTGGATCAAGCGTATTGAAAGTGCCGGCCATGCCCACGACGAGGATGGTGGGTTCGGGCGGGGTCGTGGGCTCAACAGTGGGCTCTTCTTCCGTTTCCGTCTCTTCGCTGGGGGGTTCTTCCACAGTGGGGGTGGTGGTGGGACCGCAGTTGGCCAGCAAGGCTAGCACGGCCAGGACTGACAGGCTTACCAAGAGTAGCTTCTTCGCGCTACGCATCCTTCTTTCCTCCCTGTATGGATTCCTTCTTGTTTGTCATGGGCATTCTCTTCGGCCGAGGTCGATTGTCTGCTGTGTCACCTCCTTTCTTCGGCGAATTTCGTTGGAGAGTCCTGGCCTGCGCTTTCAGGAGAGGTAAGTCGCCAAAGACACTCAACGGTCTGACAACGCGCCCCCATTCTCTAGCGATAAGACTTCTTGAGTCCAGATGAGCAGTCAGGGCAGCTTGCGACCTCCGCCCGACCGGCGATGGCAGAAACTCGGCCCGGAGTTGCCCCCTTCTTCCACTTCCGGTGGAACTACAGTGCTATTGAGGACAGAGAGCAAGACGAGAGGCGGCCGGAGGTCACTTCATTCACAGATTCCGCTGTCAAAGAGCTGAATCCATCTCGGCGTCCACCGAGTCTGCGGATCGTGATTTGAGCCGAAAGGCTTTTCGCGGTTCCAGATCCCTTGGCCAGTCCCACGCTGTCGTGGTTCGAATCGGTGCTCCACTAGTAAGAGGGGCAATGACCACACTGCGGTCAAACTGGGGATTCCATACGGCGGAGGAGGACCAGACGCGGCAGGGTGGGTCGAAAGGCCGATTGCTCCATGAGACATAGGCGGAGCAAGTTTCCCCCGATACCGGGAACTCGTCCTGGGACAGGAAACTGGTGAATCGGCCAGTCTCTGCTGCGGCAGTCTCTGGCCATCAGGGTACAGGATCAATCTACGGCTCTGATGTCGATGATGAGGTAGGGGGAACGAAGCTACTCCCGGTCTTGGGGAAAGATCACCCTTCCGCGCCTGCGGCTCGAAGAGCTTGCTTCGCCCTCGGGTCGACGCTTTCAGGTTCTCTTCCTGCGTTCAGCACCCCTCTGCCTGTAGATTATACCAGAAATTATTTCCTTTGTCAAGGAAAAATTAGGAAAACATTTTCGCCTCTTCGGCCGAGGGTGCACGATCGTTTTGGGAGTTCCGAAGCTGGTGTGCCGTCGCTGCGGGGGTAAGCGGTAAGGGGGAATGATCTGTGGAGGGCATCTGTCGCTCGGCTCGATCAAGAGTGAGAGCGACCAGAACTGCGGTGCTGCATTACACAATCTGGCTCTGTGCGTCAGATGTGGGACGATAGATTCGTAGTGCGGCAGCTACGGACGCCAGGTGAGCCGCGGAACCTCGGCCGGGGCCGCATAGGGTCCGAGGGCGAAGTCGTCCCAGTGGTCATTCTGGTCCACCAGCCGGGCCGAGAAGATCGCGTGCCCCGGTGCGCCCAGGTCACGAGCGATGGCAATCCGCTGGGCAATCTCGTCGAAATCGCGGTACTGCGCACTGATCCCGGGGAAGACGTGGCGACCGCCATCGTGGGCCAGGAAGTCCGACGTCAACAGGGAGAACTGGGTGGGCGTGAACACATTCGGATCCTCATTCACGTCCGCCGGGTAGATCATTGGCATGACGGTGTCGATCGAGCCATCTAGAATCCAGCTCTGGGAATCCTGATAGTAGTCGACATACCCCTCGCTGTATCCCCATCCCCAGCGATCACGGTAGACCGGCCAGACCGCCGCGGAGAGGCGCAAACCAGGGCGAAGGGGGATCACCTCTGAGTAGATGCGATCGACGAGCAGGTTGACCCGTCTTCGCTGCCACTCGTCGCGTGACAGACCTGATCCTGCGAGGGCAGCTGCGGTGAAAGGATCGTAGGAGTAATCTCGGCCGGGATACCGTGCCAGGTCGAGGTGCACGCCGTCCACGGCGTAGCGGGTCACCAGGTCCGTCGTGACGGATACGACTCGGTCCACCACGTCAGTGAGGGCTGGAGTGGCCCACAGATAGCCGTCGGTGAGTGTCATGGGACCCTCGGCTGTCCAGGCGCGCCATTCATCCTCGGGATAGCGGTGCGAGAGCGTCCAGAAGAGATGCGCGGGCACCGTGTCCGTAGGGGGTGGCGAGGTGCCTGCCCAGACTGTGTAGACGTTGACGTAGGCGTGCAGCTGCAGGCCGTTGGCGTGTGCCGTCTCGACTGCAGTCTGTAGCGGATCCCAGCCGGGGTCCTGCCCCAGCCCATCTTCACCCAGCCGGGCCGCCCAGGGCTCCAGGCCCGGAGCATAGAAGGCGTCCGCGGTTCCGCGCACCTGGAAGAGGAGCATGTTGAACCCGGCGCCGGCGGCGTTTTCCGCTAGCGTCCGTACATCAGTGACGCTGCTGTAATCCCAACGGGTCACCCACAGCGCGCGGGCTTCACTCATTCCTCCGTTTCGAATCAGTGGGAGATGGACGTGGTGAGTGAGCGTGTCGCTGGCGGCGATCTGGGCTCTTGAGATGGACGTGGGGAAATGGGCCCGTGCGATAGGGGCTGGAGAGAAACCTGCGTCGCCATAGCCACGTTGGAGGTACCAGGCCTGATTG
The DNA here is from genome assembly GCA_050049355.1 of Anaerolineae bacterium. GTDB lineage: Bacteria > Chloroflexota > Anaerolineae > B4-G1 > DUEL01 > JASFWK01. Next base: position 52,793 of record JASFWK010000002.1, on the reverse strand, counting down.
AGGCCGACCAGTGCGGCCGACGCCAGCGGGTCGCGTGGTGGGGGCGGCGGGGGTCCAGCCGCCGTAGGTGTAACTAGCAGCCCTAGGACTGCCAGCGTGCCCAGCGCCAACAGCAGGGAAAGGCTGAGTGATGGTATCTTCTTCAGAGGTCATCCTCCGGACGGAAGAGGGACAGCTGTGTGCTCGGGGAGAAGGCGCGGGTCACCACCGCGGTCCCGACCGGCGCGGGCAGCTGGGGCCTTCACCCCGCCGGTGCCGGTAGAACCAGGTGCCGCTCTCTGATTCCGTGCCGTCCTGTCGGTGGCGCCGGTCAACGATCCCCCCACAGGCGGGGCAGGTCCCCACCTCCGGGGCGTTTGGTCCGGCCTCAACCCGAACGCCGTCCTCGGTCAATGCGTCCTTCATCTATCCTATCGCCGCTCCGTCAGCTCGTCCACCCTCCGGTTATCCTACTCGATGTGGTCAAAAAGCGCAATGCGTGTGACTCTCTGCTCAGATCCCTCAATCTTTTCAGAAGAGCAGCAGCTGTCCCGTGGGAGGCGAGAGATGGCTCGCTGCTATCCCCAGCAGCCGCACCGACCGTCCGCGCTGCCATGTCTGGTCGAACAACACCAAGGCTGCTTGGTAGATCATGTGTTCATCATCCGTCGGAACGTCTAGCGTCATCTGCCGGGTGAGCGTGGTGAAATCCGCATACCGCAGCTTGATCGCCACCGTGCCGGCCGCTAGGTCTGCCCTGCGCAGGCGCTCGGTCACTCCCTGGCTCAGGCGCCATAGCTGTCTGCGCAATGCCCTTGCCTGCCTCAGATCGCGCCTGAAGGTCCTCTCTCGGCTCACCGATTTGCGTTGGTGCTCCGTGATCACTGGGCGATTGTCAATCCCCTGCGCCCGCCGGGCCAGATCCTCTCCGCGCTGGCCGAAGTGTTCCTCCAGCTCCTCCTCCGAGAGCTGTGCCAGTTGGCCGATCGTCGTCACCCCGAGTGCGCCGAGCTTCCGCTCCGTCACCGGCCCCACGCCCCACAGCGCGCGCACGGACAATGGCGCCAGGAAAGCCGCTTCCTCTCCGGGCCGCACTACGGTCAGCCCCCCGGGCTTGTCGTGGCCAGAGGCGACCTTGGCTACCTGCTTGTTCGCTGCTACTCCAAGCGACGCCGAGAGTCCAACCTCGTCACTCACTCGCCCTTGGAGCTGCCGCGCGAGCTCCCCCCCCTCCTCCCAGGCAGTCACCCGGTCCGTCAGGTCGAGATATGCCTCGTCGATGCTCAGCTGTTCCACAAGCGCTGAGGTCTGGTCGAGGATCTCCATCACGCGGCGCGAGTGGCTCCGGTAGATGTTGTGGCGAGGTGGCAGCACGATGGCCTGGGGACAGAGCTTCAAGGCTCGGGCCATCGGCATCGCCGAGCGGACGCCGAACTCGCGGGCCGGATACGATGCTGTGGCCACCACACCCCTCTCCCCAGGCCGTCCGCCGACGAGCAGAGGCTTTCCCCTCAGGTCGGGGTTCTCCAACACCTCGACGGCGGCGAAGAAGGCATCCAGATCCAGGTGGATGATGGTTCGTGCTTTCTCAGACACCCTGCCGCTCCTTGCTGGGTTTGCTCTCATCGGCATTTTAGGCGATGTAGTTGGCTGAGTCAAGAGCCACCTACTACGCCGCCTGGCTGCTCTGCGCCGCTGGAGGAACCGAGCCCCAACGACCGGCGTCCCCCGTGGTGGGCGGCGCGAATGGGTCATGCTATAATCGTTCTTGTGAGGTACGGCGAGGCGCACGCCCGGTGTGCCGGTTGCTGACCAGTTTCCCTGGATTGCTGGTTGCCCTGCAATGTGGTGAACGGGCTGGAGCCGATTCTTCTGGTCCAACCATTGCGCTAAAGGGCCAACGAAGCCCTGCCCAGCTGCGGCGGCTCAGCAGAGTGAAAGCGGTGTCTTTGGGCACCGCCGATGGTCGTCCCCGGAGTTGGAGGCGGAAGGCTATTGAGCAGTTCACAGATGTTGAGGCTTAGGTTCCTGGGCACTCGGGGGAACATCGATGCGAGAACGGTCCGTCATCGCAGACACAGCTCAATGACAGTCTCATACCGCGGTAAGGAGGTCGCCATTGACTGTGGTGAGGATTGGCTGGGAGAGGTGGGGGTTGGAGTGTGCAGGCGATCGTGGTCACCCACGCCCATACCGATCACGCCTGGAGGCTGCGGGACGGCGCTCCGTGTCCGGTCTACGCCACTGAAGAATCCTGGGAGGGCATGGATGACCTTCACATCGAAGACCGAAGGTTGATGCCGAATCGTCAACCCGTGGAGATCGAGGGGATCGCATTTGAGGCGTTTCCGGTTGATCACTCCACGCGCGCGCCGGCTGTTGGATACCGAATCACGGCTGGGGAAGTTGTCATTTCTACGCGCGCGACGTGGTCTGGATACACGATCGGGAGGAAGCGCTCTTTGGAGCCAGGCTGTACGTCGGGGATGGTGCCACCATCGCGCGCTCTATGGTGCGCAAGATCGGCGATGGCTTGATCGGACACACGCCGGTGCGCACGCAGCTCACCTGGTGCCGAAAGACAGGCGTGCCTCGAGCTATCTTCACACATCTCGGCGCGGAGATCGTGGAGGGGGGTGAGCGGATCATAGAGGCGAAGGTCCAGAGCCTCGCCCGCGAGCGAGGGGTCGAGGCGGAGATCGCCTACGACGGAATGGACGTGGTTCTGCGGTAGTTGAGGAATCACGCAGATTCGGAATCTTGGAAAGATGGCATCGCGAGCGCCCTGCGTAGAAGCATGGCGATGACGATGGAGGCCAACTGGGAGGCATCATGCCGGAACTGCCTGATGTCGAGGTTCTGAGGCGATATCTTGACGCCACCTCCCTACGTCAAGAGATCGAAACGGTCGAGGTGCGCAGCTGTCAGGTACTCGAAGGAATCTCTGCTGCCGAGCTTGCAGCGGGCCTCGAAGCCCGCAGCTTCGAATCGACGCGACGGCACGGCAAGTATCTCCTGGCGGCGCTCGACAGCGGCAGGTGGTTGATGCTGCACTTTGGGATGACAGGAGGTCTGAAGTACTTCAGCGACATGGGGGAAGATCCCACTTACGATCGACTTCTGATCACCTTCTCCGATGGGTACCATCTGGCCTACGAAGCCCAGAGGAAACTGGGCAAGATCCGATTGATAGAAGATGTGAAGAGCTTCATCGAGGAGAAAGGGCTGGGGCCAGATGCCTTGGCGTCTGACTTCGACCTTGCGGCCTTTCGAAGGGCTCTCGCTGAGAGGCGAGGGATGACGAAATCCACGCTGATGAATCAGCACATTGTAGCTGGAATCGGCAACATCTATGCTGACGAGATCCTCTTCCAGGTCGACATTCACCCCAGGGCGAAGATCAACCAGCTGGACGATGAGGTGCTGGGGGAGCTGTTCGAGGCGATGAGGGAGGTGCTTCGCACAGCCGTAGATTGTCAGGCGGATCCCAACCGGTTTCCGGATTCCTACATCATTCCCCACCGGCGCAACGACGGGGAGTGCCCAAAGTGTGGGGGTGACCTGGGACGGGTCAAGGTCTGCGGGCGCAGCGCCTATCACTGTCCCAACTGTCAGACGCGGAGGTTGGAGGAGTGAGCGGGAAGGAGGACCTGCACATCGGCACATCCGGGTGGCACTACGAACACTGGGAGGGCCCCTTCTATCCCCAAGGGCTTCCAAAGGAGAAGTTCCTCGAATACTACGCCGACCATTTCAGGACGGTGGAGATCAACAATACGTTCTATCAGCTGCCAAGCGAGGAGACGGTGGCTAGGTGGCGCGACACCGTACCAGCGAGTTTTCTCTTCTCGGTCAAGGCCAGTCGATACATCACCCATATGAAGAAGCTCAAAGATCCGCAGGAGCCGGTTTCCAACTTCACGGGGAGGGTCGATCTGCTGGGAGATAAGCTTGGCCCTATCCTCTTTCAACTACCGCCAAACTGGCATTTCGATCGTGAACGGCTAGTGTCCTTTCTAGAGGTACTGCCCAGGGGCTACCGGTATGCTCTTGAGTTTCGCGATGGTAGCTGGTTGAATGCTCGGGCGTACGAGGCGCTGGCGCAACGTGAAGCCGCCTTCTGTATCTACGATCTCCCGGGTCGACTATCGCCGAAGAAGATCACAGCCGATTTCGTCTATGTCCGGCTCCACGGCCCCTATGGCCCATACCGGGGGAAGTATGACACTGAGACTCTGACGGGATGGGCTGATGCGTTTTCGGCCTGGATCAGGCGAGGAAGGGAGATATTCTGCTACTTCGACAATGACGAGGCCGGCTACGCGGTGCAAAATGCCCTGGAACTGCAGGCAATGTTCTGAAGAGGGCACTCTGGTGAGTGAGCAGTGTGGAGTGGACTATGGTCTCGACCTCTCTGACGAGAGGATCCACACTCCTCATTTGAAAGATGACCTGAGGGCGGGGGCAGAACCTTGGCTGTGGGTGTTGCAGGAAGAGGTGCCTGTCCAGATTCCTCTGGCGGCTCTTGACCGAGCAATACTTGCCGGCGACGGAGGTCCGTCTCCGTACCCGAGTGGGGTAATTGCAGCCATCGCGCTGTGTCCGCTGGAAGGAAGTAGGAGATGGTAGGTCTGACCAAATCCTTGAGAGCTCTCTATCGGTGGATGAACGATCACAGTGGCGGTTCACTCAACGTAGTGAGGGAGGCCATTCGCAGCTTCAACGACGCTCGCGCATCGGAGGCCGCTGCCAGCATGGCCTACTACACGATCTTCTCCCTCTTTCCGTTGCTGTTGGCTCTGGTAGCTGCCGGCAGCTTCTTTCTGCAGCGAGAGTGGGTCTATCGAGAGGTGGTTAGGTCTGTCACAGAGGCCATCCCGGTCTCCCAAGAGCTCATCGAATCGAACATTCAGCAGGTTCTTGAGCAGCGCGAGGCAGTGGGTGTGGTAGGATTGGCAGGCCTGTTCTGGGCAGGAACGGGTGTCTTCACAGTCTTGGCCCGTCACATCAACCGCGCCTGGACGGGGGCGGAGCGCCGTGGTCTCTTAGAGAGACGTCTCGTGGCAGTGGGGATGGTGGGGATGCTGGCGGCGCTTCTGCTCCTCTCGCTGCTGTCAACACACCTGCTGACCCTGCTGCCGCGACTGTCGTTGCCTCTGTGGGAGGGTGTGTCAATCTACGGGACGCCGCTGTGGGCTATCCTTTCCAGTCTCTTGCCCGGGCTGGTTACATTCCTGATCTTCCTGGGACTCTACCGGTGGGTGCCGAACACACAGACAAGATGGTCAGAGGCATTCTGGGGCGCACTAGTGGTCGCTTGTGCTTGGGAGATCGCCAAAGGCGCCTTCACATGGTACCTCAGCAGTGAGCTGGCTCAATACCAGCTTGTGTACGGCTCGCTAGGAGCGGTTGTGGCCCTGATGTTGTGGATCTATCTGAGCAGCTGGCTTGCCCTTTTCGGGGCACATCTGAGCGCGGCTGTCGCGAGATGCAGATGAGTATAACGCGCATCTGATGTCTGAGCCGTCTGGATCCGCGGACGCGGCGTGCTGGGCAGGTTGGTGAATCCTTGTGTCTCAGTCCGGCTGTCGTCTGTTGACTTCGAGCCTCACTGCGGTCCGCTCTTGGCCCTCAATCTCCACCTCGACAAAGGACGGGACGCACGCGATATCTATCCCATCCTCTGCCAGGTAGGTGCGCGCGATGACCACGGCTTTAATTGCCTGGTTGACCGCCCCAGCGCCGATGGCCTGGACGATTGGCTCTTTTCCTTCCCGAACCATCCCGGCGATGGCGCCGGCCACAGCCGTGGAAGGGGAGTTGCTCGCGACTTTGAGGAGATTTGCTTGTTCGTTCACTGTGAGCCTCCTTGGGAGTCTGGCTCGATCTGGTGTCATTCTAGCACAGAGGCATCAAATTACAAGAACGTGTTGTGCCTTCTTTGGGCTGTGCTATACTCTCATCGGCAGACGGAATGGGTTGTGGCACTGGACGAGTACGGGGTGGGCGCATGCGTTGCAGCTGCTGTCCATTCGATCTGGCGCTCCCCGTCCCCCCGCATCTGGGCCCCGGCGCGCGTGCCGACTGACCTCTTCCCTGCCATCGCCCGACCAGCGGGTCGCCATCGGATGACTGGCCCGCCAACGAAGACCGTGGAGGTCGGTGGTCGCGTTCGACAGCCTGCAGGCTCCTGAAGCGAAGGGAGGACGGTACCGACGAGGGATCATCGAATGACCAGGGATCAACGATCACGGCATGCCGCAGCAAGCCACGTAGTCAAACTGGAGGGGAGCACCTGTGGGGACCACACGAAGTATGTACCGTGGGATGCATACCAAGGACGAGCTCGTAGACCTGTTCGCTCAGCACGTCTCCTCGGGGAAGGTGAGGTTCTTCCAGTCAGCCGGCATCGACTTTGTGCTGGGACGACGGGAGGGCTCCTATCTCTGGGACGTGACCGACGAGCGCCGATTGATTGACTGCCACTGCAATGGCGGAGTCTTCAACCTGGGACACAGGAACCCGGAGATCATTGAAGTCCTGCAGCAGAGTCTTCGGGAACTTGACATCGGCAACCATCACCTGGTCAGTGAACAGCGAGCAACCCTCGCCAAGCGGCTGGCCGAACTCGCTCCGGGGGATCTGGCGTACACCGTTTTCGGCGTCGGGGGTGGGGAGGCAGTGGATCTGGCCATCAAGGTGGCTCGGGGATACACGGGGAGACCTAAGGTGATCTCGGCCAAGGGAGGATACCATGGCCACACCGGGCTGGCCCTGGCAGCGGGTGACGAGAGGTACCGCGCTCCTTTCGGCCCAATGCCGTCGGGCTTCGTGCAGGTTCCGTTCAACAACGTCGAGGCGCTGGAAGAGACTCTGGACGAAGACACGGCAGCGGTGTTGCTCGAAACCATCCCCGCCACTTACGGTATGCCCATCCCTGATGACGATTTCTTTCCTCGGGTACGCGATCTCTGCGACAGGAAGGGCATCCTGATGATCGTTGACGAGGTCCAGGCAGGCCTTGGTAGGACAGGGAGACTGTGGGGAATTGAGCACTTCGACGTCGTGCCCGACATCATGGTGATCGGCAAGGGGCTCTCCGGTGGGATCTACCCCATCACCGCGACCTGTTTCAGGGGAATGTACGAAGCAATCTTCCACGAGGATCCCTTTATTCACATCTCGACCTTTGGCGGTGCCGAGGTAGGATGTCCTGTGGCGCTGAAGGTCCTGGAGCTCACTTCACGCCCCGACTTCCTCTCCCACGTCGAGGAGATCGCTTCGGTCTTCTCGAAGGGCTTCGAATGGCTGAAGGAGAGGCACCCCGACACCCTCGTCGGGCTGAGGCAGCTGGGGTTGATGATGGGGATCGAGATGGTCAACGAGCAATGCGGTCCACTCTTCTCCAGGACTGCCTATGAGAGTGGTCTCCTCGCTGTGTACGCCAACAACGATCCGCGGATAGTGCAGCTGTTGCCGCCGCTGATCACCGGCCGTGATCTGGCCGACGAGATACTAGCGCGTGTGGATAAGGCCCTTGAGGCTATGGGGCGCATGCTGGAACTTGGCGGTGCGCGATGACCGATCTGCGGGTTGACCTTCAGTTGCTTGAAGCGTTCGAGGAGAATCTGAATCTCCGGTTCCCGGAGAGGAGCAGGATACCAGCCAGCGTCCTGGGTTATGGGGAAATCAGCACGGTTCTGGCGATCGAAACCGAGGGCGCGCATCATCTGGCTCACAAGAGGCTGCCGATGTTCAAGACCGAGGACGAAGCGGCGCGCTATGAAGCCCTGTATGCGGAATACGTCGGCGTGCTGCGAAACCGCGTGGGTATACAGGTCGTTCCTAGCCAAACGGTTCGACTTGTACAGGAAGATCGGGTCATCATCTACATCGTTCAGGAAAGACTCCCTCGCCAGGCCATCGGTCATAAGGCGATCCATCGCCTCGTTCCCGAGGATATCCACCGGTTGGTCCGTGCTGCGCTGAGGCAGACGAAGAAAGTCTTCGACTTCAACAGCGACAGGCTGGCGGTTGGCTTCGATGGGCAGATCTCCAATTGGGCGATCGTGGATTGGGAGCCGGAGGCGCCGCGGCTGGGAGAGGAGGTGGAGCTGGTCTACTTCGATACCAGCACGCCACTGCTGCAAAGACAGGGTGAGGAGCAGTTAGATCCCGAGCTCTTCCTGCGCAGCGCGCCCTCCTTCCTGGTCTGGATTATCCGGCTGCTCTTCCTGGAGGACGTGATGACTCGCTACTACGATTTTCGGTACGTGGTGGTGGATCTAATCGCCAACTTCTATAAGGAGCAGCGCCCTGATTTGGTGCCTCAGCTGGTGCGCACGGCCAACCAGTTTTTCGCTTCTGAGATGGAAGAGGATATCAAACCGCTCACGTCAGAAGAGGTCAAGGCCTATTACCGTGAAGATGCCTGGATCTGGAGGATCTATCTGGCTTTCAGGAAGATCGACCGCTGGGTATACGGGCTCCTGGGCAGGAAGTATCCCTATATCCTGCCGGAACGAATCACGCGATGAGCCGGCGTTGCCTCTCCTCGCTCCACTATGGTCAATCTGCCCAAGTCCCGCCCCGCTCTTGAACGGGTTGCTTCGGCGGCGAGCCAGGCTTTTGAGGGCGGGCAGCCTAGATCCAGGTCATAGGGCAGGGCACCTCCAGATCGAAGCATCCTCCTTTGGGTCGGCGCGCGCGGTGTGCGGATAGTGGGATTCGCTTCTTGACATCTCGCTCCACCCCGGTATAATCCCCTTAGAACAGATGTTCTATGCGCCTGGCGTGCAAGGTCTGCTCGTTGCACCGCCCCCGGCGCGGTATGAGTCTCGCCCGATGAGGATTGTCTGCTTGCTGGCTCCCCACGTTCCGGTGCAGGTGGAAAAGATTCGCGACCCAACCCTCGATGGCCGTCTCGTGGTCGTTGGCGGACGGCCATGGGAGCCCAGTATGGTCCTCGATTGCTGCCCGGAGGCTGAAACCTCTGGCGTCCAACCCGGGATGCGCCTCTCCCGCGCCGAAGTTCTCTGCCCCAAGGCCTGCTTTCTCCCCGCCGACGAGCCTGCCTATCGCGCTGCCCACCAGGTGCTGGAGGGAGCCCTTCGTCGGTTTACCGATCGGGTGGAGACGGCAGATATGGGCCTGCTCTTTGCTGATGTGACTGGCTCGGGGTCATCCTCTGGCTCCGATACCCAGCTGCCCCGCCGGATGGCGGCGGAGATCGGGCAAGCCGCCCGGTTGGACGTCCGCGTAGGATTGGCGGGTGATCGTTTCACTGCCGAGCAGGCCGCCCGCGCCGCCCCTCCCTCGACAGGCTCAGGGCAAAGTCCCGGTAGTTGGTGCGCAGTGCCAGCTGGTCAGGAGTGTGCCTTCCTCTCCCCGCTGCCGCTTTCCACCCTCCCCGCCGAGCCTGAGGTCCTCCACCGGCTGCATCAGTTAGGCATCCGCACCCTGGGTGCGTTGGCGAAGCTGCCACGTCTGGCTTTGATTCGTCAGTTTGGCTCCCACGCGGGCTTCCTGCACGACCTCGCCTCGGCACGCGATCCTCGTCCGGTTCACTCCGATGCGCCGCCCCTGGTGTTGGAGGGAGCTCACATCTTTGAGCCGCCCGTGGTCAACCGAGGGCCCCTCGCCGCCTGGACGGGACGCATCGTCGCTGCGCTGGCCGCCGACATCTCCCAACGAGGCTACCAGGCCGAAGGGCTACAGCTGTGTGTGGAGGATGAAGAGGGAGATACCCATACTGTCGCTACTTCGGTGGAGCCGCCCACCGCTGACCCTGAACGGCTCACCCGACAGGCGGTTGCACTCTTGGATCGGCCGAGTCCCTCCCACCCAGTGGCTGACCTGAAGGTAGTCCTTTACCCTCTCCGCCCGGCCTACCTGGGAGCCACCCAGCTGACCCTCTTCAGCGGACCCGCTGACAGCCGCCACACCCGCCTGCAGGAGGTCCTTCGGCGCCTGCGGGAGCGGTTCGGGGAGATGATCATCGTCGTCGCATCGCTGTTGGGCCCGCCGCCGCCTCGCCCTATACAGGTGACTACTGACCCCATGGGATTTCCTCGTGCCCTGATCTTCCCTGATCACATTCTTCCTCTTCCTCGGATCTACGAGCACTGGCGGGAGCGACGCCGTTGGTGGGCCCGGCCCGTGTTGCGCGATTACTATCGCGCTGAGACCCCTGATGGGCAGGTGCGGATCGTCTTCCGCGATCGGAGCAGCGACCGATGGTGGTTGGAGCGCCGGTATCTATAGGGAGGCCCTCCGTCGGTTACGTCGAACTCCACGCTCACTCCAGCCACAGCCTCCTGGATGGAGTTCCCGCCCCGGAGGAGCTGGTGGCCCGGGCGGCGGCCTGCGGGATGGGGGCTTTGTCTCTCACTGATCACGATGGGCTGTACGGAGCTGTACGCTTCGTGCGGGCAGCTCAAGAGGCAGGCATAAAGCCCATCCTGGGGGCGGAGGTGACGCTGAGTGATGAAAGCCACCTCACCCTCCTGGCGGAGACGCGACAGGGGTACGCCAACCTCTGTCGTCTGCTCACTCTGGCCCATTGGGGCCAGCCCAAGGGGAGGGCGCGGCTGGCACGCTCCGATCTGGCCGCCCATGCCGACGGGCTGATTGCTCTCTCCGGCTGTCGGCGGGGGGAGATCCCGCGCCTGGTGGCGGCGGGAGAGAAGGAACGGGCGCTTGAGGTGGCCCGAGGCTACGCTCGTCTCTTTGGGTCGGAGCGTTTCTTCATTGAACTCCAGCGCCACTACCACCCCGGCGACCTGCGGCTGGCAGGACGACTGTTGACTCTGGCCGACCGAGTGGGGCTCTCAGCGGTGGCCACTGGCAATGTTCACTATCTCCATCCCCGTCAGCGGGAAGTTCACGACGTCCTCACCTGCATCCGCCATCACGTCACCCTTGAGGACGCGGGGGAGCTCCTGCGGCCCAACGACGAGTACCACTTCCGTTCTCCGGAGGAGATGGCTGCCCTCTTCGACCGAGTTCCTTCTGTTCTGGAGAGCACCTTACGCATCTCTGAGCGCTGTGCCCCGGCCGATACCTTCCTCCCCGGGGGACCTCAGACTCTACCCCGCTTTCCTCTACCCAAGGGTCGCACCGCCAATGCCTTCTTGCGCGATCGGTGCCTAAGGGCGCTGCGGGAACGTTACCCTACCGATCCTCCCTGGGAGCTCCTGGATAAGGAACTGGCGATCATAACCCAGATGGGATTGGCCAACTACTTCCTTATCGTCTGGGATATTGTCCGCTTTGCCCACGACGCCGGTATTCGCTGCCAGGGACGAGGGAGCGCGGCTAACTCCCTGGTGGCATATCTCTTGGGTATTACTCCCATCGATCCGGTGGCCTGCGATCTGGTCTTCGAGCGGTTTCTCTCCCCCCGGCGACGCGACGCGCCTGATATAGATATCGACTTCGCCGCCGACCGGCGAGAGGAGGTCATCCAGTACGTCTACCAGCGGTACGGGAGGGAGCGCGCAGCGATGGCATGTACACTGGTCACCTTCCGCGCCCGCTCGGCGGTGCGAGATGTGGCGCGGGTGCTGGGCTTTTCCCCGGCGCTTGTGGAGCGGTTGGCGAGAGTGTTGGACGTGAGGGATGCCGAGAGTGTCGAGGAGTCGCGCGGGTTGGTCGAATCTTTCGGCGACGATACTGCAGGCAAACCGTTCCAGCACCTCTTGCGCATCGTCCCCCAGCTGGCCGGTATCCCGCGGCATACCGGAATCCACAACGGGGGGATGGTTCTCTCCGACCCGCCGCTGTGTGAGTTGGTGCCGCTGGAGCGGCGTCCTGAACCTGGCGAAGGGCTGGCGGCGATGGAGGGGCGGACGGTCACTCAATGGGATAAGGAGGCGCTGGAGGGGGCGGGACTGATCAAGGTAGATCTGTTGGGATTGCGCATGCTCTCCGCTATTGAGGACGCTGTGACCATAGTCAAAGCTCAGACGGGGGAGCGGCCTGATGTGGATTGCCTTCCAAACGACGACCCTCAGGTCTACGATATGATCTGTCGGGGAGAGACAATTGGGCTCTTCCAGGTGGAATCCAGAGCTCAGGCCAACTTGATCCCTCACTTCCAGCCGCGTTCCTTTGCCGATTTGGTGGTCGAGATCAGTCTCATCCGCCCCGGTCCACTCCAGGCACAGATGGTTTATCCCTACCTGCGTCGTCGGCAGGGCCTGGAGCCGGTTAGCTACCTCCATCCCCTGGTCCAACCGGCGCTGGAGGAGACGCTGGGGGTGATCATCTTCCAGGAGCAGGTGCTGAAGGTGGCACGCGACCTGGCCGGGTTCACGCCGGGGGAGGCGGAGCTGTTGCGTCGAGCGCTCTCTCACAAGCGCGCCGGGGAGGAGATCGAACGCTTCCGCGAGCGTTTCTTGCACGGTGCTGCGGAGTGTGGGGTGGATCGGAAGGTTGCCGAGCGAGTCTTCGCCAAGCTTCTGGCCTTTGGAGGCTATTCCTTCCCCAAGAGCCACGCGGCTGCCTTCGCCGTGCTCACTTATCAATCGGCCTGGCTGCGCCGCTACCACCCGGCAGCCTTCTTCGCCGCGCTGCTCAGGAACCAGCCGATGGGCTTCTATCCGGCCCATGTGATCGTCTCCGAGGCGCGACGGTGTGGGGTGGAGATCCGACCAGTGGATGTGGAGACGTCGGAGGTGCGGGCGACAGTAGAGGGGGAGGCGATCCGGCTGGGCCTGTCGGTGGTGGCTGGGCTGGGAGAGACCGGGAGCGAGCGAGTGACGCAGACACGTCGCTCTGCCCCCTTCCGCTCCCTGGCTGACTTCTGCCGCAGGACGCGCCTGGGCCGCAAGGCGGTGGAGGCGCTGATCTGGGCAGGGGCGTTTGACGGTTGGGGGGTCCCCCGGCGGCAGCTTCTGTGGGATCTCAAGGCGGCGTTGGAGGCGGGTGAGGGTCCGTCCACGTTCGACTTGTCGATCCCAGAGGAACGCCCCCGGTTCGGATTCCTTTCCCGGCGAGGGCGGCTGTGGACCGAGGTGGCCTACACGGGGATCTCCTCGCGCGAGCATCTAGTGTCGCTGGTAGCATCCCAACTGCGGGCGATAGGGGTGACGCCAAGTCGGGGGCTGCCAGATGTGAGGGATGGGGCAAAGGTGTGGGTGGGGGGAGTGGTCGTCTCCCGCCAACGCCCGCCTACGGCGGGCGGCACGGCATTTCTGGCGCTGGAGGATGATGGGGGCTTGATCAACGTGGTGTTGAAACCCAAGGTGTACGAGGCCAGCCGGAAGTCCCTGCGATCGGCTTTCGTGGTGGTGGAGGGATGGGTCCAGCGGCGAGGGGAGGCCATCAGCGTGCTGGCGCGGCGGGTAGTTCCTCTGGAGCCCGATGTGCGGTAATTGACACCCTGAGCAACTATGCTATAATGGCGTCGGATCGCCTCAATAGTGACATATGTAGAGCACTCTTGCTCAAACACAAGCTCTCAAACGCGGTCTAACCTGCGGCAGGTCCTTAGGCGCCAAGACATTCTTGCCTACTCGGAAGAGGGCCGATGTCTCACTCACAAGACATGGTTTTCACCTTGTACGGAGACTACATCCGTCACCGAGGTGGAGAGATCTGGACTGGCAGCTTGATTGAGTTGCTGGGTCTCTTTGGTCTGTCGGAACAGGCTGTCCGCTCTACCCTCTCGCGTATGTCCCGCAAAGGCTGGCTGGAGAGCCGCAGGGCTGGCCGCTACAGCTTCTATTCCATGACCCCCAAATGCGTCGAGTTGCTGGAGGAAGGTGCACGGCGCATCTTCCAGCCCCGTAGTGACCCCTGGGACGGGCAATGGCACCTAATCACTTACTCGATTCCCGAGTCCAAGCGTCACTTGCGGCGCAAGCTGCGCAAGCGGTTGCTCTGGCTTGGCTTTGGTACTTTGAACCACGCAACCTGGATCTCTCCGCGGGACCTGCGAGCCGAGGTAGGGAAGGTAGTGGATGCTCTGCACGTCCGTCCCTTTGTGGAGTTCTTCACCGCAGAACACCGGGGTTTTGCCAGTGACGAGGAGATCGTGGCGCGCTGCTGGAATCTGGAGCGGCTCAATGACTACTACGCCGATCTCATTGCCCGCTATGATCCTCCGTTTCAGGAACATCAGGCTCGATTGATGGCTGGCGACAGCCTGGAGCCACAGGAGTGCTTTGTCCAGCGTTTCAAGCTCATCCACGAGTATCGCTCCTCTCCCTACGTGGATCCGAATCTGCCGCTGGAACTGCTTCCGGACGATTGGCTGGGTGAGAGAGCAACTCAGCTATTCCAGCAGTACCACGACTTGCTGGTCGAGCCAGCAGAAGCCTTTGTGGACTCGGTGATGGCTAAAGCCCCTGGGTAGCCAACGGGGTGTCTGATCAGCTCAAGGAGGCAAGATGCGAGAGGCGGTTATCGTTGCGGCGCTGCGAACTCCGGTGGGCCGGCATGGCGGGGCGTTGGCTGCGGTGCGGCCTGATGATCTGGCGGCGTTGATTGTCAGGGAGGTCGTGGCTCGGGCGGGAATTGAGCCCGATTTGATTGAAGACCTCTATCTGGGCTGCACCAATCAGGCAGGGGAGGACAACCGCAATGTGGCTCGTATGGTGGTCTTGCTGGCTGGGCTGCCTTTCAGCACCGGCGGAGTCACAGTGAATCGGTTGTGCGCCTCGGGACTGGAGGCGATCAACCAGGCCGCTCGTGCCATCAAATGTGGGGAGGGGGACGTCTTCGTGGCTGGTGGTGTGGAAAGCATGAGCCGGGCGCCGTGGTCGGTTCCGAAGGCGACCCGCGCTTTCCCCTGGGGTGACGTCACCATGTACGATACGACCATCGGTTGGCGCTACCCGAACCCGAAGATGGAGCAGGTCATCCCGCTGGAGGGCATGGGTGAGACAGCGGAGAATATCTACGAGGAAACCGGTATCAGCCGCGAGGAGCAGGATGCCTTCGCGCTGGAGAGCCAGCGTCGGGCGGCGGCGGCCATCGAGGCCGGGCGCTTCGAGGACGAGATTGTGCCGGTGCCCGTTCCCCAACGCAGGGGGCCGCCGTTGGTGGTGGACACTGACGAGCATCCCCGCATTGAGATCGACCCTGACGGCAATGTGCGCCTGACCACCAGCGCCGAGAAGCTGGCCAACCTCCGTCCTGCCTTTCGTGCAGGCGGCACGGTGACCGCCGGCAACGCCAGCGGCATCAACGACGGCGCTGCAGCCGTGATTCTGATGTCGGAGGAGAAGGCAGCGGAGTTGGGCATTGAGCCCCTCGCTCGCTGGGTGGGTTCGGCCATCGCTGGCGTGAACCCCCGCACGATGGGCTACGGCCCCGTTCCGGCCACCCGCAGGGCGCTGCAGCGGGCAGGGCTGACCATTGATGACATGGATCTGATTGAGCTGAACGAGGCGTTTGCTGTCCAGGCGTTGGCCTGTATCAAGGAACTGGGGCTCGATCCGGCCAAGACGAACGTCAACGGAGGAGCCATTGCTCTGGGCCACCCGCTTGGCTGCACCGGCGCCCGGTTGATGGTTACGCTGCTGCACGAGATCCGGCGGCGGGCAGCGGCAGGGGAACGTGTGCAGCACGGCCTGGTGACCCTGTGTGTTGGCATCGGGCAGGGGTGTACGACTATCGTCGAACGTCCGGCTTGACTCGGAGGTGGAGATGGAACTGGAAGGCAAAGTTGCCATAGTCACCGGTGGCACCCGGGGTATCGGCCGGGCGATCGCGCTCGACCTGACCGCCAACGGTGCCGACGTGGCCTTCAGCTATCGCAAGAGCGCCGAGCTGGCAGTGGACCTCACCCAGATCATCCAGGGTATGGGCCGTCGCAGCCTGGCTGTCCAGGCTGACGTCTCTGACTTCGATGACGCTCAGCAGATGGTGGAGAGAGTGCTGGATCAGTTCGGCCGGGTAGATATCCTGATCAACAACGCGGGTCTGAACTGGGACGGCGTGGTGTGGAAGATGGCTGAGGAGCAGTGGGATCGGGTGATCGAGGTGGACTTGAAGGGCGCTTTCAACTACACGCGCGCCGTCACCCCCATTCTGCGGGAGCAGGGATCTGGCAAGATCGTCAACATTACCTCCATCAACGGTTTGCGCGGTAAGTTCGGTCAGACCAACTACTCCGCGGCCAAGGCAGGGGTCATCGGGTTTACCAAAGCCTGCGCCCGCGAACTGGGTCGGTACAACATCAACGTCAACGCGGTCGCTCCGGGCCTGATCGAGACGGAAATGGTGCAGGCAGCGCCCGAGAAGGTGCGCGAGAGGGCCCTGGCAGAGATCGTGTTGGGACGGCTGGGAACACCGGAGGAGGTGGCCTGGGTTGTCACTTTCCTCTGTACCGAGAAGGCCCGGCACATCACCGGGCAGGTTATTCAGGTGGATGGGGGACAGTACATCTAGCGAGCTGCGAGCGGCGAACACCACCGCGATGGGAACTGGAGGGGATTTCGCTATGGAGTTCAAGTATATCGCTTTCGAGAAACGTGACGGCGCTGCGCGGCTGACACTGAACAAGCCACCACTCAACGTACTCGATATCGCGATGATGCGGGAGATCAACAGCGCGTTGGAGGGGCTAGACGACGACCCATCGCTCAAGGTGCTGGTCTTCGAGGCTGCTGAGGGGAGCAAGGCGTTCTGCGCTGGTGTGGACGTCACCGATCACACCGCCGATAAGGTGGACGAGATGATCGAGGTCTTCCACCGCATCTTCCACCTGCTCGACGGACTGGACGTGCCGACGGTGGCGGTGGTGGACGGCGCGGCGCTGGGCGGCGGGTGCGAGCTAGCGCTCTTCTGTGACCTGGTCATCGCCTCGGAGAAGGCGAGCTTCGGCCAGCCGGAGATCCAGGTGGGCGTGTTCCCGCCCGTCGCAGCAGTAGCGCTGCCGGGGATGGTTGGACTGAAGAAGGCGATGGAGATGGTGTTGATCGGCGACCGCATCCGGGCTGCCGAGGCAGAGCGACTGGGATTGGCCAACAGGATCGTCCCGCGGGAGGAGCTGAGGGCAGCCGCCGACGACTTGGTAGGCAAGCTGACCAACCTGAGCGGTGCTGTACTGCGCTTGGCCAAGCAGGCCGTGCGCGTGGGCAGTGCCGCGCGTTTTGGGGAGGGGTTGGCGGCCGTCGAGGAACTCTACCTCGGCCCGTTGATGGCAACCGAGGACGCCCACGAGGGGTTGGAGGCATTCCTCGAGAAACGGACGCCCGAGTGGAAGAACCGCTGATGATCGGCAGAGAGTAGGGCACGGATGAGCAGTCCGGTGTCTGCCCGCTGACTACCGTTTGCAGAGCACCCAATACCGTCTAGCGATTGGAGACCGTTATGTTTCAGCAATTCCAGAACTGGTTTGAGAACCGTCACGAATATGCAGAGGAGTGGAAGGCCCGAACAGGCGGCAAGGTACTTGGCTACTTCTGCACCTACGTCCCGGAGGAGATCCTTTGTGCTGCTGGTGTGCTGCCAGTGCGCATCTTGGGCAGCCACGAACCTCTGGATCTGACCGAACCCTACATCTTCGGCATGTTCTGTCCTTTCTGTCGCGACTGCCTGAGCCAGGGTCTCAAGGGACGCTACGACTACCTGGATGGCATCATGATCTCCCAATCGTGCTTGCACATCCGCCAGAGCTTCAACGCCTGGCGCAAGCACCTGCCTCGGGAGTTTGACTACTATCTCTACATGCCTAACAACATCCAGACCGCGGCTGCCAAGCCCTATCTGGCCGGGGAACTGGCGACCTTCAAGGAGGCAGTTGAGGAATGGGTGGGGCAGGAGATCACCGACGCCGATCTCGATCGCGGCATTGAGATCATGGATGAAAACCGCCGGCTCATGCGCCAAGTCTACGAGATGCGGAAAGCGGACGACCCGCCGCTGACCGGTCTGGATGCAATGCACATGGTCATCTCCAGTCAGGTGACCGACAAGCGGGAGCACAGCGCTGAGGTGCAGCGCGTCCTGAGCAAGCTGCCCGAGCGCGCCAACGAGCGCGAGACGGGCGAGCGACTAATGATCCTGGGCAGCGAGGATGACGACACTGAGTTCATCAGAATGGTGGAGTCGCTAGGGGCGACCTTCGTCATTGACGACCACTGCACGGGCAGCCGCTACTTCTGGAACGAGGTCGAGCCGGTAGATCGCTACGACATGGATCGACTGCTGGCCGTCGCGGCGCGCTATGTGGACCGCCCTCCCTGTCCCAGCAAGGACTGGCCTGCACGGAACCGCTTCCCGTTCATCCTGGATCTGGCCGAGGAGTACCAGGTGGACGGGGCAATCCTCGTCCAGCAGAAGTTCTGCGACCCCCACGAACTGGACATCCCGCCACTGGCCTCTGCCTTCGAGGAGAAGGGCCTCAAGACGTTGTTTCTTGAGTTTGATGTTACAGTGCCAGTCGGGCAGTTCCAGACCCGAGTCGAGGCGTTCCTTGAGATGATCCGTGAAGAAGACCTGTTTGACGAGGACTTGTTCTAGAAACTGGCCGGAAGCTAGAAGCTCGAATTGGAGGCTGCGACATGGGAAACGCTAATGAGTATCCTACCGAGCCACTGAAGACTTGGACCAAAGCCAAGGAGATGCGGCGCAAGTACTATGAGGACTACGCCAAGGCTCACGAGCGCGGAGGCCTGCGTTGGACTGGCGGAGCCTGGTCCTTTGGCGCGATCCCGGCCGGGCTGGGCCAGGATGTGTACCCGATCACTGGTGAGCCGTACGCGGCCAGCATCGCCTGGGATAGAGACTTCGCCATCCGGTGCATGGAGGAGGCCGAGGCTCAGGGCTGGGCGCGGGATCTATGTTCCTACATGCGTTGTTACTGGGGCTCGATGTATTTGAACGAATATGCCTTCGGGGGTGAGTACCCCGAGCCCGACTTCGCGTTCCAGGATCACATCTGCTGCTCTCACGGCAAGTGGTATCAGGTGGTTGCGGAGCATGAGGACGTCCCCTATTTTTGTATGGACGTGAGTGTCGGTCCATACAGCGAGCTGAACGAGAATCGGTTGAACTACGTGGTGGCGCAGATGCACGAGGCCATCGAGTGGTTGGAGGATGTGACCGGTCGGGAATACAACGATGAGCTGTTGATCGAGGCAGTACACAACGAGCAGCGTGCCTGCTCAACCTGGGCCGAAATTTGCATGCTGAACCAGGCAGTTCCGGCACCGCTGGATGAGAAGACGATGTATTCACTCTACGTCTTCGGCACGCTCCAGCGACACGCGAGAGAGGTGGCCGACTTCTACGAGGAGCTGCGGGACGAGGTGCAGGATCGCGTGGATCGCGGCATCGCCGCCGTAGACAACGAGCAAGCTCGCATCATCACCGACACTCAACCGCCCTGGGCTTTCCTCAATGTCTTCCGATATATGGAAAGGTTCGGCGTCGTCTCCGTGGGCTCGTTGTACACCTTCGGTCTGTTCGGCATTTGGGATTGGGAGGACGGTAGGTGGAAGCCGGCCAAGACGCTCAAGCAGCAGGGCATCGAGATTCACACCCGGGATGAGGCGCTGCGCGCTCTGGCGGAGTACAATCTGAAACGGCCGGAGTGGCAGCACTTCTATGACCCGCAGCTCAAGACGCAGATGATGGCCCACATCTATGATGCCTGGAAACTAGATGGGGTCTTGCTGCACTACAACCGGGGCTGCGAGGGGCTGAGCGTGCACATCGCCGAGAACCGGCTGGGACTCATCGAACGGGGGATCCCGGTGATGACCTTTGAGGGCAACATGGGGGACGCCCGTGAGTTTGATGAGGCACGCACAATCACCCGCATTGACGCTTTCATGGAGCGGCTGGGGCTGGACAACCTGGTAGGTGAATAGCTGGCAGATTGACGCAGTGAGCCCATTGACCATCCTGCCAGGCTATGGATTGTGAAAGGAGAGCCAGAACCGTGATTACCGCAGGCATTGACGTAGGGGCCAAGACGACCAAGGCCGTCATCATGGACAACGGTCGGATTCTGGGCCGCAGCAGTCAGGTGCTGACCGGATTCGATCAGCAGGAGGCGGCCGAGCGTGCTCTTGCCGAGGCGTTGGCGGCGGCCCGGCTGGAGCAGGAGGCCGTTGAACGCGCTGTGACAACCGGGGCAGGGGCCAAGGCTATCGCCCTTGCAGACTACGATATCTCCGACGTGAAAGCCGCAGCCGTGGGTGCCAGGTTCTTCTTGCCCACCGCGCGGACGGTCATTGACGTGGGGGCGGAGGAGGGCCGTGGTATCCGCTGTGGCGAGCAAGGAGTGGTCATAGATTTCGCTGTAAATGAGAAGTGCGCCGCAGGAGCCGGGGCCTTCACCGAGGCCATGTCCCGCGCTCTCGAGGTCCCACTTGAGGAGATGGGAGCCCTGTCGCTGGAATCGCAGAATGCGGTGCCCATGAACGCCCAGTGTGCCGTGTTCGCTGAATCGGAGGTGGTCTCACTCATCCATGCCAAGACACCCAAAGAGGACATCGTGCGTGCAGTTCACGATGCCATTGCCAGCCGCATTGGCTCGATGGTGCGGCGGGTGGGGATTGGGGCCGATGTGGTCCTCATCGGCGGTGTCGCCCGCAATATCGGCTTCGTCGAGGCCCTCAGGCGGAATCTGGAGACAGAGATCGTCGTTCTTGAGGATCCGGAATACGTGAGCGCGGTAGGAGCGGCACTGGTCGCGGCCGGTGACTGAAAGGAGCAAGAATGGCGGACGAAAAGAAGGAGTTCTGGCGCTGGACGGAGTACAACTGGCGAGATCAAGAGATTGATCCCAAGGATGCTGACACCATCACGGCCGGCGTGGACGTAGGTTCGGTCAGCACGCAGGCAGTCATTATGGGCGATGGTAAACTGTACGCCTACGCCAGTATGCGCACCGGATCGGATAGCCCAGACAGCGCACGCAACGCGATGGACTGGGCGCTGGAGGACACAGAGCTGACGTTGGATGACATCCAGTACTGCGTTGGCACCGGCTACGGGCGGGTCAACGTGCCCTTCGCTCAACGGGCGATCACCGAGATCGCCTGCCACGCCCGAGGGGCGAATTTCATCTACGGCCCGACGGTGCGCACAGTGCTCGACATGGGTGGCCAGGACTGCAAGGCGATCCACTGCGATGAGCGAGGCAAGGTAACTGCCTTCCTGATGAACGACAAGTGTGCTGCTGGCACCGGGCGGGGCATGGAGGTCTTCGCCGACCTACTTTCGGTGCCTATCGGAGAGATGGGGGAGATGTCGCTCGACGTCGAGGAGGAGCCGCCGATGGTCAGCAGCACCTGCGTCGTGTTCGCCAAGTCGGAGGCCGTTGGACTGCTGAGGGAGGGTTGGCCCAAGGCGAAGGTGTTGGCTGCCTATCACGCAGCGATGGCCCACCGGGTAGTCAATCTGCTGGAGCGCATCGGCATGGAGGAGGACTTCGCCATCACCGGCGGTATCTCTAAGAACACGGGCATTGTCACTCGGCTCAAGCGGGAGCTGGGTGTCGAGCCGCTGGCGACGGAGTACGATCCCCAGATCGCGGGTGGCATCGGCGCTGCACTCTTCGCTCGGGCGCTCTTACTGAAACAGCGGCGTGGGAAGTGAAATATGGGCTATCTGGCCAACTACGGCTACACCGATGGGTCGGGCGATTGGTACATCCGGATAGACACGGAGTTATGTACCGGCTGTGGGGATTGCGTTGAGGCCTGCCCGGCCGGCCTGTTCGAGCTGGTGGAGGACGAGTTCGACCCCCTGTCTGAGGAACTGACGGTTGGGGTGAAGAGCGAGCACCGAAAGAGCATCAAGTACGACTGCGGGCCGTGCAAGCCAGTGGCTGATCGGCCGCCTCTGCCCTGCGTGGTCGCCTGCGAACCGCAGGCGATTACGCATTCATGGTAGGTAGGTGACGCGTTACTGACACCCGATGTCTGATGATACTGTTAGCCTGACCATAGACGACCGGGAGATTCGGATCGAAGCAGGAACCACTCTCCTGGAAGCGGCGCAGGCTGCGGGCATCTACATTCCCCGCCTCTGCTATCACCCCGACCTGCCAACGGCAGCCGGACTGCGGCCGGCTGATACGGTCTATCGGGGAGAGCAGCGCTTCGACAGTGATGGCCGTGACCAGGAGTTCGAGGGCTGCCAACTGTGCATCGTGGAGATCGAGGGTTGGTCAGAGTTTGCCAGGGCCTGCGACACGCCTGTTGAGCAGGGGATGGCTGTCTACACCAATACGTCGGAACTGCAGGCGCAGCGGCGAGACAACCTCGTGCCTTTCTTGGTCCATCACCCGCATGCCTGTCTTACCTGCGCTCAGCGGGAGGGGTGCAGCCGCACCCAGTGTTCAGCCAATGTGCCGGAGCCCGAGCGGTGTTGTCCCTTGTTGGGTAACTGTGAGCTGCAGAGGGTCGCTGAGTACGTGGGCGTCCGAGAGGACATCCCCCGGTATGTACCCGCCGGCTACCCGCTGCTGGACGAGGAGCCCTTGTTCGTCCGCGACTACGATCTGTGCATCGGCTGCCTGAGGTGCGTGAGGGCGTGCGGAGAGCTGCGGGGCGTGGACGCGCTGAGCTTCGTGTATGCCCCTGATGGTGAAATCGTCGTCGGTACGGTGGCTCCCTCCCTCAGCCAGGCGGCGTGTCGGTTCTGCACCGCCTGCGTGGAGGTCTGCCCTACTGGGGCGCTGATGGACAGGCGTCCAGACGGAACCGTCGGCAGCTACAAGCAGGGCGAGCGGGACGCAGCGTTGGTACCCTGTCGGGCGGCCTGCCCGGCTGCTACGGACGTGCCCCGCTATGTGCGATTGGTGGGCCAAGGCCGGTACGCCGAGGCGGCCGCGGTGGTGCGCGAGCGTGCACCCTTTCCGGCCGTGCTGGGCCACGTCTGCTTCCACCCGTGCGAGGATGTCTGCCGTCGGGGAGAAGTGAATACCGCTGTCTCCATCGCGGCCATCAAGCGGTGTGCTGGCGAGCGGGATGATGGCCTCTGGCACGAACGATTGCAGGCCGATCCGCCCACTGGGAGGCGAGTCGGCGTCGTCGGCGCCGGGCCCGCGGGGCTGACAGCGGCCTTCTGCCTGGCCCTCAAGGGACACGCAGTCACTCTCTTCGAGGCGGAGGAGGAGCCAGGGGGCATGCTGCGCTACGGCATTCCCGCTTTCCGTCTGCCCCGGGACGTACTACGGCAGGAGGTGAGCGACATCCTGGGCCACGGCATCGAGCTGCGGACCGACACTCGCGTGGGCAGGGACATAGCCTTCGAGGAGTTGCGCGCCGACTGCGATGCCGTGGTGGTAGCGGTTGGGTTGCAGTTGAGCAGCAAGCTTGAGGTGCCGGGTGCGGAGCTCGACGGTGTGCTGTGGGGGTTGGAGTTTCTGCGGGCAGTCAACACTGGCCGCCCACCGGCCATCGGCCAGCGCATCGCCGTCGTCGGCGGCGGAGGGGTGGCGATGGACGTGGCTCTGACAGCGCGGCGACTGGGAGCGACGGATGTGCAGCTTGTCTGCCTGGAAGCTCGCCACGAGATGCCCGCCTACGAGCGAGAGATCGCCATGGCAGTTGAGGAGGGTGTGGCGGTTCATCCCTTGTGGGGACCCCAACGCATCCTCGGCGATGGCCAAGTGGGTGGGATCGAACTGGTGCGCTGCCTATCGGTCTTCGATGCCGCAGGCCGCTTCAGCCCGACCTTCGACGAGTCGGCCACGACCGTGCTGGAGGCTGATACTGCCATCTTCGCCATCGGACAGGCGGCGGACCTCGGCTTCCTCAATGGCAGGCGATTGGAGCCTGATCCCGAGACAGGCGTGACGGCGCTTCCGGGGATCTTCGCGGCAGGGGACGTGGCGGGTGGGGATCTGTCTGTTGTGCACGCGGTCGCTTCGGGGCGACGGGCGGCCGAAGCAGTGGATCGGCACCTGGGCGGCGATGGCGATCTGGTGCGGTCGCTGGTCACACTGGAGACGCCAGCATCGCGCCTGGGTCGTATCGAAGGGTTCGGTGAGCTGCCCCGGGCGGCGATGCCCGCGCTGCCCCTGACCGAGCGGAGTGGCTTCAACCTCGTCGAGCTTGGACTTACTGAGGAAGCAGCCATGGCCGAAGCCGAGCGCTGTCTCCAATGTGATCTGCGGCTGCAACTTGGTGCCAATCCCCATCCGCCGGAAGACTGGCTGCCGCTCGACGCCGAGCACGCAGCGCGGGTGCCTGCGGTTGAGGGGGTCTACCAGCTTCTGAACGCGGCCAAGGAGGTCTTCCATATCGCCGGCACGATGAATCTGCGGGGAGACCTGGAAGGTCATCTTGCCAACGAGGACGCTTGCTTCTTCACCTGGGAAGCGGACCCAATGTACACCAAGCGGGAGAGTGAGCTGATTCAGCAGTTTCTCCAACAGTACGGCCATCTCCCTGGCGCGGGCGACGAGTTGGATGACCTCTATGATGACGATCTGTTCTAGCAGGGGATAGTGGTCGGTAGCCGGCAGACGGCGAAGGTGAGGAGGTCTACAGTGTCGGAAAAGGTGATACCGCGGGAACCGCAGATTCGCGTGATGCGGCCAGGGGATCTCGAGGCTGTGGTGGACATCGACGCCCAGGTCTTTGGCCGGCGACGCCCTGAGTACTACGAGCGAAAGCTGGCTCTGGCTCTGGATGAGACCCGCCAGTTGGTTGCGTCACTGGTCATCGAGGTGGAAGGGAGAGTGGTCGGGTTCATCATGGGCGAGGTCTATCTGGGTGAGTTCGGCGTGCCGGAGACCACGGCGACGATTGACACGATTGGGGTGGACCCGGCCTACCAGGGACAGGGCGTCGGTGCCACGTTGTTTCAGGAGTTCGCCTCGCACTTGCGCAAGATCGGCGTCCAATCCATCACCACGCGGGTCGGATGGAATGATTGGGACTTGCTGCGCTTCTTCGAGAGAGTCGGCTTTGCGCCAGCCAAGGTGGTGAGCTTGGAGCTTCGGCTGGACTAGCACTTGATCATACGGATTCTGATATGCGAATTTCTCACAGGCAGGCGTAAAGAGCAGCTTTCAACAAATCAGAATCTCAGTGATCAAGTACTAGCTGGCTCGCCGGCCAGTTGGCTGGGCCGAACGGTCAACCAATCGGTTGACGGCGGGAGAACGCATGGATGAAGGGCGAACGGATCTTGCACAGGAGCTAGAGGCTCAGGGTTGGACTCGCCAGTTTACCATTGAGGCCGAGCGGGCGGACGAGTATGTTGAACTGTACGAGTCGTTGGGCGACGAGGTGCGAGTGGAGTCTGTGATGCCCGGACCGACAATAGCCGAGGAGTGTGCTGCTTGCCTCCTGGCGGCCTGCGATAGGTACGTGGTCATCTACACCAGACCCAGGGGATAAGAGCGTGAGCCAGAGGTATGACTTCTACTATCCACTCCGCGTACGGTACGTTGAGGTGGATGCCCAGGGGCACGTCTTCTTCAGCCATTACCTGACCTACTTCGACGTCGGATTGATTGAGTACACGCGGGCCATCGGGTATCCCTATCCGGAGATGGTGGCCTCCGGTGTGGACATGTTCTACGCCAAGGCGAGCTGTCAGTATAGAGGGCGGGCACACTTCGATGACTTGCTGCACGTGCATACCCGTATCGGCAGCATCGGCAACACCAGCTTCACTTTCGAGTTCGCCATCTACAGGCAGCCATCGGAGGAATTGATTGCGACGGGCGAGATCGTCGCCGTGGCGGTGGACACCGAGACGGAGCGACCCGTCCGCGTGCCCGACGAGCTGCGAGAGGCAGTCGCCAGGTTCGAGTCCAATCCACCAACGGAGGGCAGTGCCTGAGGAGCTGGCAAGGATTTGGTCGACAACTACTAGTAGATGTCAACGAAAGGAGAAGGAGAATGGGTCTCGAATGGCTGCCAAGAGATGATGAACTGAAGGATCACGATGTGGGAGGAGGCGAGTTTCTCGGGACCGAACCCCCCTGCGTGACATATGAGAAGAAGCCCATCGTCGATCCAGAGGGCGATCCTGTTGAGGGGCTGTACTCGGCCTGGGTGTGGCTGAACAACCCTCGACAATACAACTCCTATACGACCGAGATGGTGAAGGGGGTCATCGCCGGCATGAAGCGGGCCTCAATGGACCGCAGTGTCGTGGCGATCGTCTTCACCGGAGTGGGCGACCGGGCTTTCTGCACGGGCGGCAATACGAAGGAGTACGCCGAGTACTACAGTGCGCGGCCCACCGAGTACGCTCTTTACATGGATCTCTTCAACGCCATGGTGGACAGTATCCTGGGTGCCAAGAAGCCCGTCATCTGCAGGGTGAACGGAATGCGCGTGGCCGGCGGTCAGGAGATTGGCGGCGCCTGTGACTTGGCCATCGCCTCAGATCTGGCTGTCTTCGGTCAGGCCGGACCGCGACACGGTTCGGCGCCCGTGGGCGGCTCCACTGATTTCTTGCCCTGGTTCCTGACGATTGAGGACGCAATGTGGAACTGCATTTCCTGTGAGCTGTGGAGTGCCTACAAGATGCTCCGCAAGGGATACGTCAGCAAGGTGATCCCGGTGATCAAGCACGACGGCGAGTGGGTTCGGAACCCCATGGTGATCACCGAGGACTACGTCAGCAATGGCGAGATTGTCTACGGCGAGTACAAGACCGGGGAGGCGTACCAGCAGGCACGCCAGTTTGTCAAGGAGGCGACGATTGACTTCGAACTGGTGGACAAGGCCATAGACGAGATGCTGTGGACCTTCACTAATCTCTTCCCTCACTGCCTGCAGATGTCCATAGATTCCATCAGGGCGAAGAAGAGACTCTTCTGGGACATGGGTAAGGATTACTACCGTCACTGGCTGATGGCCAACATGTCGAACGAGGCGTTCCTGGGGTTCCATGCCTTCAACACCAGGAAGATCACTGGTCAGGACACTATTGACTTCATCAAGTACCGTCAGCTGATCGCCGAAGGGCGCACGGTGGACGAAGACTTCTTCGCCGAGGTGTTGGCCGAGCCGAAGGAGTAGGCGCACAGGGTAGACGAGAGGGGAGGCCAGAAGATGGCAGGCAGACCTGACGCAATTCAGACGTGGCAGATGGTGCAGCCCTGGACGAGGGATAGGGAGACGGGCGAGAAGACGCCTGGGAAGTTAGCGCGCGCGACGGTTCCGGTGCCAGAACTGCGGCCCGGCGAGGTGCTGATCGAGATCGCTGGCTGTGGCGTATGTCATACCGACCTGAGCTACTTCTACCACGGGGTGCCCACGGTGAGCGATCCCCCTCTGACCCTGGGACATGAGATCAGCGGCCGCGTTGTGGCTGGGGAGGAGAGCTGGGTCGGCAAGGAGGTCATCGTCCCGGCGGTGATGCCCTGCAACGATTGTCCCATCTGTGCGGCTGGCCGGGGCAACCGCTGTCTGGCGCAGAAGATGCCGGGCAACAGTCTTGGTACCTACGGCGGCTTCTCAAGTCACATCCCCGTGCCCGCAGCAGACCTGTGCGTCGTCGAAGGCCGAGGCGACATGCCTTTGGAGCGGCTGGCGGTTGTGGCCGACGCCATCACGACTCCGTATCAGGCGGCCATCCGCGCCGACCTGCAGCCGGGTGATCGGGTGGTCGTCGTCGGAGCGGCCGGCGGCGTCGGTACGTACGTCGTCCAGATGGCCAAGGCATTTGGGGCTGGGACGGTGATCGGCGTCGACATCAGCCAGGAGAAGCTGGAACGAATGCTGGAGTACGGCGCTGACTATGTTATCAACTCGGCTGGCAAGAGTGCCAAGGAGGTGCGGAATGAGTTCCGTGCCTTATGCAAGGGGCAAGGACTGCCACACAGATTCGGCTGGACGATCTTTGAGGTAACTGGGGCTAAGGCGGGTCAGGAGATCTCCCTTGGCTTGTTGTCCTTCGTCGGCAAGCTGGTCTGGATTGGGTTCTCTACCGACGTCAATGAGTATTGCCTCTCGCGGCTTATGGCTTTTGACGCCGAGATCATCGGGACCTGGGGCTGCTTGCCCAAGCACTATCCGGCCGCCCTGGAGTTGGTGCTGGGTGGGCACATCGAGATCGAGCCCTTCGTAGAGACCCGACCGATGAGCGAGATCCAAGAGGTCTTTGAGGAAGCACACGCTGGCAAGCTCACACGGCGCGTTGTCCTGACGCCGGACTTTGGATAGTCTGTGAGCTCTTGTTGGCGGAGGGCGAACGCAGGATCGCTGGTTGGGCGCGAGGTCCCGTGTGGCTCCTCGGACGAGTTGGTGAGCGTGAGCGCTGTACTTAGGACCTAGAGAGGAAGGACCGTCAGACGTGGGATTGGTGGTAGACTTTCACATCCACGCCGGTCTGTACCACGAACTGCATCCCTGGGTCATCGAGTGGATGAAGACGCAGATCGCGGACCCGGAGGCATTCGTCAAGAGCGTGCTGACGCCGGACGGGATCGTGCCCTACCTCCGCGAGAACGGTGTGGACTACGCCGTGGCGCTGGCTGAACTCAGTCCCATCACCACGGGAACGATGAGCAACGAGGGGGTGGCTGAGCTCTGTCGAGACATAGACTGTCTCATCCCTTTCTGCAACATCAACCCCTTTCTGGTGGCTGACCTTGCCGAAGAGCTGGAGTATTATGTGACGGAGATGGGGTTCCGGGGTATGAAGCTCTATCCCACGTACCAGCACTTCTACGCCAACGACAGTCGGCTCTACCCGCTCTACGCCAAGGCTCAGGAACTCGGGGTGCCGGTGATGATCCACACAGGATCCTCCGTCTTCCGTGGGGCGCGCCTCAAGTACGGTGATCCCCTGTACATCGACGACGTGGCGGTGGATTTCCCTGACCTGACGCTGCTGATGGTACACAGCGGGCGGGGTTTCTGGTACGACCGGGCCTACTTCCTGGCCAAGCTGCACGCCAATGTCTACATGGAGATCTCGGGCTTGCCGCCGCAGAAGCTGATGGACTACTTTCCGGAGCTGGAGCGAGTGGCGGACAAGGTTGTCTTCGGCTCCGACTGGCCGGGGATGCCGCACATCGGTCGCAACATCGAGATTATACGTGGGTTGCCGCTCAAGGAGGAGGCAAAGGAGCAGATCCTGGGGGGCACCGCGGCACGAATTCTGGGGTTAGAGAGTGCTCAGTAGACGGTAGATGGAGAGCTTAGCCAGCTGACTGTCGTCAGGGGAGGAGCGATAATGGCCATCAAGAAAGTGGGAGTAATCGGGTGCGGCCTGATGGGGGCAGGCATTGCCCAGGTCGCGGCCCAGGCAGGCTACGACACCATCGTGCGCGAATTAGACGAGGAGCTGCTGGAGAAGGGGCTGGGTCGCATCAGCGCTTTCCTGGACAAGGGAGTGGCGAAGAACAAGCTGACTCAGGCCAGGCGAGACGCGACCTGGGCGTGCATCAGCGGCACGACCGATCTGGCTGATTTGGCCGACTGCGATCTGGTGATCGAGGCCATCTTCGAGGATCTGCAGGCCAAGCAGGAGTTGTTTGGAAGCCTGGATCGCCTCTGTCACGCGGATACGATCTTCGCGAGTAACACTTCGTCCCTTTCCATCGCTGAGATGGCGGCTGCTACGGGCCGGCCGGAGAGAGTCGCTGGACTTCACTACTTCTATCCTCCCGTCATCAACCAGCTGCTCGAGATCGTCGAAGCTGAGGAGACCGCCGCCGAGGTGTTGGAGACACTGCTGGTCTTTGGGCGTGCCACGGGCAAGGTTCCTATCGTGGTCGGGGATGCGCCGGGCTTTGCTGTCAACCGCTTCTTTGTCCCTTGGCTGAATGAGGCGGCGCGAATGTTGGATGAGGGCTTGGCAAACATCCCCACGATCGACGAGGCCGCCCGCGAGACCTTCCGCATCGGTATGGGGCCGTTTGCGCTGATGAATGCCACCGGTATCCCCATCGCCTACCACTCGGCCAGCTCGTTGGCCCAGGAGCTGGGTGAGTTCTACGCTCCTGCTGCCGCCCTGGCTGCTCAGTTTGAAGCCGGGCGGGAGTGGGAACTGGAGGGGGAGGTCGACGAGGCAGCCAAGGAGGAGGTCGGCGGGCGATTGCTGGGCGTTGTCTTCGGCGTAGCTGCGCAGCTGGTGGAGGAGGGTGTGACCAGCGTCGAGGACACCGACCGGGGAGCGCTGGTTGGGCTGCGCTGGGCGCGGGGACCCTTTGGGATGATGAACGATCTCGGTCTGGACCGGGCGCTGGAACTGGTGGAGCAGTTGGCTGCACGGTACGAAGCGTTCACCGTTCCGGAGCTCATGGCCAAGCAGGTCAAAGCGGGCGCGTCTTGGGTGCTGCGGGACGTGAAACTGGACGTGGAAGACGGCATTGCCACCATCACCATGAGCAGACCGCAGGCGATGAACGCTCTGAACGAGAAAGTGCTGCGAGAGCTCAAGGAGGCCATCGCGGGGGTGCGAGACGATCCGACGGTGCGGGCGGTGGTTATCACTGGGGTGGGACCAGCCTTTGTCGCTGGGGCGGACATCCGGGCAATGCTGGCCAAAGATCGGGACCAAATTCGGCAGTTCACTATCTTTGGGCAGGGGGTGATGAACGATATTGAGAGGCTGGAGAAACCAGTCATTGCTGCCATTAACGGCTTCGCGTTGGGTGGGGGGCTGGAGCTGGCATTGGCCTGCGATATTCGCCTGGCTTCGACCGAGGCACGGTTGGGCTTCCCGGAGGTGGGTCTGGGGATCTTCCCCGGCCTCGGTGGAACGCAGCGGGCGACGCGGTTGATCGGCAAGGGCCGAGCGTGTGAGTTGATCTTCACCGGCGGTCAGATCAGCGCTGGCGAAGCGGAGAACATCGGGCTGGTCAACCGAGTGGTGTCGCCCCAGCAGCTGATGACGGAGGCGCTGCGACTGGCGGAACGCATCGCCAGGCAGGGACCGGTCGCCGTGGCGAAAGCCAAGAAAGCCATCAATCAGGCGCTGCAGAGAGGCCTGGATGACGGTCTGGCCTTCGAATTGGAGGCTGTGGTTTCGACCTTTGGCACTGAGGATCAGAAGGAAGGAATGACGGCATTCCTGGAGCGAAGGAAGCCGGAGTTCAAGGGAGAGTAGACTGAGGTCGGTGGCCAGTCGTTGGTAGTCAGGCGAGGGGACGCTGCGTGCTCACAGGTAGGGGGAGCTATGTCTGAAGAGCGGAAGGGCAGGAGAAAGAAGATCAGGGCAGCTGGCGAGATGAAGAAGTTCATGGCTGACTACTACTATGAACTTGACCACGCATCAAGGACAGGTGACCGGAAGGTGGCGTGGTGCTCAAGCGTGGGCCCGGCCGAGATACTGAGGGCTATGGGCTTTCTGGTCTATTTCCCTGAGACTCACTCGGCGATGTTGGGTGCCACCCGCATGGCCACAGACCTCATACCCCACGCCAATGCCCTTGGCTATTCACCGGAGATCTGTTCATACCTGACGGCCGACATCGGCGCCTACGTCCAAGGGGTGACACCGCTTGCAAGAGCCTACGAGGGGATCGAAGGCATACCCAGGCCGGATGTGTTGGTCTTCAACACCAACCAGTGTCGGGATATTCAGGACTGGTTTGCGTGGTATGCGAGGGAGTTTGAGGCTCCACTGATCGGCATTCATACCCATAGAGGGATTGGGCAGGTTACCGAGAGCCACGTTTCCTCCGTAGCCAGGCAGATGGAGCAGATGATTGAGCCTCTGGAGGAGATATCGGCTAACCAGTTTGAGATGGAAGAACTCAAGAGAGTGGTGGCGCTCTCCCGGGAGTGCTCTGATCTATGGAAGAAAGTGCTGGATACGGCGGCCGCAGTTCCGTCTCCCTTGACCTTCTTCGATGGCACGACGCTTATGGGGCCCGCAGTGGTGGGCAGAGGAACCCAGGGGGCAGTGGACTATTACAGGACACTGCTTGCAGAGCTGGAGGAGAGAGTTGAGAACCAGGTCGGGGCCGTGGATAACGAGCGCTTCAGGATCTATTGGGAGGGCATGCCGATCTGGGGCAGACTGAGGGTGCACTCCGTGTTGTTTGCCAGACTCAAAGCGTGTGTCCTGGCATCCACCTACTGCAACAGCTGGATATTCTCTGCTTTTGACGCTGCGGATCCGTTCACCAGCATGGCAAGGGCCTACACGGAGTTGTTTATCGTGCGGTCAGATGAGGCCAAGCAGAGATACATAAAGGAGATGGTGGACTACTTCAAGGTTGACGGCATCATCTACCACAATGCCCGGACCTGTCCGAATAACTCGAACAGCAACTACGGTATGCCGCAGCGGCTCGAGAAGGAGACCGGTATACCCAGTCTGATCATAGACGGGGATCTGAACGATCTGAGGTGTCTCTCTGATGAGCGGACCGAGACGAATATAGAGGCCTTCATGGAGCAGCTTGAGGAGCGCAGATAAAATGCTGGACGCACTGTTCAACCCTAGGTCGGTGGCAGTCATCGGTGCATCCACGAAGGAACTCTCGATAGGCAATAGGATTGTCAAGAACCTTCTGGAGTTCGGGTTCAAAGGGCCAATCTACCCGGTGAATCCCAAGGCGGACGAGATTCAGGGCATCAAGGCGTATCCATCGATCCTGGAGGTTCCGACCGATGTCGACGTTGTCCACATTGTCATCCCTGCCAGGTTCGTGCCTCAGGCGATTGAAGACTGCGGAAAGAAGGGGGTCAAGTTCGTCATCCTCAATGGTGGGGGCTTCGCCGAGGTCGGTCCCGAGGGTGCGGCCATAGAGGAGGATTGCCTGGCCAGGGCTGAGGAGGCCGGCATCAGAGTATTCGGCCCAAATTGCCAGGGGATCATCAACACAGATCCTGAGGTGCGCGCGTACTGCAACTTCACATTCACAAGACCAGAGCCGGGATCCATCTCGATCGTCGCTCTGAGCGGCGGCGTAGCCGAGGTAATCCATCAGGCCTTCTCCGAGGCGGGTGTCGGAACACGGATGTATGCCTCCAACGGGAATGCCTGCGATGTCACGATTCCGGAGATCCTGGAATACTATGGCGATGATGACGGGACGCGGGTGATCGTGCTGTACGTCGAAGCTCTTAGGGATCCAGCGACGTTCCTGCAGGTTGCCAAGGAAGTGACGGCCAAGAAGCCTGTACTTGCCATGAAAGCAGGCCGCACGGAGGAGGGAGCGAAGGCAGCGGCTTCCCACACAGGCGGTCTCGCCAAAGTGGATATCGCTACCGACGTCATCTTCGAGAAGGCAGGGATACTCTTGTTCAGAGATGAAGGAGAGCTCTGTCAAGCGGCTACGGCCTTTGCCTCTCAGCCCGTTGCCCGGGGCAACCGCGTGGGTATGATAACGAACACGGGAGGTCCCGCAGTCATTGCGACAGATGTCCTCGTAGGCGCCGGATTGGAGATCCCTCCCCTCTCTGACAGAGCGAAGGAGATTCTGCGAGGGAGGTTATTCCCGGAAGCGGCAGTCGGCAATCCTGTAGACGTACTCGCCACTGCTGGAGCTGAACATTTCCGGGCTGCGTTGGACGTGATGATGGATGAGGCGCACATCGACAGCCTCTACATCAACTTCGTCACGCCGTTCTTCGTGGATACGGACAGCATTGCCAGAGAGATTGCTCAGGTGAACGAGGAGGGAAGGAAGCCCATCATCTGTAACTTGATGACGGACAAGCACCAGTGGGCGGAGACCTTGAGGACTCTGCGGGACGGGGGTGTCCCGTGCTACAGCTTACCGGGGAGGGCAGCAAGGGCGCTTGCTGCTTTGACTCGGTATCACAAGATCCGTTCCCACGAGGTCGGTGAGGTGAGGCGGTTTGACGATGTGGACAAGGGTAAGGCGGAGGGTATCTTGCTGGAAGCAGGAGAGACCGGCCGGGAGAGTCTCTCCGCCACCGAGGTTTACCAGATTCTGGCTGCCTACGGCATCCCCACTGCCGAATGGAGGATAGCGAACAACGCCCAGGAGGCCGAAGAGGCCGCTGCCGAGATTGGTTTTCCTGTAGTGATCAAGGCCGACGCTGAGACAATTGTGCACAAGACCGATGTCGGCGGCGTAGCAGTCGACGTGAAGGACGGTGATGCTGTCCGTTCTGTGGTGGAAGAGATGGGAGAGAGGTTGGCAGCCGACGCCCCGAGGTTCTTCGTCCAGAAGTACCTCCCCGATGGTGTGGAGGTTATCGTAGGGGCGAAAGCGAAGGAGGGCCTTGGACACCTGATCATGTTTGGAATCGGTGGCATCTCCGTCGAGATCCTGGAAGATGTCGTCTTCAAGCTCTCGCCGATCACAGCGGTCGAGGCGCAGGAGATGCTTGCCTCCATCAAGGCAGCTCCCTTGCTGAAGGGGGTGCGGGGACGGAAGGGAGTGGACGAGGGAGCGATCATAGATATCATCCAGCGCATCTCTCAGCTTGTCACTGACCTGCCTGTGATTCAAGAAATGGATTTGAATCCCGTCATCGCATATGCGGATCAGGCTCTTGTTGTGGACGCTCGGATAGGCATATAGTGGGGAGGTAGCCATGGCCCACTGGATGAATCTTGGCCAAGCACTCAAGGTAAATGCGAAGAAGTTCCCGAACACGACAGCGCTGAGAGACAGCGCGAGGAGTTTCACGTATCCAGAGCTGAACAGCCGAGTCAACAGGCTGGCTCACCGCCTTCTCTCGCTGGGCTTGAGCAAGGGAGACAAGGTCGCAGTTCTCCTTGAGAACAGCATCGAGATCGTGGAGGTCTACCTGGCTACGGCGAAAACGGGACTCGTCATCGTGCCCATCAACTTCCGCTTGGTCGGCTCAGAGGTAGAGTACATAGTTGGCAATTCAGATGCCGAGGTACTGATCGTACACGACGAGTTTGCGCCAGCCGTGGATGCCATAAGGTCGAAGCTGACAAACATAGGGCCGGACAACTACATCGTCGTAGGTGAAGAGACGGAGGGATACAGGGCGTACGAAGAGTTCATACGCGGCGCTCCAGAGAGCGAGCCGGAGGTGAAGGTAGAGCCGGAGGACACCTGGATTCTGATCTACACGTCGGGGACCACCGGTAAGCCCAAGGGAGTCGTGCGCTCCCACGAGTCACACATTGCCTTCTATCTCATCAACGCAGTCGACTTCGGCTTCAACGAGCATGATGTATGTCTGAACATCATGCCGCTGTGTCACATCAACTCCACCTTCTTCACCTTCACCTTCACGTACATCGGGGGAAGTGCCTATATCCATCCAGCACGATCCTTCGACGCCGATGAGATCCTGGAGATCATAGAGAGGGAGAAGATCACATTCATCTCGCTCATCCCGACCCACTACAGCCTCATCTTGAACGTGTCGGAAGAGGCGAGAAAGCGCGATGTGGGCTCCGTGAGGAAGCTGCTCTGCTCCTCAGCCCCGGCGAGGAAGGACATGAAGTTGGCGATAATGGACTTCTTCCCAGGCGTCGAGCTGTACGAGGCGTACGGCTCGACGGAGGCAGGGATTGTTACTGTGCTCAAGCCCGAGGACCAGATGAGGAAGCTGGGCTCCATCGGTTTCGAGTCACTGGGCACAGACTTCGTCAAGGTTCTGGACGAGGAGGGGAACGAGGTGGGCGTGGGGGAGGTAGGTGAGCTGTACTCCCGCGGGCCCATGCTCTTTGACGAGTACTACAAGCTGCCCGAGAAGACCGCCAGCTCGTTCAGGGGAGAGTGGTTCAGCGCCGGCGACATGGCCAGGCGCGATGAGGACGGCTTCTATGAGATTGTGGATCGGAAAGACAACCTGATCATCACTGGCGGCGAGCACGTCTATCCCAGCGAAGTGGAGAAAGTGATTGGTTCCCACCCTGGCGTCTTGGAAGTGGCGATCGTTGGCTTGCCTCACGCGAAGTGGGGCGAGGCGGTGACAGCAGTCGTTGTCCCCGAGGACCCTGCCTGTCCCCCCGGGGAGAATGAAATCACCGCCTTCTGCAAAGGCAAGGTGGCTTCCTACAAGGTGCCCAAGGCGGTCCACTTCACGTCCCACGAGGAGATGCCGAGGACGGGGTCGGGAAAGGTCTTGCACCGGGCGCTGCGTGAGCGCTACGGTGGTACATTGGCCGGTGGCCGGTAGTCGGGGGCCCGTGGCCCGAGACCACCGCAACTGACGACTGGCGACTGGAGAAAGGGGGCTGAGAGTATGGCAAAGAAGCCCAAGATGGCTGTTGTCGGGGTAGGTCCGGTCGGTGGAATCCTGGGCGCACATCTGGCCAAGGCCGGGCACTATGTGGTACTATGCGATATCCAAAAGCCCCATCTGGACGCGATCAAGGAGAGGGGGCTTGCGATCACGGGCGTCTTGGAGATGACCGCCGAGTGTGATCGTGTGGCGTATGGTATCTCTGAGCTTTCCGGCTTCCCCGAGGTAGACACGATCATCATCTCCACCAAGGCATCCGTCCTGCCCCAGATCATCCCAGAGCTCGCGAGCGTGACACGACCTGGCACCAAGTTCATCAGTTGCCAGAACGGGCTCGACAACGAGGAGTTCCTTGCCGAGACGTTCGGGTCGGACAGTGTTCTGCGCATCGTGGTGAACTTTGCGGGCAGTCAGATGGGAGACGGGCACGTCGCGATGTCGTTCTTCAACCCGCCCAACTACATCGGGCCTGTGACACCCAAGAGCGAGCCGCTAGCCCGCACAATGGCACAGATCATGACGGGCGCTGGACTCGATACTGAGTTCGCCGCCAACGTCAAGAAGTTCGAGTGGGAGAAGGTCATTCTCAACGCTGCTCTTAGCGCAATGTGTGCTCTCACGCGCAAGCCAATGAAGGACATGATGGACTTCGGGCAAACGGAGATGTTGGCTGAGGAGCTGATGCGAGAAGGGATCGCGGTGGCTGAAGCCGACGGAGTGACGCTGAATGAGGGGTTCTTTGAGCACGGTATCCAGTATCTGAAGAAGGCCGGATACCACAGGACCTCCATGCATCAAGACATTCTGCGGAAGCTCCCGACCGAGATTGACTGGCTCAACGGCAAGATCGTTGAGCGGGGCCGCGCCCTCGGTGTCCAGACCCCGTGTAACTTCGCCATCACGGCACTCGTCAAGGGCCTGGAGATGGAGTCGGGAGCACCAGAGGAACACTAGTACTTGATCATACGGATTCTGATATGCGAACTCCTGGCAGGCAGGCGTAGGGAGCAGCTTTCAACAAATCAGAATCTCAGTGATCAAGTGCTGGCGACAGTCAGGGATCTAGCTGCTGACAGGTGACCAATCGCGAATGACTGGGAGAACCGCCTTCGCCGGCATTGATGTAGGGACGACGGCGACCAAAGCTGTGATCATCGATGGCGACGGGAGGATACTTGGGAGTTTCGTCCGGCGCTCTGGTGCAGACTTGGCCCTGGCGGCGACGACGGCATTTGAAGGAGCACTGGAGCAGGCAGAGATCACTCAAGGCGCCGTCCAAACCATCGTGGCGACGGGCTATGGGCGAAAGAGTGTGCCCTTTGCTCAGGACACCAAGACCGAGATCGCTTGCCACAGTCGTGGATGCTATCACTACTTTCCCCAGGCTCTCACGGTGGTAGACATAGGCGGCCAGGATAGTAAGATCGTCAGGCTGGATGCACAGGGCAGACGCACCGGTTTCAAGATGAACCGCAAGTGCGCTGCTGGCACGGGAGCTTTCCTGGAGGAGATAGCCCACAAGTTGGACATACCGATCGACGAGCTCAATGATCTGGCTCAGACCGCTAGCGAGACCGCCGAGATCGGGAGCTATTGCACGGTGTTTACCGCCACTGAGGTACTGGACCGGATTAGGGCTGGCGAGAGGCTGAACAACATTCTTAGGGGGTTGTTCGACTCGGTCGCCAAGCGAGTTGTGGAGATGGGCCCGTTGGCTGGGCGCGTGATCATGACCGGCGGGGTCGTCGCGTTCAACCCCATCGTGGCGGAGCTCTTGAGCGCCCGGGCGGGAATCAACGTGGAAGCCGCGCCCCACCCACAGGAGATGGGGGCGTTTGGAGCGGCACTGTTTGCGTCTGATTGATTTGTGCACAGAGGAGATTCCAATGTTAGTGAAAGATCGTATGACTCCTGACCCAGTGACAGTCACTCCTTTCACATCCTTTCCCGAGGCCTTCCGTATCATCCACGAGAAGGGGATTCGCCACCTGCCGGTGGTAAGTGAGGAGGGGAGACTGATCGGCGTCGTGGCGCAGACCGACCTGCTACATGCTTCGCCCTCAACGGCCACGACCCTCACCGTCTTCGAGGCGAGCTACCTGTTGGCCAACTTGCATGTCAAGGAGGTGATGAGTAGCCCGCCCATTACGGTGTCTGAGGATGCCCCCCTCGAGAAGGCAGCACGACGCATGGTGGAGAAGAGAATCGGCTGCCTGCCCGTTATGCGTGAGGGTAAGCTGATAGGTATGATCACAGAGACCGACATCTTCGAGACGTTCGTAGAGGTCCTGGGGGGCGAGGAGGCCTCGCTGCGCGTCACGCTGCGGGTGCCTGACGTGCGAGGGGAGCTGGCCCGGCTGGCTGGAGTGATCGCCGGGCTGGGAGCGAACATCTGCTCCGTAGCGGTGTTCCGGGGCGAGGCCCCAGAGCACGTCTATCTCGTCTTTCGCCTGGAGGGCGTTGAGGAGGAGGTCCTGGTGCCAGCGTTGGAGGCTGAGGGGGAGGAGGTAGTCCACGTCTGCTGTGCTGCTTGATTCTCAGCGTCTGGAAGACATCTCCGGTGCAGTGTGGCCCATCTTGTCGC
Organism: Anaerolineae bacterium; assembly: GCA_050049355.1. GTDB lineage: Bacteria > Chloroflexota > Anaerolineae > B4-G1 > DUEL01 > JASFWK01. The sequence continues at coordinate 14,189 of JASFWK010000002.1, read as the reverse complement.
TGGTCGACGCTGTGTCCCCCTGACAGCCCCAATCCCGACCCTTGCAGCCAGGGTTGAGCAGAGGGCACTCCGTCTGGCTGCCGGTGACTGCAAACTAGAGTAGACCAGGAGGTTCATGCCATGTTCTTCGAAAAGGCCTACATCCCATACGGGGGGTACTGGAGTACGCCGTTCTGCCGCTGGCAGGGAAGTTTCGCCCACCTCAACGCTGTCCCGTTCGCGGCGGAGATCACCAGGCGAGCCCTTGACGAGCGGGAGATCCCCGCCCAGGTCTTTGACTCCGTCCTTCTGGGACTGACGATCCCGCAGAAGCACGCCTTCTACGGAGGGCCCTGGTTGGCCGGCCTCATCGGAGCAGAGGCTGCCACCGGTCCCATCATCAGCCAGGCCTGTGCGACGGGAGCTCGGGTGGTCGCCAGCGCTGCAGGTGAGGTTGAGATCGGCGAGAATCGGGTCCTGCTCAGTATCACCGCCGATCGATGCAGCAATGGCCCTCACATCTACTACCCCAATCCGCTTGGGCCGGGTGGCAAGGGCGAGGCGGAGGACTGGGTCTGGGACAACTTTGGATACGATCCTTTTGCCAAGAACGCCATGGTCGAGACGGCGGAGAATGTTGCCAGGGAGGCAGGTATCACCAGGGAAGAGCAGGACGAGATGACGGTTCTGCGCCACGAGCAGTATGGCGATGCGCTCAAGGACGACTCCGCCTTCCTGCGTCGCTTCATGCCTCTGCCCATCGAGGTGAAGGATGCGCGAGGACGCAAGGTCGTGGCCACTGTCGAGGGCGACGAGGGGGTATTCCCCACCACGGATGCGGGTTTGGCCAAGCTCAATCCGGTCATCAAGGGGGGCACAGTTACCTATGGCACCCAGACCTACCCCGCCGATGGCAACTGTGGGATCATCGTTACCACGCGGGAGAGGGCACGGGAGCTGAGCCGCGATCCCGCGATCGAGATCCAGGTTCTATCCTACGGGGAAGGGCGGGCCGAGAAGGGGTACATGGCCAAGGCCATCGTTCCGGCAGCGCAGCAGGCGCTTTCCCGAGCTGATATCTCCATCAGGGATGTGCGGGTGATCAAGACCCATAACCCCTTCGCGGTGAACGACGTCTACTTCTGCCGCGAGATGGGGGTGAAGCCGGAAACGATGAATAACTACGGCTCGTCCCTCATCTGGGGGCATCCACAGGGTCCCACTGGTCACCGGCTGATCATTGAGATGATCGAAGAGTTGACCCTGACGGGGGGAGGGCATGGCCTGTTTGTTGGCTGCGCCGCCGGCGATACGGGCGCGGGGGTAGTCCTCAAAGTCACTGTCTGACAGGCGGCGTGCGGGAGGGGGGAAGATGACGGCGAAGACTAAGGCTGCCAAGAACAGGAAGAAACGTGTTGGGGAGATACGGTGCCATTACTGCTCTGTCCGCTTTCGCCCCCCACCGAAGGCGGAGAGGGCCACCTGTCCTAACTGCGGCTGGGAGTGGTACATCTCATGGGTGGGCAAGCTAGCCAAGATCAGAAAGCCGGTCTGGGAGAACTGGGAGCGAATGCTGGCTGATACCGAACAGGCCCGGGAGTAGAGGGGAGACGTATGGCGCTCGATCGCCGGATCGCGTATGTAGACCTCTCCAGCGGCAAGGTTGAGACCGCCTCCATCCCCGTCGAGATGCGGGAACTGTATTTGGGTGGGCGGGGGCTGGATACGTACCTGCTGTATAACCACTTGGAGCCCGGCGTTGACCCGCTGGGTCCGGACAACGTCCTCACGGTCAGCGCCGGACTGCTGGTGGGCACGCTGGCTTCGGCTGCGGCCCGGACGCACATGGGAGCCAGGTCGCCGCTGACTGGCTTCATCGGCAGCTCCAACGTGGGCGGCTTCTTCGGTCCCGAACTCCGTTTCGCCGGCTTCGACCACGTGGTTATCAAGGGGAAGGCCGCCAGTCCTGTTTACCTCTGGATCCACGATGGCGAAATCGAGATCCGCGATGCTTCTCACCTCTGGGGCGAGGATATCCCCACAGTGCAGGAGCTCCTCGAGGAGGAGTTGGGCGACCCCGAGATCAAGGCCCTGTGCATCGGAGTGGCCGGCGAGAACTTGGTACGATTCGCTGCCGTGATGACCGGCATGAAGAACGCCGCCGGTCGGACAGGGATGGGAGCGGTGATGGGCTCCAAGAACCTCAAGGCCATCGCCGTCCGGGGCACGATGGGCATTGAGATTCGCTTTCCCGAGGAGGCGCTGGAGTACAATGCAGAGCTTCTCAAGCACATCGCCGGGACGAAGTTCGCCCAGATCATGCAGAAGTGGGGCACCATGTTCATCTATGGGATCACCAATACCACCGGCTTGGTGCGCGTCCGCAACTTTCAACTTAACCAACAGGTAGGCGGGAACATCGAATGTGAACACATTGAGGAATATGCGCTGGGCACGGAGGGGTGCTACGGCTGCATCATCCACTGCCGACACAAGTACCTGCTCAGGGACGGGGATTATGCCGGGACCTACGCCGAGGGACCCGAATACACCAGTCAGGGTGCCTTCGGCATGGAGGTCGGCTGCAACAACTTCGAGACCATCTTGATCGGCAATCACCTGGTTAACACCTACGGGATGGACACAATAGAGACCGGAAGCATGATCGCCTGGGCGATGGAGCTCTATGAGAAGGGCATCCTGACCGACGCGGATACCGATGGTCTGAGGCTGGAGTGGGGAAACGACGAGGCGGTACTCGAGATGGTCACGCGCATCGCCGAGCGCGAGGGGCTTGGCGACGTCCTGGCCGAGGGGCCGCTGCGGGCTGCCGAGAAGATCGGTCACGACGCACTGAAGTACTGCATTCACGTCAAGGGGTTGAGCAACCTGCATTCCGACGAGCGTCCCACGCCGTCGCTGGCATTGGGCATCGCCACTGCCTCGCGAGGCTCCGATCACCTGCGGAGCCGGCCGGCGATAGACCTCTACCACCTGCCTGATCATCTGCTGCGCGATATATATGGTGGTCCCCAGCCGTACGATGGCCCGCTGTCGTCCGACTACGCCTCGTACGAGGGAAAGGCCCGCATGGTCCAGTGGCAGGAGATGATGTACCAGGCGATTGACTCCGCCGGCATCTGCAAGTTCCACACAATCTTCCTCAGTCCCAACCTGATCGGCTTCGAGGAACTCTCCAAACTGATCTACTACAACACCGGCCTGGAGTTACCACCGGAGGAGATTTGGGAGATCGCCGACCGGGGCTACACTCTCGAACGGATGTTCAACATTCGGGAAGGGCTCACGCGGGCGGACGACTGGCTGGTGGACCGATACTTCGATGAGGCGACTCCTCTAGGCCTGCCGATTGCGAGAGACAAGGCGCTGGACCGCGAGAAGTTCAAGCAGATGATAGCGGAGTACTACGAGCTCCACGGTTGGGATGAGAACGGTGTGCCCCGACCTGGGACCGTGGAAGAGCTGGGGCTGGACGGCGAGCCGTCCCATATGCTGTAGGAGACTGGCGTGCAGAAGATACTGATAGTGAACCACGAGAGGTGTACCGGCTGCCGGCTATGCGAGATGGTCTGCTCGGTTAAGCACACGGGTGTCAACAGCCCCAGCCGTTCCCGCATACACGTCATAAAGTGGCCGCGGGAGGGGTTCGAACTGCCGATGTTGTGCCAGCAGTGTGAGGACGCGCCCTGTGTGGCCGTCTGCCCCAAGGACGCACTGTCCCGTGATCCCGTCCTGGGCCGGGTGGCGCTGACCTATGACCTATGCATCGGCTGCAAGCTGTGCGTGACCGCCTGTCCGTTCGGCGGGATGGGGATCGACACCGCGACCCGGCAGGTCATCAAGTGCGACTTGTGCGACGGGGATCCGGTCTGCGTCCGCTTCTGTGATCCCGGTGCCCTCCAGTTTGTGGCTGCCACCTTGGTGAACCTGGTGAAGAAGCGAGATGCCGGGCAGAGGCTCTCTGAAGTGATGAGGAAGTCGTTCGTCGCCAGGTCATGGGGGACCTGACGTGCGAATAGCGAACTTCGGCTGGTTGATCGAAGGACGGTTGGCGGGCAGCGGCCGCCCCATTCACCAGCAGCAGCTGGCCTGGCTGCGGGAGCGAGGGATAGCAGCCATCGTGTCGCTGACGGAGCGTTCGCTGCGGCGGGAGAAGCTGCTGCTGCACCGGATTGACTCATGGGGTTTCACCTATCGGCACATTCCCATCGCGGACGAGACCGCACCGAGCCAGGCTCAAATCGATCAGTTTGTCAGATTCGTGGACGAGATGCTGGCTCAAAGGCGGGGGGTGCTGGCGCACTGCGCAGGTGGCTACGGCCGTACGGGGACGATGTTGGCCTGCTACCTGGTGAGTCAGGGGTGGGGGGCGGAGGAGGCGATGACTGAGGTGCGTGTCCGCCGTCCGGGTTCTATCGCCCCTCGGGCACAGCAGGCAAGCGTCATTGAGTATGCATCGCGGTTAGCCAGGGCGAAGGATGAGATCCGCGAGTCAGGTCACGTGGAAGAAGGAGGATGACCATGGCATCACAGGCACAGTTTCCGTTCAACCAGCCGGTTGTCTGGCGACCCAGCGAGGAGCACCTGCAGCGGAGCCGGCTCAGACGATTCATGGGGCGGCACGACCTGGCCACGTTCGAAGAGTTGATGGAGCGTTCCACCACTGATATCGCCTGGTTCTGGGAAGCAGTTTTCGAGGATCTGGGTATTGAGTTCTACGAACCGTATTCCCAGGTTGTGGACCTATCGCGTGGTATCCAGTGGCCCGACTGGTGTGTGGGGGGCAAGCTCAATATTGTCCACAACTGCCTCGACAAATGGATGGACACCCCGACGCAGAACAGGGTTGCGATCCGCTGGGAGGGAGAGGGGGGGGCTGTTCGGCTGCTGACGTATCGCGACCTCTTCCGCGAGGTCAACCGGGTGGCCTCGGCGTTGCGAGAAGCCGGGTTTGGGAAAGGGGACGCCATCGGTCTGTATATGCCGATGGTGCCGGAGATAGCGGTTGCGCTGCTGGCGATTGCGAAGATCGGAGGTGTGATTCTGCCTCTCTTCTCTGGGTATGGGCCCGGTGCCGTGGCGACTCGGCTTGCCGATGCGGAGGCCAAAGCGATCTTCACCGCTGATGGAATGTTCAGGCGGGGGAAGCCCATACGGATGAAGCCGGTTGCCGATGAGGCGCTGGCTGAGGTTCCGTCGGTTGAGAAGGTGATCGTCTATCGGCATGCAGGGTTCGACGTGCCGATGGATGCGTCCTCTGGACGTGACGTCTGGTGGAAGGATTTCGTTGCTGGCCAGCCAGCGGAGGCTGTCACCGAGCGCACCGACGCGGAAGACCTGATCATGATCATCTACACCAGCGGTACCACCGGCCGGCCCAAGGGAGCGGTTCACACTCACTGTGGCTTTCCCATCAAGAGCGCACAGGACATGGCGCATGGATTCGACATCCAGGAGTTCGACACCATGTTCTGGATGACGGACATGGGGTGGATGATGGGCCCGTGGGAGGTTTTCGGTGTGCTGATTCTGGGAGCCACTATGCTTCTCTACGACGGCGCGCCTGACTACCCGGAGGTGGATCGGGTGTGGGCCCTGGTGGAGCGGCACAGCGTGACCTGCCTGGGAGTCGCGCCCACATTCGTGCGAGCGATCATGCCCCACGGCGACGGGCCGGTACTGCGCCATGATCTGAGTTCACTGCGCATCCTGGGCTCGACAGGTGAGGCGTGGAACCCGGGCCCTTGGCGGTGGTTCTTCGAAACTGTTGGGCATGGTCAGGTGCCGATCATCAACTATTCGGGAGGAACCGAGATCAGCGGGGGTATCGTTCTGGGGAACGTGGTTCGCCCGCTGAAGCCGTGCGCGTTCTCTGGGCCGCCTCCCGGCATGGCTGCCGATGTTGTGGACGAAGAGGGCAATCCGCTGCGGGGAGAGGTGGGAGAGCTGGTGGTGCGCCAGCCGTGGATCGGCATGACGCGTGGCTTCTGGAAAGACCCGCAGCGATATCTGGAGACGTACTGGAGCCGAATTCCTGACGTGTGGGTCCACGGCGACTTCGCCGCGATCGACGAGGATGGGCTCTACTACATCCTGGGCCGCTCGGATGACACGATCAAAGTAGCCGGGAAGCGGGTGGGGCCGGCAGAGGTGGAGAACGTGTTGGTGAGCCATCCGGGGGTCGCGGAGGCGGCGGCGATAGGTGTGCCCGACGAGATCAAGGGACAGGCAGTGGTGGGCTTCGTCGTGCTGCAGCCCACCTTCGAACCCGGCGAGAGCTTGCGAGACGAACTGGAGAGTCGGGTAGCGAAGGAGCTGGGGAAGCCACTTGCGCCCAAGGCAGTGCGTTTCGTACACGATATACCCAAGACGCGCAACGCCAAGGTGATGCGGCGGGTCATTCGGAGTGCCTATCTGGGGGAGCCGCCGGGTGACCTGAGTGCGCTGGTGAACCCGGAGGCAGTGGACGAGATACGAGAGGCGGCGTGAGGGCGGCGGAAGCGGGATCAGGTGTTCCGGCGGAACGGGACAGAGAGTAGGTATGCCTCTTCTTGCCTTTCTTCTTGACGCTGTGCTCATCTCACTCTCTGGCGTCATGGCCCCCGGGCCCATCACCGCCGTGACGGTGGGGAAAGGAAGCGAGTCCCCCCATGCAGGGGCATGGATTGCGATAGGTCACGGAGTGGTCGAGTTCCCGCTGATGGTGTCCATCTTCTATGGGGTGGGGTACTTGCTCGACCAGTTGCACGTGAAGGCAGCGATTGCTTGTGTAGGCGGACTGTTTCTACTGTTCATGAGCATTGACATGTTCCGCAACATCAAGCAAGCTGACGTCAGTTCAAGGAAGTATGCCCGTTCTCCGCTGGTAGCTGGGATGGTCCTGAGCCTGGCAAATCCATACTTCATCGTTTGGTGGGCGACTGTGGGGGCCACGCTGATTCTGCGTTCTGTCAGCTTTGGCGCGTTGGGCTTCTTGGCCTTTGCGCTGCTTCACTGGCTGTGCGATTTCCTATGGGGCTACTTTCTGTCAGCCCTGTCTTTCAGGGGTGGGCGATTCTTCGGCAAGAGATTCCAGCAGGTTGTCTTTGCAGCATGCGGAGTTCTTCTTCTATACTTCAGTGGCAAGTTCATCATTGATGGCGCACGGGCGTTCTTCGCGTAGGAGTGCTTGCTTGAATACGCCGCTGTGAGTTGAGAGAGGACTGCACCGTCAGATGTTGGATTCCACACAGCGACTCGTAGACCGATATGGACTCTCACTTTGCGTGGAGTGCGGCAAGTGTGTCGCCGCCTGCCCGATGAGAGAGATCCTGGATGGCTTCTCGTCTGAGCATTCGGCGCGCGGGGTAGTCAGGCGAGCCTTGCTGGGCTTGGAGATGGTGGGCCACGCGGGGATCTGGCTCTGCCTGACCTGCGATCTATGCACCAACCTGTGCCCGGCCGGCGTACGGTTTCGTGACTTCATCAGAGCGGCGCGCCGACTCTCCGTCGAAACAGGACGCGCGAAGTACGGCTCGTTCTGCCGCGGCTGCAGTGCGCATATCTGCCCCTCGTACGCTGTAGAGTACCTGAAGCGGACACTCGGGGAAGCCAGCCAGGAACTCCTGACGCTCTGCCCTCGGTGCCGGCAGTATCGCGTTGGACGGAGGGTGAAGGGACTGGCGGTGGGAAGTCGACGGAAGGCGGTTCAGTAGACACCATGTGGGAAGCCAGATGAAGGTGAATCTGAAGATCCTTCTGCCGGTGCTGCCTCAGGCCATAGGCCGCCGAGAGCTGGAGGTGGAGTTCGCGGGAGAAACGGTCAGTGATCTGATTGAGCATCTGATCGCACGGTATGGCCGCAAGGCCAGACAAGCGCTCCTCGATGAGGAGGGTGGGCTGGACCCAGTGGTCCAGGTACTGGTCAACGGGGAGGAATGGGTCCCCCATGACCGGCTTGATACACCGCTGAACGAGGGCGACGACGTGCTCCTGATGGCCATGATAGCCGGGGGTAGCCTCGTGGATTAGCCCCGTAGCTCTCCTCGCGCCTCCCCACCGCCCCTTGCGCTCGTTCGATAGGATCCACGGTGAGCCGATCACGCCCTCCAGCGCGTGCATGATCTACCCTGAGTTCGTCAGCACCGCTGGAGTTGTCTCACTCCGGGTAGGAGGCAGACGTCTGGGGCCACAGATGAAAGGGACCCGCCCAAAAAGGCGGGTCAGTGGTCAGAGTGCCGAGGCCCAGATTTGAACTGGGGACACCCTGATTTTCAGTCAGGTGCTCTACCAGGCTGAGCTACCTCGGCCGGGAGGTGGGATTTCCCACTCTCTGACGCCTATTCTACCACAGATTCTCGTTCTTACAAGCAGGCCCTACACTGCCAGACGACCTCCTAACCCAAAGCTTCTTCTGGCCGCCGCGCCACAATCTCCGCCCAGGAGCCCAGCAGAGCCGTCCGCACCCGTTCGACCTCAAACCCCGCCGACTCGATCAATCCGCGCAGGTCGTCCACAGCGTGGCTCGTAGTCTGGGTGAGGAGCCACGTGAGGGCGGCCAAGGGAACCCGCAAAGCTGTGTACACCAGACGAGGCACAAGCCGGGGCGGACGGACCTCATCGGCCAGCAGAAGCAATCCACCAGGCCTGAGCAGCCGTCGGGCCTGACCCAGGGCATAGCGGCGCTCGTCGGGGGTCAGCTCCGAAAAGCATAGACCGGAGCATATCGCGTCGAACGCAGTATCAGCAAAGGCATCCAGCTCTGCCACGCCCATCTCTCGCCACGTGATGCGCTCGCTCAGGCCAGCGTCCTCGGCCTTGCGGTGGGCCAGCTCCAGCATGTCGGGGTTCACGTCCAGTGCAATCACCTCGGCCTCTCGCGCCGCCGCGCGTAGCGCGAGCGCACCGGTACCCGTCCCCAGGTCCAGTATCCGCCAGCCTGGCTCGATCCGGCTGGCCAGCCGATCGTAGCCTCGCTCCACCTCCCCTAGCGTCAGCAGACGAATGCCGACATCGTACCGGGCTGGGGCGGATTCAAGGAGACGCATTAGAGCAACGCTCAAGATTCCTCTCCTTACGCGGGCGCATCCTTACCCTCGCACTCTCACTAGGTTTCCGGATTCGTAGCGACGCAGCCCCCAATGGAAGACCGCTCGCGCTGCCGCGACCATACCCAGAGCGAAAGCTGTCAGCATTGCCAATCTTCTCCAGTCGAAATCGCGCAGCAGCTCTGCCGGAAGGGAGCCAATGAAGGCGGCCGGGATCAGGGTGTACAGCAGCACTCGCACCAGGCCGGGGAAGATCTCCACTGGGTATAGGCCGAAGGTGATAAGCGCGTTGATCGCCTGGGTCGCCAGGTTGTCGGCGTTGCCCACCCAGAAGGCCAGCGATCCCACCAGCGAGCTGAAGGCTACCAGGATAAGACCGGCGATCAGACCCACCAGCAGAAACATTGGCAGGCCCTGCCAGCGGTCCGACGCGGCGGTCAGGAAGACCGCCAGACCGAAGAGGATGTCTCCCCAGGCGGAGATTGACATCCGCGAGACCAACAGGTGGACCAGCGGATCGGCTGGGAGCGCAAGGTAGTAGTCCAGATCGCCGGAGGTGATGACTTGAGCGACCCTGAAGGCGTTGCCGCAGACCACATTGGCTGCACCAAAGCCGAAGGCCACAATCGCATAGAGAATCATGACGCCCCGCAGATCCCATCCCTGCAGGTTGGGCAGCCGGTTGAAGAGGACCCACCAGAAGAAGAGAAGCATCGTGTTATTGAGGATCATGCCAGCCACCTGCATCAGGAAAGCGCCTCGGTAGGCCATAGCGGACATCAAGTTGTGCCGCAGGTAGCCCAACACCAGTCGTGCCGTCTTCACTGCCTACCCTCCGTGCACCACGAGCCGCCGTTGAGCCCGCCGCCAGACGAGTGCCATCAGCACTGCTAGCCCAGCGACATAACCGACCTGTCCGATCGCCGCCCGCAGGGCGGACTGGGGCTCGAAGGCGACGAAGGTGCGCGCTGGGGCGTACGTGATGAACTGGAAAGGCAGCCACATGACCGCCCGCCGCAGCCAGTCGGGAAACATCTCCAGTGGGAGGAACATCCCCCCAACCGTGAAGAGGAGCTTCTGATAGATCCAGAAGACCGGCGTGACCTCCTCGATCCAGAAAGCCAGCAAGCCAATGAGGACGGCCATAAGCGCGTCCAGCAGCAGCGCAAGAGCGGCCATTACTAGAAAAGCAGCCAGCGCCGGCAGGCTGCTCACTGCCTGGCCCATACTCAACCACACCACGGCGCCCGCCGTCAGCAGATTCAGAACGAAGCGTGGAGCGGAGTTGCCCAGCGAGTTGGCGACCTGGAAGAGAGGGTAGCTCAGAGGGCGCGTCAGCGTGTAGGCCAGGTCGCCTGTCTTGACTGCCTCACTGATCTCGACAAAGATCCGCGAGGTGGAAAGGGTGATCGTCTCGGTCATCGCCAGATACCATACTACCTCCACCAGCGAATACCCGGCGAGCTCCGCTCGGCCGCTGACCCCAAATGCGGCTGTCCACAGGGCGATGAAGACCCCCATGAAGAGGACCATCGAGATGGCACGCATGGCGAACTCGGCTCGGTACGTCAACTGCCGCTGGGCAGCGGTCCGGAGAACGAAGGCGTAGCGCATCATGCGATCTGCCTGCCTTCTGGCTGTGCCTCTGCTTCGTAGATGCGTGCAATGATCTCCTCCATCGGCGGGTTGTCCACGTTGATATCCGCGATGTCGTAGTGCGAAAGGAGCCTTCCCACCACTTCCTCAATGGGTGCAACAGCCGTGTCTACCTTCAACTTGACCCCGTACCCTTTGTGCTTCAGCACCCGCACGCCTGGGTCGTCGAATCCCCGCCAGGGCTCCCCCAGTTTCAACGAGATCGTCTTGGTGCGGATGTAGTCGCGCTTCAGGGTGGAGATCCGTCCGTCGTAGATCACCTCCCCGTGGTTGATTACCATCGCCCGCTTGCAGAGGACCTCGACGTCGCCCGCGTCATGGGAGGTGAGGAATATTGTGACTCCCTCCTCCTGGTTAAGCTCCAGGATCAGGTCGCGGATGCGCTGCTTGACCACCACGTCCAGGCCGATGGTCGGCTCATCCAGGAAGAGTATGCGCGGGCCATGGAGGAGCGAGGCGGCGATCTCGCAGCGCATGCGCTCTCCCAGCGACAGCTTCCGCACAGGCGCGTCCAGGTACTCGCCGATTTCGAAAAGCTGCACCAGGTAGTCCAGCCGCCGGCGGTAATCTGCCCTGTCCAGTTCATAGATGCGGGCCAGAAGGTCGAAAGAGTCTGCCGGGGGAAGGTGATACCAGAGCTGGGACTTCTGCCCGAAGACAGCGCCGATCTCGTAGGCCAATCGCCGCCGCTCTTGCCAGGGGACCTTGCCCAGTACCGAGGCTTGCCCAGACGAGGGGTGGAGTATGCCGACCAGCATCTTGATGGTGGTGGATTTGCCTGCGCCGTTGGGGCCTATGAAGGCTATGCGCTCGCCTTCGTCCACCGCGAAGGTGATTCCCTTCACCGCTCGCGTTTCGCGGCGGATCGGGTGAAAGAGAGCACGCAGGCTGCCTCCCACTCCCGGCCGCTTCTCCCGGGCGAAGAAGGTCTTGGTCAGCCTCTTCACTTCGATGGCTGTCAATGTCGTTACCTCCCAGGCGGTGCTGACCGCTTGATTATAACCTGCTTGTTCTGTTGCACAAGCGCCCACCGTGCGGTCTGTTCGAGCTTGGTCAATCGGCTCACGTTGCGACGGGTTTCAGTGGAATGCATTGTGCGGAAGAGAATCTCTGGGATCCGGATACCCCCCCGTGAAAGAGGAGTGGAGATGGAACGAGCAGAGGTGACCAGGCCGACGGAAGTCTCGGACAGTGCTGGCCATCAGGAATAGATGCGCCGCATCCCACGGCAACATCCTCGGTTGAGGCGATCTGCACAAAACCGCAAGTTGCCTCATTTGCCATGATCTGCACTTTGCGGTACACTCAAGGCCTATGTCCCTGTAGGGGGTTTCAAGATGAAGAGCATGAACATGCCTCCCCGGCGACTTCGATGGACGACGGCAATGGGCTTTGGGCTGGTGGTGCTTGGCCTGGTCAGCAGCCTGGTCGGGTCACCTCGGCTTGCAGCGGCCCAGCCGCGGCCGACGCTGACCGCCTCACCGGCCGTTTCTCCTCCAGCCCCAACTTCGCTTCCCGTCTCCGCCCCCACACCCGAACCGCTCGTCTGTGAGTCCATCTGCGGGCGGGTGATCAATGTTGGGAGCAATGTCGGCGAGCCTGGGCAGATGGTCCAGTTTTCCGGTGTCGGATGGTCGGTGGAGATGTCCACCAGTGCCAATGGTGAGTACGGCTTCGGTCGCCTGGGCACAGAGGTGGGGCTGCTCAACCTCATCGTTGAGGAGGGGAGTGATCTCCGTCCCCTGACGACGGATATCCCCTTTGCCCCGGTGCCGGGGTGGACCACTGTCGTCAACCTGGGGGCATATCGGGAACCAGGAGACGGGGTCGCACCGCTGGTTCCCGCCGTGCGGGTGGATCCAACCTGGGTGCGGCCGGGCGAGCGGGTGGACTTCACGGTGCGTGTGGAGAACCGACTGCAGACGAAGATCTCGGGCGTGTGGGTGACCGACCTCCTCCCTGAAGGGCTTTCGCTGATAAACGTGACAACCGACCGGGGGGATGCGATGCACGAGGGAAGCTACGGTGCAGCCTTCATCGGCGATTTGGGGCCCGGAGATGCGGCCACTGTGAAGCTAATCGCAGAGGCGGCTCAGGAGGGTCCCACCGGCACGCTTCACAATCGAATCTCACTCATCTACCGCGAACACGCAGCTGCCCAGGTGGCAGCCTCGGTGACTGTCGGCCGCCCGCCGCCAACAGCGGCTCGGGCTGTGGCGCAGGCGACCGAGACGGCCGCTGGTTCTGTGCCTGCGCACACACCGGCGGTGTTGCCCTCGACCGGTCCCGGTCTCCTCCCGGTCACAGGCTTTGGATTGACGGCCATCGGTGTGGGCTTGGCCCTGGGGGCGACTGCCTTGGCGGCGCGCGGTTTCCGCAAGCGTCAAGCCGAAGACACCGCACAGGAGGAGGAATAGGACGTGGTCAAACTGCTGATGGGATGGAACATCCTTCCCGGCCACGAGAGGGAGTACTTTGACTTCATAGTTGAGACGTTCGAGCCAGGTTTGACCGGCCTAGGACTGCAGACTACCGACGTCTGGTATACTGCCTATGGCGACTGGCCCCAGATTGTCACCGGCACAATTGCCGGCGATCTGGAGACTATGCGCGAAGTACTGGCCTCGGAGGGCTGGCGAGACTTGAAGACGCAGCTGCTTGAGCACGTCACGGACTACCAGCAGAAGATCATTCCCGCCGACGGAGGCTATCAGTTGTAGAAGCGGACTCATATACACGAAGACGGGCACGGCTAGGAGCTGTGCCCGTTTTGTTTGGGTTCACTCGCTATTCTTCAGATTCGCTGCTTTCCGAAGAGGCTTTCTCGTCGGAGGACTTGGTGCCTGGGCTGGTCGTGGGTGAAGGAGACCGATTGTCCGTGACGTAGAATCCAGATCCCTTAAAGATGATTCCCACGGGCTGTATCAATCGGTGAACGTCGCCACCACACTCCGGGCAAACGTGCACCGCATCATCTGAGAAATGCTGTCTGCGCTCGAATCTTACGCCACACACCTCGCACTCGTACTCATAAAGCGGCATATGCTAACCTCCTCAGCAGATCGCCATTATACCGCACACCTGGCCTGTGCGCAACTTTTCCTCGGCGTGCACTTCCGACCTGAGGCAACTTCGTGAGGAGTTGAGACTGGACGGGGCGGTGCTTCCTCTTTCGGCCGCATTTGCTGCTCAGGCGCACTATGGGCGCTTGAAACAGGTCACAGCTCTCAGGTCGATGAGCATGCAGGGCAGCGCACCACGATTCCAGCCTGCCGTCTGGGGCGCCCGGTGTTAGGCCGGGTCTGACCCTACCAGAAGGCGGACGAGCCCGGCGAGTGTGGGCTCTGCGTGCCGGGCGTACCGGGCCACTGGGCTGGAACTCCGTCCAATCCTCATTCTGGGATTTCGAAGCAAGTCAAAATCTCAAGCAAGTCCGCGAGGCAACGCAAGACACAACCGCTTTTTGTCACTTTTCCTGGACCAACCTTGGTTTCTGACCAAGAGCAA
>JASFWK010000024.1:0-23689 GCA_050049355.1 Anaerolineae bacterium | reverse complement strand
CCTCTCGCCTACTCTAGGCATCAAGACAGTGGATGTACGGGCGTTGTACGACGTGGAGGAATATCGACCAAAGGTGATGCACGTCCACGGCAAACCTATGTTCCTCTACTAGATCCCGCGAGGGGGTTTGGCTCACGCCTTGCCCCCGACATGCTCTTTCCGTATAGAACTGCTGTGAGGGAGGCCCAATGAATCGAATCGCTGTGATGACGAGCGGTGGAGATGGACCGGGGCTGAATCCTTGCATCCGTGCCGTGACCCGTATGGCGATTCATCTGGGAGCGGAGGTGCTCGGTGTGAAGCGAGGGTATGCCGGTCTGGTCTCCGGCGACGTTGTGGAGCTGGACCGCCGTGCGGTGGGAGGGATCATGGGACATGGAGGTACCTTCTTGGGTACCTCGCGCTATCGTCCCTTCTACGAGGAGAAGACCCAACGGGAGGGCAAGGGCACCATCGACCAGTTGGACATCGACGGACTGGTAGTCATTGGAGGCAACGGTTCCCTCACCGGCGCGATGAAACTGCATCACTTGGGTGTCCCCGTCGTCGGAGTCCCCGCAACGATAGACAACGATGTCAACGGAACCGACATCGCCGTCGGCGTGGATACGGCGTTGAACACCATCCTGGATGCCATAGATCGCATCAAGGACACCGCCTCCTCTCACCATCGAGCCTTCCTCATTGAGACAATGGGCCGCAACTCCGGCTACCTTGCCCTGTACAGCGGGCTTGCGGGGGGAGCAGAGCTGATCCTCATTCCCGAGATTGAGAGCTCGATGGAAGAGATAGCCCGCACCGTCAGGGACTCATACCGGCGAGGGAAGGCCCACTGCATCATTGTCGCTGCTGAGGGATGGGAACCAGGCGCCCAAGCAGTGGTGAACCGCCTGAAGGAGCAGCACGGGGAACTGGGGTTTGAGATTCGACTGACTGTGCTGGGTCACATCCAACGAGGGGGAAAACCCTCTGCGTTCGACCGGCTGCTGGCGACCCGCCTTGGCGCAGCAGCCAGCCGAGCGCTGATTGGCGGCCAATACGGGATGATGGCCGGGTGGGTGGAAAGCCAGCTGGAGTTGAGCCCGCTGGAAGAGGCAGTAGCGTTCCAGAAGAGCATCGATCTTGATCTGTGGAGACTAGGGGAGATCATGGAGAGATAGCCGCCCAGCTCAACTTTGGGCGACCGCCACTCCCTTGATCATACACAGAAGCGGCGCGTCTCTATGAGCGCGCCGCAGTGGCACCAAGGCCAGCCTATAAGCCGGGTCCTGTCATGGGCAGTCATCTATCTGGGACGACGGTTACCCGCCGCCTCAAGCGGCCTACCCGGGACTCAGACGGGCCGGGCCAGCCCGCGCCCGCGCAAAGGCGGGCTTTGCCCCTGCTTGGCCTTGCTCCCGGTGGGGGTTGCCTGGCCGCTCGTGTTACCACGAACGCCGGTGGTCTCTTACACCACCTTTTCACCATCACCGGGGCGGACTAGTCCGCCCCGGCTGTCTGCTTTTCTGTGGCCCTCTTCCGCCGGATTACTCCGCCTGGGTCTTGCCCAGCACCGTGCCCTGTGGAGCCCGGACTTTCCTCCCCTTGCACGCCCTGTGCGACAAAGAAGCCGACCTTTAGAGCGGCAAGGCGCGACCGCCCGGCCAACCTGGGTGCCAGCTCTATCATAGCACACACCCACCATCTGTCAAGGGGAACGCGTGAACTTCGGACCTTTGAATCTGGGACAACCGGGCGGTTGAAACCGCCTGCTGCCCTGCGAAGTCGGCCCTGCAGGCCGATCACCGGGCCAACTTCGAGCCGCCGAAGGGCCCGATCCTGGACCCAAGCCGGAAAGCTCATCATCGCCGGCCCGTGAGATCCTCAAGCCTCAGAACACATGCGGGGCGCTGTTTGCGCCCGCTGTGGTGAAGAGAGAAGCACCGATTGACTCAGCTTGACAGGTGTGCAACTACTGGGGCGGAACGTAGTAGCGGATCAGGAAGGACGCCTCAGCCTCCAACTCGCC
Organism: Anaerolineae bacterium; assembly: GCA_050049355.1. Classification (GTDB taxonomy): domain Bacteria; phylum Chloroflexota; class Anaerolineae; order B4-G1; family DUEL01; genus JASFWK01. The sequence goes on along the minus strand of JASFWK010000024.1, from coordinate 21,681 downwards.
GTCAACGTAGAGGGAGACCGTGTAATCCCCTCCCTGGAGGACTGTCCCGTCGGGGTTGAAGTAAACAACCCATTGCGTCCCCGACCGGCCTTCCCGCTCCACATCCCAGATATGATTCTCCCGCGCCACTTCCTCTTCATCACGGGTCCATACCACAGACCACGACGACCCATCCCGCACGTCCGCGTAGTCAAACACAGCGTATACGGCCTTCGTGTTCCAATCAAACTCGTTCCCTGTCAGAAAGAACTCAGTCGGACTGAGCATCCCCAGGGCGACGGTCAGTTCGCCGAAGACAGGCGTCGGCGGCCGGGGCGTGAAGGTAGGAGTGGGCATTGGCGTAAGAGTCGGCGCAGGCGTCGGGCTGGGAGGCGGCACGGTGGAAGTGGGAGGACGCTGAGTGGGTACAGGGGGCTGCAGGGAGACCGCACCCAGCGAAAGGCCTCCAACGACCATCAGGCCCGCAACGACCACAAGGGCAGCGGCCCCCGCCAACATCCAGAACCAGACCGGTGTTGTCGAGCCAGTGCGGCCGGCAAGCGGGCGGGCGGGCCACCGCTCTCGATCCAGAGGCAAGAGATCGATCTCCCCGGGCTCCTCTCCGGCCTCGTGGAGGAGAGTGGCCAGGAAATGCATGTAAGCGCGCAACTGAGCCCGTTCGCCTGGATCGGCCACGGCCGACCCGGCCTGTCGCGCGTCGCTAAGGAAGCCACGCACGGCTTCCACGCCCTCCCCATCCATTTGACCCTCCAGGCTCTGGCTGACCAGGTCCCGGTATCGATCTTGCAGCACCTCGAACATCTGACTCATCGCAGCCCCCTGCTCTAAGGTTCTCCCCCACCCAGCCGCGTGACCACCTCTCGCAGATCCCGCTGTACATGGAGCAGGATGGCCTCACAGGCTTGGTCGAGCGCGTCCGTCAGATCGGACAATGCGATCGGGTTACAGACATCATCAATGAGGCTGTCTTCCATCTCGTGCCGCAGCAGACGCAAGCGGACGGCCCAGCTTGAATTGCCCGGGGCCCCATCCAGCAACAGATCTAGCCGCTGCTGGCATGGCCTCCACAGGGTCAGCAGGCGCCTCCGCCCATCGGGCTCCCGGGCCCTCTCTCCCAGGACCCGTAGAGAGGCCTGGAAGGGTGACAGGGCAGCACGCAGGCTGAGCAACCTGCCGAGGCGACGGCTGATCATCTCCAATCGTGGCTGAAGCACAGCCTGTGGCGTACGTGCATTCCCGCTCATCATCTGGGCTCCTTGCCTCCGAGAGCCTCGATCCGCTGACCGGCGCCGAGCCGCCGGCTGGCTTCGCGCCGCACCGGATCGAAGCCGCCTGAAGCTGGCTGATCTTTTCCTCCACACCTCTCTGGAAGAGCAGCAAATCCATTATAGGAGGCCGGTCACCCGTGTCAAGTCAATTGCGAACTGGAACAGCTCAATGGGGACAGTTCACAGTTTGGTCAACGCTTCACCACAAGGTCGAACTGACTGACCTGGGTGTCCACGGAGGGGTAGTTTCGCGAGGCAGAGCATATGGTTTCAACCATCCCTCCAAACACCCATCGGAGATTGCCCTGCCTGCCCCACAACCTCCGAGTGAATCCCACATCTGCAGCCTCGAATTGACAACCTCCCGAAAAGTGGCTATACTCTCCACGCCAGACTTCAATCGTCTAGCTGCCCGGAACGGAGCCAGCAATCCGCACTCTGCGTGATGGCTGGTCGCTCCCGGCAGACCCACATTCGGGCGCCGGCCAAACCTTGGAAGCACCCAGCCGATGCCCAATGATGCCTGCGCCGGCCGCCTTGGGCCTGACGACTACCAACCCTAAGCCGGCGCGGCGCTTTTTCTGTCCTAACACAACCTTCAGGAGGCAAGCAATGAAAACTGAATCTTTTCGCGGACGTGACTTCATAACCCTGCTGGAGTGGAGCAAAGAGGAAGTTCAGAGCATCCTGGACGTCGCTCTCGACCTGAAGCGACGCCACGCGATTGGGGAGGTCCACGACCATATCCTGCGCGCCAAGTCACTGTTCATGATCTTCTACAACACGTCCCTTCGCACCCGCAACTCTTTCGAGGGGGGCATGACCCAGCTGGGTGGACACGCGCACTACCTGGAGCCGGGCAAGATCTACACTCCAGCCCTCCCAGGTCAGGAAGTGGCCTACTCCACCGAGCGTGTCTCTGATGTGGCGCGTGTGCTTTCTCGCATGGGCGACGCGCTTGCGATTCGCTGCTATGGCGACCCGGTGGATTGGGATTATGGGGCGGCCAATGAGATCATCAACAACTTCGCCTACTGGGCCGACATCCCCGTGCTGAACATGGAGGACGATATGTACCATCCCTTCCAGGCGCTGGCCGATGTACTCACCGTGTGTGAGAAGTTCGGCACGTTCAATGGGGTGAAGTTCGTCATGTCCTGGGCCTACTCCCCCAGCGTCCACAAGCCGCGAGCGGTACCCCAAAGCGCCATCATCGCCTCTAGCTTGATGGGTTGCGACACCGTGTTGGCTCGTCCGCCAGAGATGACGCTCGACCCGGAGGTCATCGCCGCCTGCGAAAAGTACGCCGAGATGAACGGAGCCAGCTTCGAGGTGACCGACGACTTTATGGAGGCAGCCGAAGATGCCCACGTCCTCTATCCCAAAGCCTGGGCGCCCGTGGAGATGTTCAAGCCTCCCGTGGGGGACGATGATCCAGAGCTGGCTCAGGAGATCTTCGACCGCTACATGGATTGGAAGGCCACACCGGAGTATATGGCACTGGCTGATCCCAACGCCATCTACATGCACTGTCTGCCCGCTGACCGGGATTGGGAGGTAGAGGACGAGGTCATCGACAACACCGATCCCGAGTCTGGCTGGCGTTCCGTCGTCTTCGACGAGGCGGAGAACAGACTGCACGTGCAGAAGGCAGTAATGGCACTCGTGATGGGTGGTTCCTAGGCTCGAACCTCGAACAGGGAGGGGGAGAGAGACTCAACAGGCCACACGCGACGTGGATTGGAGGAGGTCGGCCGCTGCCGATTCGCGAGTCAAGCCCTCAGGGACACCTATGGGGCGGCGAGTGGCCTGCCATCCGTCGAGCGCCGCAACCTGGTAGACCCGCTCTGACAACCTACGAGTCCACGGACCCCGAAGGAGACGGTGATGGATCTTTACGGACGAGATTTTATCTGCACCCAAGACTGGTCGGTTGACGAACTGACGGCAGTACTCAACCTCGCTGCCAAGATGAAGCGGGATCGCTTCTCCGACCGCTGGACGACAATCCTGGAACACAAGACTTTCCTGATGTTCTTCTTCAACCCGTCTGTGCGCACGAGACTCTCCTTCGAGGCAGCGGCCACTGAACTGGGTGGGCATGCTCAGTTCATGACTCCCTCCGCGGGCCGTTTCAAGACAGAGAAGAAGGCCGGGGAGACCATTGAGGATGCTGCCCAGGTAATGGCCCGCTACGCCGCCGGTATCGGCATCCGCATTCTGGAGGACAAGGTCCCCTACTACGGCGCCGGCGACGAGATGTTGCTGGAGTACGCCAAGTGGGCTGACGCGCCCATCATCAACATGGCGGACGACCGCTTCCACCCCTGCCAGGGTCTGGCCGATGTGATGGGCTGGGCCGAATGGTACGGCGAGGGCCCCGGCCGCCCCAACTATGCCGCTCTGCGGGGCAAGAGGTTTCTCCTCAGCTGGGGCTCCGGGGCATTGGCCCGGTCCTGGTGCTCAGTACAGGCCGCGCTTCTTATCGCCTCGCGTCTTGGTATGCATGTCACAATGGCCTACCCGGAGGGGTACGACCTGGAACCGCAAGTCATCGACTGGACAAGGCAGAACTGCGACGAGCACGGGACCGAGTTCGAGGTCACACACGACCCCGACAGCGGCTACGAGGGAGCACACATCGTCTACTCTCGGAATTGGGTCAGTCCGGATGCGTATCAAGACGGCGTACTCCAGAAGCAGGCCGAGATAGAGAAGGCTGTGGCGTACCAGGGCTGGACCACCAACACCGAGCGTATGGCCCGCACCGACGATGCCATCTTCACACACCCCATGCCAGTTGACCGGGGCAATGAGGTGACCGACGAAGTAGCCTCCGGTCCACGCTCCGTCATATACAACGTCGCCGAGAACCGACTGCACGTCCAGAAGGCGCTGATGGCGTTGACGATGGGAAACCTGTAGAGATTCGTAGACTCGCAGACTGAGGTTCCCCGAACCGAGGATACCCGAACTGTGAATCTGCGAACCGCCGAAGTCGCGAATTCCGAACCCTAAGGAGCACAACTATGACCAAGAGAATCGCCGTCGTAGCTATCGGCGGCAACTCACTCATCAAGGATGAGAACCACATCACCGTGCCAGACCAGTACCAGGCCGCCAAGGAGACCTGCTATCACATTGCCGACATGATCGAGCAAGGCTGGAACGTGGCTATCGGCCACGGCAACGGCCCCCAGGTGGGTTTCATCCTGCGCCGCTCGGAGATCGCGGCAAAGGTGGCAGGGATGCACGAAGTACCGCTCGATTCCTGCGGAGCCGATACGCAGGGAGCCATCGGCTACCACCTCCAGCAGAACCTCGAGAACGAGTTCAAGCGGCGAGGGATCGGGAAATCCGCCGCCACAGTGGTCACCCAAGTGAGGGTGAACAAGGACGATCCAGCATTCCAGAACCCCACCAAGCCCATCGGCAGCTTCATGGAGGAGGCCGAGGCCGAGGAGCGCGCCGCCGAGGAAGGATGGACGGTGGTGGAGGACGCCGGTCGCGGCTGGCGACGGGTGGTCCCCTCCCCCCTCCCTGAGGAGATCGTCGAGTTGGATAGCGTGCGTGAGTTGCTTGGGGCTGGGATCATCACCATCACCGTGGGGGGCGGGGGGATTCCTGTCATCCGCAACGAAGACGGTGATCTCCAAGGAGTGGCGGCGGTCATTGACAAGGACTACGCCTCCTCCCTGCTGGCTCGCTCCATCGGGGCAGACCTCTTCCTGATCTCTACCGCCGTGGAGAAAGTCTATCTCAGCTTCAACACGCCCGATCAGGAACCGATTGATGTAATGAATGTCGCTCAGGCCAAGCAGTATATGGAGGAAGGCCACTTCGCCAAAGGGAGCATGCTCCCCAAGATCCAGGCCATCATCTGGTTTCTGGAGGCAGGTGGCAAGAAGGCGATCATCACCAATCCGGAGAACATCGCCCGTGCCCTGCAGGGAGAAACAGGAACGCAGATCGTACCTTGATTGAGGGCAGTGCTTTGGTCGACGTTCAGATGAGCTTTGAGGGTTCGGCGGTTGACAAGTTGGTGGTTCTGCCCTATAATACTCGACGTGGCCGGCCCAGTGGGCCCGGCCTGTATCGTGATTCTGGGAGGCAAAGTCGTGTACGTTGTATTTCGATCGGGTGGACGGCAATACCGAGCTCAGGAGGGAGACGAGCTTCTGGTCGAGAAGCTCCCTGTTGAGGCCGGGCAGCAGCTTACGCTAGACGAGGTCTTGCTGGTGGCTGATGATGACGAAGTGAAGATCGGCACCCCGCTGGTAGACGGGGCAAAGGTCCTGACGACGATCGTGGCACAGGAGAAGGGCCCGAAGATCCGGATCTTCAAATACAGTCCCAGGAAGCGCTACCGGCGGCGGCTTGGCCATCGACAGACCTATACTCGGTTGCGAGTGGATGAGATTGTTCTGTAGTGGGAGGTCAAGATGGCGCATAAGAAAGCCGGTGGTACGAGTCGAAATGGAAGGGAAAGCCGTAGTAAGCGCCTGGGCGTGAAGAAGTACGGAGGCGAGCGAGTCCGCGCGGGCCATATCATCATCCGTCAGCGCGGGACGCGTATTAAGGCAGGGCGAAACGTAGGGGTAGGTAAGGATCACACGCTGTTCGCCCTGTCCGATGGATACGTCTGGTTCGAGCCCATCCGCGGCGGGCGGAAGCAGGTAAGTGTCCACCCGGAGCGGAGATAGCCGATCGTGAAAACGGACATCCATCCTGACTACTATCCGGAGGCACAGGTGCTCTGCTCCTGTGGAAACAGCTGGACGGTCGGAGCCACAATCCCAGTGGTACGAACCGACGTCTGCTCCAAATGCCATCCCTTCTTCACTGGCGAGCAGCGCATTGTGGACAGTGAGGGGCAGGTGGAGCGATTCTTGAGCCGGTTGCGGCGACGAGATGAGATTCTGGCCGAGGAAGAGACCCGTAAGGAGCAAGAGCGTTCGCCAGATCAGCCCATCAGCGCGCTGGAACTACGCACGCGCGCCGAGAGGGTACTGCAAGAGGCCGGCATTGAGACTGTTGAAGATGCGCTGGACAGGCTGGCTGAGGGAGACGAGGCACTAATGAACCTGCGCGGGTTCGGCCTAAAGTCACTGGCCTCCCTGAAGAAGGCGCTCCGTGCCCGCGGCTTCACCCTCCCGGGCGACGAAGTTCCGGAGGAAGAAGAGTCGGCCGAGGAGTGACAGGCAAAGCGGCAGCCGAGGGGCAGATGATCGTGTATCATCTGCCCCCTTTTTGTTTAGAAGCGAGGAGGTAGCGTGTCCACGAGCGGATGGATAGAGGTAATCTGCGGCGGCATGTTCTGCGGGAAGACAGAAGAGCTGATTCGACGGGTGCGCCGGGCGCGGATCGCGCGACAGAAGGATCAGGTCTTCAAACATAGCTTGGACGCTCGGTACGCCGAGGAAGAGGTGGCGTCGCACAACGGGATGCAGATAGAGGCGACACCGGTGAGAAACACGGCCCAGCTACGAGAGTTGGTAGAGCCAGATACCACGGTCGTTGCTGTAGACGAAGGGCAGTTCTTCGACGCTGATCTGGTGAACCTCTGTGAGGAGTTGGCCGACCAAGGCAGGCGGGTCATCGTCGCCGGTCTGGATATGGACTTCCGGGGGGAACCTTTCGGACCGATGCCGCACCTCATGGCCCGAGCAGAGAAGGTGAGCAAACTCCAGGCCATCTGCGTGATCTGTGGGGAGCCAGCCAGCCGCACTCAGCGGCTCATTGATGGCCACCCGGCGGCCTATCACGATCCCGTGATCTTGGTAGGAGCCAACGAAGTGTATGAGGCTAGATGCCGACGCTGTCACGAACTCGCAGGGGGCAGACGATGAGCGATAGACACCAAGCTAGCACTCCAGAAGCGATCGAGCGAGTACTCCTGAGTGAAGGGACGATCCAACGACGTGTGGAGGAATTGGCCGCCCAGATCAGCGCCGACTATGCCGAAGCGAACGACATAGTGCTGGTTGGGGTGCTGAAGGGTGCCTTCATGTTTCTGGCTGACCTGGCCCGCCACCTGACGGTGCCTCACCACGTTGACTTCATCGCCCTCTCGAGCTACAACAAAGGCGCAGTGAGCGGCGGCGAGGTGCGGTTGATTATGGATACCCGGGCAGCGGTGACCGGCCAGCACATCCTCGTCGTTGAGGACATTGTGGACACCGGCAACACCCTGAACTATCTGCTGCGCATCCTTCAGGCTCGAGAGCCGGCATCACTACGCACATGCGTCCTACTGCGCAAGCCGGACAAGCTCCGAGTGGATGTGCCTATAGACTACTTGGGGTTTGAGATCCCGAATGTCTGGGTGGTTGGGTACGGACTGGACTTCGCGGATCAGTACCGGACGTTGGCCTACATTGCGGAACTGAAGCAAGAGGTATACAGACAGAAGTAGGGAGCGAGAGAGAGGGAGGCGAATGGGACTGCGCGATGACGTTGCTGAGATTCTGATCCCCGAGCAGGAGCTCCAGGCGCGGATTGCGGAACTCGCACGGGAGGTCAACGCGACCTACACAGATGAAGACAGGCCTCTTCTGATCTGCGTCCTCAAAGGGGCATTCATGTTCCTGGCCGACTTGACCCGCCACCTGGAGATGCGACACGAGGTGGACTTCATGGAGGTCTCCTCCTATGGCACAGGAACGGTGAGCAGCGGCGTGGTCAGGATCCTGCTGGATCTGGAACGCAACATCGAAGGCCGACACGTTCTCATCGTGGAGGACATCATCGACACGGGTCGCACGCTGGACTACATAACGCGCAACCTCAGGACACGCCTGCCGGCCAGTCTACGGATTTGCACGCTTCTCAATAAGCCTTCCCGCCGAGAGATTGACATCTCCCTCGACTTCGTGGGTTTCGAGATTCCGGATAAGTTCGTTATCGGCTACGGCCTGGACTTCGCCGAGGAGTACCGCAACCTGCCATTCATCGGGGTATTGCAGGAGAACGTATATACCAACGACTAGCACTTGATCATACGGATCTTGATATACGAACTCCTCGCAGACAGGCGTAAAGAGCAGCTTTCAGCAAATCAGAATCTCAGTGATCAAGCACTAGACGGGAAACCGGCGGCAGGACGTTCTGAATCATCTGCCCAGACTCCCCTTCCCCGGTCTTGCTGTGAAGAGACGCCAACGTCCGGACCTTGCGGTCCGACGTTGGCGTCGCGTTAGCTTGTCCAGAAGCTTCTACTGCAAGTTGAGTCCGACAGCACGCTTTCAGGACGCCGCAGAGGCCGCGCCGACACTCATCGCGCGGTCCGCAGCCGCCGGGCGGCCACCAACAGGATGAGGAGCCCACCCGCCACGACCACCGCCGTGAATGCGCCGATTCCGGTCTCAGTGACGGTGTCGGGCGGTCCTTCGCCGACCGATGGAGTGGGCGTCGCTGTTGGGACCGAAGTGGGAGTGACCTCCGCCGCGGCCGGGGGCGTGCCGGTTTCGGCAGGGGTCGCGGCAACAAGCGTCGCAGTGGGGGAAGGCATCTCTGTCGGAACAGAGGTTGGTGTCACAGTCGGCGTCGCTGTCTCGGCCTCGGTTTCCGTTGGCGTCACGGTGCCAGCAGCGATCTCTAGCGGCGTGGCTGTCGCCGCTGCCTGCCCCCTGCCAAGGTAATCCCCTCCGAAGGTCAAGGCCCATGCGCAGAAGGCGATGATGCCAATGAGGAGCAAGCCACTCATCACGGCGACCAGGACAACAAAGGTGCGGTTTTGCCGCTCGTCGCCTTCCTCTATCTCCTCCTCTACTTCGAACTCGTCCATCAGGTCCATGTCCATGGTTTACCTCCTTGCCTCATCCCTTCGCCAGCCAGCACTCTTCAAGAGGCCGGTCGCGCCTGCGCCTGCCTGTTCGGCGATCTCCTCCATCAGATACGAGCGAAGGAGGACTAGCGCATAACCTCGAGGTTGAGCAGCGGTACTAGCAGGTCTTCCCCGTTGTCCTCCGCCTCCAATCTGGCTGCTGGCAGTCGATCGCCAGCGGGAGTGGGTACCCAAGCCGAGAGCCCCACGATGTCGCCCACCACGCCCAGATGCGGCCCGCGTGTCACGCGGACCGTGTCCCCCAGTTCAAGTGGCGATTCCATATCCGGAGGCACATCTGGATCGGGCTCCGCCTGGAGCGGGACGATCACCTCCGGTCTGGTCACCCCCCACTGGCTCTGGAAATGGGCATCCAGCACCGCCTCCCGGCCGTCGTTCGCCGCCAACAACCGGTAGATGCGAGAGCACATCGGGACAACGTCGAGCCCTTCAGTGACAATAATGGGAAGTGGTGCCCGCACAGCCTCGGAAAGTAGTTCCGGAGAGAGGCCACCACTGATTATCCCTCGCACTTGAATTTCGATCGCCCTCTCTAGCGCTTCGAGGTCCACTTGAGACCCGCCCACAACAACCGTCCCCCGGCAGGAGGCGTCAACCATCTCAGGGCGCAGCGGCTCCTCGCGATCCTCAACAAGGACCCTAAGGACACCAGCTCCTTCCTTTCCGTTTCCCCAGATGCCTTGGATCAGCGCCCCTGTGGCCCGGATCACCACTCCCCGCCCAGGGAGGACCTCAGAGACAACGCCGTACAGGTTGGCGCGAAGTTCCACTTCCCGAGGCGGGGCCTCAATCAGAACCCGCCCTCCGCCACTGCCAGTAACGGTTCCCCCGATCGGAGAGCGGCACGAGCGACCAGCCAGCACCTGACCGCGCTTGACCTGCTGGCCCGGTCCGACCTTCAGTCGTTCCGACGCCACAGAAGCAGTCACCCTCAGACTCCGAGCGACGTTGACGATGTGGAACTCGGTCGGCACCATCGCTCGCCCTATCACCTGCACCGGTTCCACCTGCTCACCTTCTCGCACGAAGATCTCGCCAGGCGCAGGCAGCACACGCTTCCGCCTGATCACCATCAGAGGAGTTGCGATCGTCTGCGGCGGATAGATCTTCACACTTATCCCCCTACGTCCCGCAGCCACCGCTTCAGTTGGACTCGGCGCTTCTTGGGGTCCCTAGGGAGCTGGAGCGGCCGCCCTCGCGCGTCGATGATCAGCCCAACTAGCCCGCCGCGCACGCGCCTCCGCCCCCCCTTGCCAGGACCTCCCATCCCTACGTCGAAACCTTGCCGGGGTCGTAACTCAAGGATGGCCTCCTGCCCCGGCTGCAAGGGGAGCCTCTCCAGCGACCCATACGGGACCTCAATCTCGAACGCACCGCCCCCCTTGTACTGAATACGGACGTGAAGGATCACGTCGCCCTTCCTGGCAGTTCCGACCGGGGCGACCACTGTGGCCAAGTTGACGATTCCCCCATTATCCAACGTCTCCACAGCGGCCAGAGGCTTCAGCCGGGCCACCCCTCCCAGCGCCGGGGCCAGACGATGCACGTCCAACAGAAGAGTACTGATCCCGATGGGTTCGATGGCATCCAGCGCGATCAATGCGGCCTGGGCCGGCCGAGGCGCGCCGGCCAGAATCCCCCCGCTGAGCAGGATCGGACTCAGTGAGGGCGTCAGGTGAGGGTAGAGCTGCGCACCATCTTGCTGCCAGCCGGGACAGGCAGTTCGCAACGTCTCGCGGATCGCCTCCCGCACCACGGCTTGATCCAGCCACAATTCCTCTGGCTCCCGGGATACGGTCCATGGCCGGGCTTCCCGGTTAATGAGCATCCCGCGCGCTCTATCCACTCCCATCGAAGAGGGAACCCAGCGGATCAGGAAACGCGGGTCTCGCTCCCTCAACAGTCGCTCTCCCGCAAAGGCCGCACCCAGACCGGTCTGGACAGTCAAGTAGAGACGGCCTCCGAACACTGCGGCCACGGTGGTGTGAGCTGCGCCGACGTCGACGCCAAGAGTCCCTCTCCCCGGGGCTTTTTCAAGATACCACAGGTACTGGACCAGTCGGGAGAACGCCTTCGCAGCAGGAACAACGGGCAGCGCGCTCCATCGCTTTATGACATTGATCCCTGGCAGCTGCTGCAACTTCCGCTGGCGGTAGAGCTCCTCCAACTCCGAACGTACACCCTCCAGGTCCTCCGCCCCCAGGGCCAGAGTGGGCTGAACGTTTCTGGTGGGGCGCACGTCGGCCCGACCGCCGACCAGCTTTACTACGCGCTCACGCAGGAGCTTGTTACCAGCAAACAGAATTCGAGGCCGCTCCTCCTTCTCTAGCATGGAGCAGCCCAGTGCGGCGGCCTCGACGAGCTCCAACACAGGCGTCGTCGCTCCGCCATCCGTTCCCCCTGCGACGCAGATCACCTCCGGTTGGCGGCTCACAATCATGCGTACCTGCTCCTCCTCTGTCAGCCAGCCAACCGCAGGGTCCTGACCCAGGGTTCCAGTGACAATGGAATACGTACCCATCACCGCGCGCTCCGCGGCAGCCAGGCTCAGGCCCCCAACCAGCCCAGCCAGAACAACCTCGAGCGGTTGGGCCGCGCTGACCAGCGCTAAGAACGCGTCTACCCCAACGCCGCTCTCTTCTGGAACGACCAGGCTGCCGCTCTCGTCGAGAAAAGTCTTGCCCGTGACCTCTTCGACCTGCACGATGGCGTGCCGAACCCCAGCGACCAGGTCGTGCCAAGGAGTCTCCGCAGTCGTCACCGCTTCGCCCCGCGCGACGAAGCGGTAGGAACCCTCTACGCGGTCGAGCAGCACCGCCTTGGTCACCACGGTCCCGCAGTCAGCGACCAGAATCGAACGGAGGCCCTGTTCCATGGACATGCTCGCTCAGACTACCCCCCGAAAACAAGCAGCAGATTCTGCACCCCCTCGACGAGGGCGTAGACGCGGCCAATGAGGACGGACAAGCTGGCAGTGAGGGCGCCAGCAAACGCAGCCCCAAATGCAACCAGCAGGAAAGCACGGCCGATCCGTCCAGCAAAGCCGATCAGAGCTCCCCAAAGGCCGCGCAGCCCCTGCTGCCTGCGGACGGTGAACGTGAAGGCCAATAAGGCACAGATAGTGCCACCGGCCACGACAAGGCCGTTGATCAGGTCAGACGAGCCCAATTGCCTCCAATCAGCAAGCGAACCGGTGGCAGTTGTCTGCGGTAGGATCGTCCCAAGCAGAGCACCACCCACTGCCACAGCTGCACCCACGCCCAGGAGAAAAGCGGTAGAGAGGTTGCCATAAGGCGCCCACTGAGGTACGGCCTTGAACAAGAGCAGCACCCCCAGCAGCACGGCCACCAGCAAGCCGTAGTGCTGCGCGGCGCTGCCTTGGAAAGCCGGAAGCACCGCACGCGTCATGACGGTGAAAGTCACTACAGCGACAGCATAGCCCACGCTCGCGCCAACCAACAGGTGAAGAGCCAGCCGATAGAGAGGATTATCACCGACGAAGTAGCTGAGGATAAGAATCGTCAGCAACATCCCCACCATCCCCCCGAAGAGGTCCAGTGTCATAGGCTCTTCCCCCCCAAGAAGAAGATCGCCGCACCGAGTACCATCAGTCCCGCCACTGCCAAGTGGCCTAGGGTCAGGGATCGAAGATAGAAGGAGGCCAAACCAATCCCTGGCCCGAGTCTTGTCTCATAGGAGGCTGCACCGGCCAGCCCGGTCACAATTCCCCGCAGCTGCGTCGTTCCCTCCACGTACGGCCGCGAGCTTGGCTCAACCCGTGCGCTGATGCCCGCTACAACAGGCAGGTCTGCATAGCCGGCTGTGGTCTGCTCCACCCACGCTCGGAGATCCGTGGATTTCCCAGCAAGCACGACCATCAAGGCCACGTCTTGAGCAGACGTGACTCCCTCCATCGCCGCCAAATCTCTGGCAGCGATCCCCGATCGATATTCGGAGCGGCCAGCCAGGTTGGCCAGCAATTCCCGGACACCCGTTGTCCCTCCAGGTTGGTAACCCAGGTTGACTACCTGGACCGCTTGCTCCGCCGTGGTCAGCTCCGAGATGAGCCTCTCGGCAAGCGCAGGACCTTCCGGATCGGTACTCACCACGATTAACCGCCCTCCTCGCCCCAGGAGATGACGGATCATCGGCCCCGCCACCCTATCCATCTCCTCCGCTTCGGAGATGCCGTACTCGAAGGCGACCAGGGTCGGAGTGTCGGGCCCGATCTGCGACTCTATCACCTCATATACCTCAATCGCATCGTAGGAGAGCCCGCTCCCAGCAGGCGAGCCTTCGCCAGTGTATAGGTGAATCCCTGCCATCGGCGCGATGATCGCCGCCAGCAGTAGCACCCCAACTACAATCCGCTCGATCGCTCGGCGAGCCGGGCGCGCCTCTCTTCGCTCCTTCCGACGGGCCGGCACGGGCGGCCGACCAAGCAACTCCTGGAACAGCTCCGCCCGAGCGACGCTGGCGGCGCTGGTCGCTGCCACTGCGCCAACTCCCACCCTGCCAGTCGCCGCGACTACCGGACTGGCCGGGAGCGTGCCGCGCAGTCCTTTTAGCATCCCCTCGGTCTCCACGCCCCTCTCAAGGGCAGCCTCATCTGGTCCAGGACCGGGACGAAGCTCCTCCAGCCACTCGGGAATCTCAGCGGGGGCGAGACCCTCCAAATCTAGGGATTCCGGCTCCAGAAGGGTATCCGGGCGGGCCGGTGCAGGTGCTGCCTCCTCTTCCTCCTCCTCTGGCCTCAACTGCGTCAGCCACTCGGGTATCTCGCCTGGCTCTACCGGGGGCAAGCCCTCCTCAGAGACGAACGCTGGAACCTCTTCCTCCTCCGGTTCCTCGTCCGCCCCCTCCTCGGCCGGTTCCGCCTCTGCCTCCGGCAACCATTTGAGGACACCGGCCTCCTTCAGGGGTGGTTCAGTCGATGGCGGTGCGTCCTCTGGCTCCTCTACCCGCTCCGCAGCCTCGTCGAATGAGGCAGACGGCGTCTCCCGCAGCCGGTCAGGAGCCTCGACCTCTGGTTTCTCCACCGGCTCAGGGACTTCAGCCTCTTCGGGGGAGAGCTCAGGGAACCGTGTCTCCGCTCTGATCTCCTCCAGCCAATCGGGAGCCTCAGCCTCCTCCAGCGGCGGTTCGGTCGGCGAGACCGGCGCAGCCTCGGCGTCTTCCCCAAAGAGGACACCCTCCTTCAGCCAGTCGGGTAGTTCAACCGGTTTCCCACCCTCCTCACGTGCGGGGACCTCTTCTTCTCCCTCCTCTTCCTTCTGCTCTTCTCCCTCGGGCATGGTGGCACGCAGCTGAGAAACCCAATCCTCTTCCTCTTCAGGAGCGTCTTCCTCCAGGGGAATAGTCGGCAGCGAGAGCCCCTTGACAGGCTCGCGCTCCTCATAGCCCTCTTCTTCGATTCCTTCTTCCTCGGGTTCCGACGCGTGCGGTATGAGGCGCGTACCGCATTCATCACAGAAGACAGTCCCCGTTGGATTCACCGTACCGCAATCCGGGCAGAACAGTCCCGTATGCGGCAGGAGGGCGCCGCACTCATTGCAGAAGCGGCTCCCTTCCCGGTTAGCTGTTCCACACTTCGGACAGTAGATCATCGGAGTCTCAGCCTACAGATCGCTGTGAGGTCGCTCGAGTCCGCTGATGACCCGCAGGCCCATCACCAGAGTCCCCAGCCCTACGCCGATCAACAACCCACGCATGCCCGCCAACCCGGGCACCTCTATCCACCATCTCCTGAGTTCCGCCAATCGCTCCCCCAGCGGGCCGGGCAAGGGCGCCGTGCCCAGGAGGACGATCAAGGCGGTTAGCAGGAAGAGAAGCGTTCCGGCGCTGCGACGGCTGCGCATCACCCGGAACCCGGCCAAGCCCAAAGCAAAGACGATCAGCGCAGCCGCGCTGGCCTGGAGGGGAGAGAGAACATAGTTGAACCACCAATCGCTCAACACTCGAAACGGCTCTGCCACAAGACCGATCGTGGTGAAACCAAGAGAAGCCAACGCGGCCACCAGAAGCACCAGACTGTACGGCCAGCCTTCCTTCCCGGCGGAAAGTCGTCCGAAGTGGACACGGAGAACATTGAAGAAGCCCAATACGAAGGCGAAAGCCGCAACAACGACCGCCCCGCGAACCATCTGGTCCCGTAGATAAGCCAGCGCCGGGTACGGGATCACGTAGCCGGCCAGTGTAATTACACCAGCGCCGATGGCTATGGCCGTGGGAAGAATACGTCTTATGAGAACCTGCATCAAGCTTGTCCTAGAATACTCCCAAGACCCTCAACAGGATGACCAGAACCAGCAAGAAGCGCAGAACGTCCTGCGTACTCAGGCTGGCCAGGTACCGGGGGAGACCTGTCAGCCGTGCACCACCGGCATAGAGCTCCTCTCCAGCTGCCAGCAGCGCATCGGCGGGATAGAGCACACCCAGGGCGCGCAGTCGATCGGCGGCTGCCATCTGGGTCATAGCACGCTCCTCCCCTCCATGCGTCAGCAGTGCCACCTCCTCACCAAACGAACCGACAAGGACATTCGCTATCACCCGCTCCTGGCCCATCACGTCGGACGCACCCAAGGCGTAAACATAGGGTGACGAGGCTATGAAGCGGACAGTGGTCGGGTCGTATCGCTCGGGAACTCCCCGTCGGATGGAGGCCCGCCTGACGATGTCCTGCGCCAGGGGCAAAAGGGTAGGATCGCCCACCGTCACCACCGGTGGGACTCCATAGGCTACGGCAGCGTCGGCGAACCCTGCCAGTACCTCAAGACCGCCCAGCGACGTCAGCGTCTGGTTTCCTCCCACACCACCAGACCCCAGGCCAAGGTGGAGCGGCGCCCCTGCCTCAGCGCCCTTGCCTAGCTCAGATGGCAACTGGTCGAAGGCAGGTAGGGGACGGACGTGCGGGCGACGGCCCCTCCGCGCACGCGCCGCAAAGAGGAGCAACAGGGCAAGCGCGGCAATCAGTACCAGGAACGATGTCAGGCCTCCAGAAGTGACCTGTGGGATGACCATCATTCTCTCCGTCCTTCTCTCACGGCTATCCCTGTCTCAAACCGTCTCAGCAATCGATCGACCTGATCGGGATCCGCCAACCACTCGGCCATCCCCCGCAGGGTGCCCTGCGTCGTGGTCCCCGCCACAAGTGGTTCGCCAAGCAGAAGGGCTTGACCCGCCAGGAACCCGAGTGCACGGGCAACCTCCAGCAGAGGGATAACCACAGGCGTCAACCCCGCCCTCTCGACACGGCGGACCCACGCCTCTCCCGGCGGCGCATCTTCTTCGTACACGCGCTTTCCCCAGAAATAAGTAGACAGAGATGCGTACAAGCCAAAGTATAGCACGATTTTGTTGGCTCGCAAAGTCGAGCAGGACTGCAGTTTCCACTCGATCCCCAATTATAGATGCATCATTGGCGTGCTCTGCACCAAAAATAGCGCCATGCAACAGGAGTTGACCCAAAGGACAAGGGGGGGCAGTTTCGGGCACGCAATGCGTCTTCCTGTTGTCCAGGTCCAGCCCGTGGGAATTTGCCCGCCCGCCGGCCTCGTGGTACACTTCTCTGGTCGCTCATGGTCCGGGCTATCCCGAGAAGACTGTATGGCTGACAAATCTCACGATCTGATCATCATCGGTGCGGGCCCAGGCGGATACGTGGCCGCTATTCGCGCCGCCCAACTGGACCTCAAAGTCGCTCTGGTCGAGAAGGAGCACCTAGGAGGGGTCTGCCTCAACTGGGGCTGTATTCCCACAAAAGCCCTCCTGCGCAACGCGGAAGTCATCTCGCTCCTGGGGGAGGGAAAGACCTTCGGCTTCACCGTAGAGGGATTCCAGGCCGACTACTCGGCTGCCGTTGATCGCAGTCGGAAGGTCGTTGCCCGCATGGTCAAGGGCGTGGCGATGCTGATGCGCAAGAACGAGATTGAGATCATAGAAGGCGTTGGGCGTATCAGCGAGTCGGGAACCGTGCACGTAGACCTCAACGAGGGAGGCAGCGCCAGGCTGAAGGCCGACCACATCATCGTCGCCACTGGAGCACGTGCGCGGACAATTCCCGGGGTGGAGGTTGACGGGGAAAGAGTCCTCACCGCTCGCGGCGCGTTGGAAATGAGGGACCTACCCAACTCCGTCGTCATCGTTGGCGCAGGCCCCATCGGGTTGGAGTTTGCCCACGTGTGGCAGGCCTACGGTACACAGGTCACTGTCGTCGAGATGCTGCCTCGCCTGCTGCCGCTGGAGGACGAGGAGGTCAGCGCGGAGATAGAGCGGGCCTTCAAACGACGTAGAGTGCGGGCGATCACGTCGACCCGCGTCGAGGCCGTGGAGCGGACCGCCGACGGGGTGCGAGTGCGGGTGACCAGAGGCGACGAAGAGGGGGAGATCCTGGAAGCAGAGAGAGCCCTCATCGCAATCGGTGTGAGACCCAACATCGAGGGCGTGGGTCTGGAGGAGGTCGGTGTAAGACTGGAGAGGGGCACAGTGGTAGTGGACGAGCGGATGCGCACCACTGAGCCCACCATATACGCCATCGGCGACGTGACCGGTAAACTTCCCCTGGCCCACGTGGCCTCGGCCCAAGGGATTCTGGCTGTCGAGGAGATCGCTGGGCTCGAACCTGAGCCGCTCGACTACGACGCCATCCCGCGCTGCACCTACTGTCAGCCGCAAGTGGCCAGCTTCGGCCTCACCGAAGCCCAGGCCCGGGAGCAGGGATACGAGGTACGGGTGGGCAAGTTCCCCTTCCGCGCCAACGGCAAGGCGCTGGGTCTGGGCAGCTACGACGGCTTCGCCAAACTCATCGCCGACGCAGAGAGCCGAAGGCTGTTGGGCGCACACCTGGTCGGTCCAGAGGTAACTGAGTTGCTGCCGGAACTGGTGCTGGCACGCATCGCATCTCTCTCTCCAGAGGCGATCGCTCGCTCTGTCCACTCCCATCCCACCCTCAACGAGGTATTGGCAGAGGCCGCCCACGGAGTGTTCGGAGAGCCAATCCACATCTAGGGAGCAGCCTCCCAGGCCTTGCCCTTGGGAATTGGGGACCCTCTGACGTGGCGAGCGGTAGCAGGTATGCTATAATGAAAGTAGACCCTGCGACCGCCAGCACCGGCCTGGCAGAGGGTCGTGCACGATGAGGGGTTGTGAAGAACCTCATTGGGGCAGTCCCAAATTGGAAAGATCAGAAACGATCTCTCGGCAGGTTCATCAACCAAAATGGCGAAACGTAGTCGACTCCGCAAGGCGCTGATCCGGATCAGTCGGGATACCCAGCTGGACATCCTGGGCTACTTCCTGCTGGCGTTGTCTGCCCTCACCCTTCTGGCGCTTCTTTCAACCCAGCGGGGAGCCCTGCTTGGTCCCTGGGTACGCTTACTGAGCCGCATCTTCGGGTGGGGCGTCTACATCGTGCCATTCTTCGTCGGCGCGGTGGGCCTCTACCTCGTTCTGCGTCGCTTCGGTGACCGCATCCCCCGCCCCCTGCCGACGCAGGTAGTGGGAACCCTGCTTCTCTTCACAGCCATGCTGACCACCATTCACTACCCCGTGGTCTGGCTAAGCAGACTGGACTCCCACCAAGCGGCTGAGGCAGGCTACGGCGGTGGCTATCTAGGAGCGGGCATCGGCAAGCTCCTGGAGCGTGGTCTCGGCAGGGCCGGAGCTGGACTGGCCCTGACAGCGGTGTGGCTGCTGGGTCTCTTCTTCGCCTTTGGAGTCTCCCCCGCATCCATCGCACGTGGCGTGCTGGCCCTATGGAGGCGGCTGCGCCCTCTAAGCCTTCTCCCCCACCGCCCCTCGGTGAACGCCAAAGCTCCGCAGCCCGAAGCCAGGGATAGAAGACCAACCGATGAGCAGGAGCGACCTACGCCATCAAAGCGATCGCCGCGCGCAGCCCGCCCCACCCCATCGGTCGAACGCGCCCCGCAGACCGCCGGGGAGCAGCCCATACACCCGCGCCTGATTGGAGAACAGACGTGGCAGCTACCCCGCGTGGACGCCATCCTCGAGCCAGGAGACCAGCAGCACCTCGATCAGGAGATCGCTCGGCAGCAAGCCCACACCATTGAGGAGACCCTCGCCAGCCTGGGTGCACCGGTTGCCGTGAAGGAGATCAACCAGGGCCCGATCATCACCCAGTTTGGGGTAGAACCTCTGGTCATCCCCAACAGGAGAGGGGAGCAAAGGCGAGTCAAAGTGAGCAAGATAAGCTCCCGGGCCGACGATCTGGCATTGGCCCTCTCGGCTAAGACCATTCGCATCCAGGCCCCCATCCCCGGGAAGAACCTGCTCGGCATCGAGGTGCCGAACCGGGAAGTGGCCCTGGTCGCGCTGCGTGATATCATCGAGAGCGAGGCCTGGGAGGAAATCAACTCTCATCTGCGGCTGGGGCTCGGGCAGAACGTCTCCGGTCAGGCCTACACAGCCGATCTGACGACCATGCCCCATCTGCTCATCGCTGGTGCCACCGGTTCCGGCAAATCCGTCTGCATCAACGCCGTCCTTGCTGCTCTGCTGCTTCAGAATACGCCAGACAACCTGAAACTGCTGTTGGTGGATCCCAAGCGAGTGGAGCTGACCCTCTACAACGGAATCCCTCACCTTCTGGCGCCCGTGGTGGTAGAGATGGAGCGGGTAGTAGGTGCACTGAAATGGGTACTGCGGGAGATGGACGGGCGATACAAGCGGTTCGCCGACGCCGGTGCCCGGGACATCGTTGACTACAACGAGCGAGTCGTGCCTCAGATGCCCGATGCGCAGAAGATGCCCTACATCGTGGTCGTGGTGGACGAGTTGGCAGACCTGATGATGCTCTCCCCGCACGAGACGGAGCGGGCAATCTGTCGCTTGGCGCAGATGGCACGCGCGACGGGAATCCACCTGATCATCGCCACACAGCGCCCCAGCGTTGACGTGGTGACGGGGCTGATCAAAGCCAACTTCCCCGCCCGCATTGCCTTCGCCGTCGCATCATCGGTGGACTCCCGGGTCATTCTGGATACGCCGGGCGCGGAGCGACTGCTGGGGCAGGGAGACATGCTGTTCATGCCCGCTGACGCCGCCGATCCGATCCGACTTCAGGGATCCTTCGTATCGGGCGAGGAATTGCGCCGGCTCGTGCGCTATTGGAAGGGAGGGCGGGAACTGAGGCCAGAGACCGCTCCCGCGGCCGAGTCCGCAACGGTCAAGCCGGTTCAGCTCACGCTTCAGGGAGAGGTGGAGGAGAAGAAGCCCAAGATCGAGTTCGAAGACGATCTCCTGCCCGACGCGTTGGAGGTTCTGTTGGCTGAAGACCGGGCCTCCATCTCCCTTATGCAGCGGCGGCTGCGCATTGGGTATACCCGGTCTGCTCGCATCATGGACCTCCTCGTTGCGAAGGATATCGTTGGTCCGCCTAAGTCCGCTGGCCAGGCCCGTGAGATAGACCGCGCGGCAGCCGAGGCGCTGCTTCGGAAGGCAGCCGGAGAATGAGCTACGAGATCCACAAACTGACGTATTCCGAGGGTCGACCCTACCGGTACCGGATCACCGATGCCGCGGGGGACGTCTGCTACGAGGCTGAGCCGACTGGAATCTTCCTTCCCGATCCCAACCGCTTGGTCACCCTTCTCGACACTGAGCAGCACCCTGTAGGCCGCATTGAGCCCTCCCCTTCCCCTCCCTGGCAGTGGACGAGAGAATTCAAGCTGCTGGTTGGCGAGGAGGAGGAACTCTGTGCGATGATCGAGGAGCGCTGGACGCTCGTCAACCGCATCCTCCTGCAGCTCCCTTCCTACTCCATCCAGATCGGCGACCAGGAGTACACAGCGCGAGGAACTCGATACGGAGAGAGATTCTACGAAGTCTTCCAGCCGCCAACAGAAGAGGAGTCGATCGAGGACGAAGAACTATCAGAGGAAGAGATACCCGAGAAGCTCGCAAGTCAGGCTCGCTCCCGTTGGGGAGAAAAGGTAGGTGAGGTTCTCCGCCCCCCCGCTGGAGCCAACTACGTCGTGAAAGCCGAGGGGGCGGCACTTCGCCAGGCCCCTCTGGTGTTGGCTGCCCTAGCCATACTCGCCGACATGCACTTACATGGCGAATAGGTGAGTAGATTTCGGAAGTCCTCATCCGAGCTTTCCCAGAGTATGATGCTCTTGGACTACACGTGTCGCATCAGCTTGTGTCTCTGATGAGCCCCCCGAAGTCTCCTCAACATGACCCTATAGAACACCTGGACACATACTTGGAGGAACGAAACCTAGATGAAAAGATTACTCTCCGGCAACGAAGCCATCGCATTGGGAGCCTGGGAAGCGGGGGTTAGCTACGCCGCCGCCTATCCCGGAACGCCATCGACCGAGATACTGGAGGCCCTCTCACAGTACGCCGGCCTCAAGGCAGAGTGGGCCAGCAACGAGAAAGTGGCGCTCGACTCCGCCGCCGGCGCAGCCTTCGGCGGGGCACGGGCGCTGGCAGCGATGAAACATGTAGGGGTCAACGTCGCTGCAGACAGCCTGATGTCCCTCTCCTACACCGGCGTCCGAGGCGGGTTAGTGCTGGTGAGCGCTGACGACCCCGGTGCCTTCTCCT